>CAYJDS010000045.1:0-8315 GCA_964369015.1 uncultured Staphylococcaceae bacterium | reverse complement strand
CTTTTACTCGTCTTATTTTTCTCTTTTAAGACAAAATTCACAAAAATGAAAAAACCAGCTGTTAAAGAGGAAGAACGCCCGCGTTATTTACGGCCCGTAAAAACACAAGACTCATCTTCACTTACTAGTAGTGGCTACAGTTTTTGTCCTTATTGTAATACTAAAATAATCAAGACGAACGCCCGGCTTTGTCCTATTTGTCGCAGCCATCACATTTGTCCTTCCTGCCGCAAATGCATTAATAAGGACCAACACCGTGGGATGTAGAATGAATTAAAAGATGGAAACTAACGAAAAATTCGAACGATTGTTACGCGAAGAAAAAATCGAAGCGCTCATTAACTTAACGAAAAATAGTAAAAAGACGCTTGATAAATTTTATTATTTACGCGCGCTCCGTAAAATTGGCGAATTTAATATTGCCCTTAGTTTTATTAGTGAATATCAAATGGAGTTATATTCCTTTAATGCGCCCCTTTTAATTGAACTACATCTTGATACTCTTGTTGAAATTAACGATTTAAATCAAGCGCTAAACGTCTTAAAACAATATGAATCGTTCCCTTATTTTTCGCTCGAAACTAATGAACTTATTTCGGCTTTACAAGCTGAAATAAAGAAACGTCGTCACGAAAAACACGAAGCGAAAAAATATGATTTACAAGCACTTGATACCCTCTTTTTTAGTGGTAATGAACAACAAGCTTATGCGGCGCTCAATTACATTGAAAAAAATTATAATGAACATTATATTAGTCTCCTCCAAAAGGTCTTACTTAATTCCCCAAGTGAGATGATTAAGTCTTTTGCGCTCATTATGCTTTATGAAAAGAATTATCCCGAACACGTAAAAATCAACAAATTAAACAAAATTTTAAAGGTTATACCAAGCAAACTTTTTGTACCAACAAATGGAAAAACACAACGCGCACTGCATAAAAAAATTACTAAAATCGGTGCGGCTGATAAAGACTTTAATTTTCAAAAATTAATGAGTGAAATATTTTTCCATCATGTTGTCTATATTTATCCGATTTCTTATCACAATGAAGATTTAGATGATCTCGCCCATTATTTTCAATTTTTAGCCTTAAATACGATTGGACGAACAATTAACCTCACCGACTTTTTGCTCGAATACGGATACAATCCGCTTAATTTAGACGATTTAGACGAGAAATATCACTTTTTTTCGTTCCTTCGTTCCACTAACAAATAGTTTTAAAACTGCTCCTTAATCATTTTGCTGTCCGCTAAATTCTTGGAAAAGCCTTTAAAAGGGGAGTTATTTTATTAAATTAAACGTTAAATGAGCATTTTTAAACGCGTTTTTGAAATTTTAGCAAATCATTACGGAAAAACATAGTTTTTTAGTATAATACTAACTGTTATAAATGGAGGAAATATTTTATGAAATTAGAAGTAACAAAAGTTGAAACTTGTAAATATGAATTACAAGTTGAAGTTGAGGCCCCGTTATGGGAAGAAGCCCAAAATAAAGCATTAAAAAAATTAGCCAAAGACGTCACGGTCCAAGGCTTTAGAAAAGGAAAAGCGCCTGAACACTTACTGCGCGATAAGATTGCCCCTGGAAAGATTCTTGATGAAGGAATTAAACTCATTTTAAATGATGCTTTCCAATTTGCGATTAATGAAAGTGATCACATGCCAATCATGCAACCATCCTACGACATCGTCAAAATTAGTGACAAAGAATTAGTCTTAAAATTCTTAGTCGTTACTGCGCCCGCCGTTGAAATTGGTCAATATAAAGATTTAGAAATTGGCCATGAAGATTTAACCGTTAGTGACGCGGCGGTTAACGATAAACTTAATGCCTTACGAACTGATAATGCGGAACTTGTCCTAAAAGAGGCTCCCGCCGAACTTGGCGACACGGTTGTTCTTGACTTTGAAGGCTTAAAAGATGGTGTTCCTTTTGAGGGCGGCAAGGCTGAAAATCATGAATTAAGTTTAGGCAGTGGCCAATTCATTCCTGGCTTTGAAGAACAACTTGTGGGAGTTACCGCAGGTGAAAAGCGTGATTTAGACATCACTTTCCCTGAAAATTACCACGCTTCGCTTAAAGGCCAAAAAGTCGTCTTTAAAACGCACACCCACGAAGTAAAAGCGAAAAAAGTTCCTGAATTAACTGACGAATTTGCGGCTTCGCTCAATTTACCAAATGTTAGCGACCTCGCAAGTCTTCGGGTTAGCATTCTCTTTGATTTAACGAAAGAATTAGAACAAACCGAGCGTGATGGTTATGTTAAAAAACTTTTGGCAAAGATTCGCGAAAATTCAAAAATTGAAATTTCAGAAGATCTTATTCACCAAGAAGGTCATCAATTACAACATAACTTCGAAGATCAATTAAAGAACCAAGGCTTAACAATTGAAGATTACAAGACGATGAATAACGAAACTGATGAACAAATTCACGATTCGTTCCACGAACAAGCCCGCGTTAATTTAGAAAACCACTTTATTTTAAGTGAAATTGCTAAAAAAGAAGAAATAGAAGTAAGTGAGGCTGATGTCGACTTTGAAGTTGCCAAAATGGCCCAACAATACAATATGAGTGAAGAAAAAGTTCGCGAAATTCTTGGCGAAAATCTTAAAAATCTTAAAAATGATATTCGTTTCCAACGAACAATCAGTTTCCTCGTCGAAAACAATAAATAAATACCAAAATAAGGAGGTAGTATGAGCAAGAAACTTAACCAAAGTTATAATTTACCCCTCATAATCACCCGTAATCAAGTCTACTTTCCCCATAACCAAAGTGATGATTTAGATGCCGGACGTCCACAGACGGTTGAAGCAATTCGGATTGCGAATGCGACTGAAGATAAACTCGTAATCGTCGCCACCCAACGCGTCTTTACTGTTAACAACCCGGTCTTCGAAGATTTATATGATTACGGCGTTTTAGCGCGTCTTACTAAAGTACGCGAACGGCCCCATCACGTGACGGTTCAACTTGAACCACTCGCGCGGGTCTTAATTGAAGGAATTGATATTGAAGGAGACTTTACCCGCGCTATCGCGAGTCACGTCCCTCCGCTTCCCCTTGATCCTAATGTTGACCAAACTGCCTTGATGGACGGAATTTACACTTTCTTTAGCGATAAACTCGAACTAACCCGTCGCCTTCACATTTCGATTGACGATTTACGTAATTCGAACTTAAGTCTTGAAGAGTTAGTCTATTTCTTGGCGAACAAAACTCTCAATAGCACTGAACAACGGATGGCAATTTTAGAAGAATCAAGTCTTGAAAAACGGATTGATGGACTACTGAAGATTTTAGAAGATGATGTCGCAAATGACGCTGTTAATACACTGACGCAAATGGTTCGTAATCGGCCCCAAAGTAGTGATAATTTAGAAACAAGCGCCGAAAATCCTGATGAAGAAGAGGAAGACGAAGAGTTTGATACTGGCGACGAAATTTTAGAAAAATTAAAAACGCGTTTCTTCCCAAAGAACTTCGTTTCGCGCATTAAAAAAGAAGTTAAAAAAATGGGCCGCAGTGAACAAGGCGAAAAAGCGCGAATTTTAGAATACCTTGATTGGTTAATGAAACTGCCCTACGATCAAGAAACAATTGATAACCTTGATTTACTCAACGTGCGTAAGGTTTTAGACAATGACCATTATGGCCTTGAAGAACCAAAAAAACGGATCATTGAATTTATGGCCGTTAAACGCTTATCGAAAGAAAATAAAGCGACGGTTTTATGTTTTTATGGCCCGCCCGGAACGGGAAAAACGAGTCTCGCCATTAGTATTGCTACTGCCATGGGCCGTAAACTTGTTAAAGCTAGTTTAGGTGGGGTTGATGAAGAAAGTAAATTACGGGGCTTCTTACGCACTTACGTTGGGGCCCAACCTGGTATTATCATTTCTTCAATGCGCAAAGCGGGGACAATTAACCCGATTTTCGTCCTTGACGAAGTTGATAAACTTGGCAAAAGTGGCCAACGGGGTGACCCGAGCAGTGCGCTTTTAGAAATTTTAGATCCTGAACAAAATAAAGGTTTTATCGACCATTATATTGATGAACCATATGACTTAAGTAAAGTTGTCTTTATTGCAACCGCGAATTACTATAGTGATATTGCCCGTCCCTTACGTGACCGGATGGAAATGATTGAACTAAAGGGCTATACCGAAGAAGAAAAAGTCCAAATTGCGGTCCGGCACTTAATTCCGCATGGCGTCGAAAGTCATGGTCTCAAAGGCTATGACATTAAGTTTAGTGATGAAGCAATACGCTTTATTATCGGCGGTTACACGTGGGAAGCTGGCGTACGGATGCTCGATCAAAAAATTCAAGCCATCCTCCGCAAGTTATCAGTGGAAACGTTAACTGACGTTGAAAGTAATTTTAATATTACCCCTGATGAAGTTAAAAAGCATTTAGGGCGCCCACGCAACTTCTTTACTGAAAAAGAAAAAGCTCCGATTGTTGGCGTTGTGACCGGGATTGCCGTTGCAGGTAATATTGGCGATATTATGAAAGTCGAAGTAACAACTTTTAAAGGTCGCGGGGTCGTAAATGTCACTGGAAACCTTGAAAAGATGATGAAAGAAAGTGGCGAAATTGCCGCCAGTCACGTCCGCAGTTACGCTGCCAAATACGGGATTGATCCCGATGTCTTTATGAATTCTGACATTAATGTTCACTTCCCGCAAGCGAGTACCAAAGACGGTAACAGTGCGGGGGTCGCGATGACAATTGGCATTATTAGTGCCCTGACTGGTCGGCTGGTTGATCCTAATGTCGCGATGACGGGTGAAGTTACTTTAACTGGGCGCGTCCTGGCAATCGGCGGACTCTACGAAAAGATTCTCGGTTGTATCCGGGCTGACATCAAAACGGTCATGTTCCCAGCCGAAAACATTATTGATTTAGAAGAAATCCCTGAAGAAGTTAAGGCTAAGCTAAAACTAATTCCGATTACCTCAATTGAAGAAGCGGTCAAAATTGCCCTTTTACCACTTGAAGAGGCGACGCCGACCAACTAAGATGATTAACTTTCAAAATACGACCTTTGTCCAAAGTTTTATAACTAAAAATGACGGGAGTGTTAACCCACTCCCGGAAGTCATTTTTATTGGTCGCTCTAATGTTGGTAAAAGTAGTTTAATTAATGCTTTGATTAATCGTAAAAACTATGCTTATACGTCAAAAAAGCCCGGTTTTACGAAACTTTTAAACTATTTTAATGTTGACAACACTTTTTATCTTGTCGACGCGCCCGGATATGGATATGCGCGGATAAAAAGGGAAGTCGACACTAGTTTTGCAACGATGATGGACGAATATTTTCAAGCTAATGATAACTTAAAACAAATTTATCTGCTCCTTGATACTCGACGCGAGTTAAGTAGTGAAGACGAACAATTTATTGACTTCGTGCGCCATCATAATTTACCGCTAACGGTCATTTTTACGAAAGCCGATAAAGTAACCCAAAAAGAAAAAGCTCACGCCTTGCGTCTTTTTAAAACTAATTTTAGTGGTGGGGCTGAAGAAGTTATCTTTACCAGTAGCCTCACTAAAACTAACATCAATCTCTTACAAAATCATATAAGTAAGGTGATTAATGGGCTTTAATTGCTATCTTGAGCGTTTTTTTGTAAAATTAATTGATATTTCGTTAAGGAATAAACCAAAGGTGACTAGATAGAGACTTCTTGGATGGTGAAAAAAGAAGTAGCGCTCGGTTTATAGGTCAGAACGTTAAAAGATATCCGGTCGTTTCCGATATAAAACAAGAGAGTGCGTTGTCATTAACGAAATAAGGTGGTACCACGGAGAAATTCGTCCTTTAGCGGGACTTTTTTTATTAAAGGAGAGAATATGAAAAAATTAGCAACTCATTACAATCATCATGAAGTCGAAAATGGTCGATATTTATGGTGGAAAGAGGAAGGTTACTTTAAAAGTGGCGACGTTACTAAGCCTAAATTCTCACTCGTAATCCCACCCCCTAATGTAACTGGAAAACTTCATTTAGGACACGCCTGGGATAATACTTTTCAAGATATTATTGCCCGCTACAAAAAAGCTCAAGGGTTTGATGTTTTCTATCTCCCCGGAACGGATCACGCTGGGATAGCTACGCAAGCTAAAATTGAAGAGCGACTGCGCAAAGAAAAAGGCCTTAGTCGTTATGATTTAGGACGGGAAAACTTTTTAAAAGAAGCGTGGGCGTGGAAAGAAGAATACGCCGCTACAATTCATGAACAATGGGCGAAGCTTGGGTTAATGCTTGATTACGATCATGAACGCTTTACGCTCGACGAAAACTTAAATAAAGCGGTTAATCATACTTTTATCGAACTTTATAAGCGCGGTTACCTTTACCGCGGCGAACGAATCATTAATTGGGACCCAGTTTTTGAAACTGCCCTTAGTAATATTGAAGTTATTCATAAAGACGTTAAAGGAAAATTTTATTATTTTAAATATTTCTTGAAAGATAGTGATTTCTTTTTGCGTGTTGCCACAACGCGGCCAGAAACAATGTTTGCCGACGTTGCTTTAATTGTTAATCCAAGTGACAAGCGTTATCAAGAATACGTTGGCAAAACGTTTATTAATCCCGTTAACGGCGAAGAAATTCCGCTTTTAGTCGATGGTTATGTTGACCTTGCTTTTGGCACTGGGGTCATGAAATGTACGCCGGCCCACGATGCGAACGACTTTAAAATTGGCGAACGCTACCATTTAGCGCGCCCAATTTGTATTAACACTAATGGGACAGTTAATGAACGTGCGGGTGAATTTAGCGGTCTTGATCGCTTTGAGGCCCGCGCTAAACTTGTTAGTAAAATGGAAAAACTTGGTTTATTAATTAAGATTGAAGAAATTAAACATAGTGTTGGTCATAGTGAAAGAAGTGGGGCGATAATCGAACCGTATTTATCCAAACAATGGTTTTTAAAAATGGATCATTTCGCTGCAGAAATTACAAAACTTCAAGAAAGTGACGACGCCATTAATTTTTATCCTAAACGCTTTAATAAAACGCTCATAAATTGGATGAATATCGCTGAAGACTGGTGTGTTTCGCGCCAAATTTGGTGGGGGCACCGTATCCCCGCTTATTATCATCAGGAAACGGGCGAAGTTATTGTTAGTGAAACAGCACCAAAGGACGCAAATTACGTTCAAGATAGTGATGTTCTAGATACGTGGTTTAGCAGTGCGCTTTGGCCGTTTTCGACCTTTGGTTGGCCCGAAAAGACTGATTTACTCAAACGTTACTTCCCGACTGACGTCATGGTTACCGGCTATGACATTATTTTCTTTTGGGTTTCACGGATGATCTTTATGAGTTTAGAATTAACTGGTCAAAAACCGTTTAGTGATGTCGTTATTCATGGTCTGATTCGTGATGAACAAGGGCGAAAAATGTCGAAGTCGCTTGGTAACGGCATCGATCCCGGCGACGTAATTGAGGAGTTTGGGATTGATAGTCTGCGGTATTTTTTAGCCACAACAAGCACGCCAGGACAAGACAGTCGTTATTCAAAGAGCAAACTCCAAAGTAGTGTTAATTACTTAAATAAAATTTGGAACGCCGCCCGGTTTGTCCTCTTTAATCTTCCCGAAGACTTTAAAGCTGCGCCAATTAATTACCGCGACTTAACCGAAGTTGATCAGTTCTTACTTCATAATTATGAAAAAACTCTTGCGAAAGTTACGAGTCTCATGGATAAATATGACTTTGGTTTAGCGAGTAAATATCTCTACGACTTTGTTTATGATGACTTTTGTAGTAATTACTTAGAAATGATTAAGGTTGTCTTAGCGCGAGCAGGTGACCATACAAACACCTATAACGTTATGGATAAGGTTTTACGCGGCATTATTATGATGATTTACCCCTTTTCCCCCTTTATTAGCGAAGAAATTTACTTAAGTTTGCCCGGGGCCAAAAAGTCGATTATGGAAGAAGAATATCCGCGTGTCAGTAAAAAACGCTTTAGTGAGACCGCAGCAAATACCGCAGAAATAATTGCTCTAATTAAAGAAATTAGAAGTTTTAAGAGTGGTAATAATCTTGCGATTAACGCCCCCCTTAATATTTACATTAATGAGCCGAAATTTGATTTGTCACCTTACTATGCCATTTTAAAAAGACTTTGTTTTATTAGTGAAATAAAAGAAGAAGTCATTAAAGAAACGCTCCCACTTATTAATTTAAAAAGTGTTAAAGTTGGGTTAGAAGTTGAAATTAATAGTTAAGAATTAATAAAAAAACTTGAAAGCGAACTTAAAACACTTGATTCAGAAA
>CAYJDS010000044.1:0-8367 GCA_964369015.1 uncultured Staphylococcaceae bacterium | reverse complement strand
ATTTCATATAGAAGATAATTCGAATTTTCTTTACGCAAGCAATAATTTATTTATTTTTCCGTATTTATAAAGCTATTTTAGCGCCGCTCTTTTAATGGTTGTCACAAAATAATTCCGCTATTTTTGGCAAAGTTTCTCCTTTTTGCAAATCATTACGGAAAAAGCAAGTTTTTTAGTATAATACTAAATGTTATAAATGGAGGAACAAAAATTTATGAAATTAGAAGTTAACAAAGTAGAAACTTGTAAATATGAATTACAAGTAGAAGTTGATGCCGCTGTATGGGAAGATGCCCAAAAAAAGGCATTCAAAAAATTAGCGAAAGATATTACCGTTCAAGGTTTTAGAAAAGGTAAAGCCCCCGAACACTTATTACGCGACCGAGTTGCCCCGGGAAAAGTATTAGATGAAGGTATTAGACTAGTCTTAAATGATGCTTTTCAATTTGCTTTAGCCGAAAGTGGCCATGTACCAGTAATGCAACCATCTTACGACATCGTTAAAATTAGCGACAAAGAATTAGTCTTAAAATTTCTCGTTGTCACTAACCCCGATGTTGAACTTGGCCAATATACTGATTTAGCAATTGGGCACGAAGAATTAACCGTCAGCGACGCTGCGGTTGATGATAAACTCAAAAGTTTACTAGCGGAAAACGCCGAATTAGTGCTAAAAGACGGACCAGCCGAACTTGGTGATACTGTTGTCATCGATTTTGAAGGATTTAAAGAAGGTGTCCCGTTTGACGGCGGTAAAGCCGATAATCACGAATTAAACTTAGGAAGTGGCCAATTTATTCCTGGTTTTGAAGAACAACTCGTCGGTGTTAAAGCGGGCGAAAGTCGTGATTTAGATATTACATTCCCCGAAAATTATCACGCTTCACTTAAAGGTCAAAAAGTCGTCTTTAAAACACTTACTCATGAAGTAAAGGCAAAGAAGACACCAGAACTTAGTGACGAATTTGCAGCTTCACTTAACTTACCAAACGTTACCGATTTAGCAAGTCTTCGCGTTAATGTTCTCTTTGAATTAACTAAAGATCTTGAAAGAAGTGAACGTGACTCTTACGTTAAGAAACTTCTTGCTAAAATCCGGGAAAATTCTAAAGTAGAAATTTCTGAAGATATTATTCACGAAGAAGGTCATCATATGCAACATTCTTTTGAAGACCAACTTAAGAGTCAAGGGCTTACCATTGAAGACTATAAGCAAATGAATGGTGAAACTGACGAGCAAATTCACGATTCATTCCATGAACAAGCACGCGTCAATCTCCAAAACCACTTCATCATTAACGAAATTGCTAAAGTCCAAAACATTGAAGTAACTGACGCTGATGTTGACTTTGAAATTGCTAAAATGGCCCAACAATACAGCATGACTGAAGATAAAGTTCGTGAAATTCTTGGCGAAAACATTAGAAATCTTAAAAATGACATTCGTTACCAACGAACCATTTCTTACTTAGTCGAAAACAATAAATAATTACCATATAAGGAGGTAGTATGAGCAAGAAACTTTACCAACGTTATAACTTACCACTCATAATCACCCGCAATCAAGTTTATTTCCCCCACAATCAAAGTGATGATTTAGATGCAGGAAGACCGCAAACAGTTGAAGCAATACGCACTGCGAATGAAACCGAAGAAAAGCTTATCATTGTCGCTACTCAACGCGTTTTCACGGTCAACAATCCAGTATTTGAAGATTTATATGATTATGGTGTTTTAGCGCGTCTTACAAAAGTGCGCGAGCGGCCACATCACGTCACTGTTCAACTTGAACCACTTGCCCGCGTGCTCATTGAGTCAATCGATGTCGACGGCCCATTCACGAGTGCAACTGTTTCCCATGTTGCTTCCCTTCCCCTTGATCCAAGTGTTGACCAAAACGCTTTAATGGAAGGAATTTTCACCTTTTTTAGTGAAAAACTTGAACTAACACGTCGCCTCCACATTTCAATTGACGATTTACGTAATTCAAACTTAAGTCTTGAAGAATTAGTCTACTTCTTAGCAAACAAAACTCTAAATAGCACCGAACAACGAATGGCAATTTTAGAAGAATCAAGTCTTGAAAAAAGAATTGATAGTTTACTAAAGATTTTAGAAAACGACGCTGCTAATGATGCCGTTAATACGCTTACGCAAATGGTTCGTAATCGGACCCAAACAAATGATAACTTAGAAACTAATCAAGAAGTACCGGACGAAGAAGAGGAAGACGAAGAATTTGATACGGGAGATGAAATTTTAGAAAAACTAAAAAGTCGTTTCTTCCCGAAAAACTTTGTTTCCCGCATTAAAAAAGAAGTTAAGAAAATGGGACGGAGCGAACAAGGCGAAAAAGCGCGGATTTTAGAATATCTTGATTGGTTACTTAAGTTACCTTATGACCAAGAAACAATCGATAATCTTGACCTTCTTAATGTTCGCAAAGTTTTAGATAACGACCATTATGGACTTGAAGAACCAAAGAAACGTATTATTGAATTTATGGCCGTTAAACGGTTAGCAAAAGAAAATAAAGCGACAGTTTTATGTTTTTATGGCCCTCCTGGAACTGGAAAAACGAGTTTAGCGATTAGTATTGCCACCGCGATGGGTCGTAAACTTGTCAAAGCAAGTTTAGGTGGGGTTGACGAAGAAAGTAAATTAAGAGGGTTCTTAAGAACTTATGTCGGCGCACAACCAGGCATTATTATGTCCTCAATGCGCAAAGCTGGCACAATTAATCCAATTTTCGTCCTTGATGAAGTTGATAAACTCGGAAAAAGCGCTAATCGGGGTGATCCGAGCAGTGCCCTTTTAGAAATTTTAGACCCAGAACAAAACAAAGGTTTTATCGATCATTATATTGATGAACCGTATGACTTAAGTAAAGTTGTCTTTATTGCGACCGCAAACTATTATAGTGATATTGCTCGACCGCTTCGTGATCGGATGGAAATGATTGAACTCAAAGGTTATACCGAAGAAGAAAAAGTCCAAATTGCTGTTCGTCACTTAATTCCCCATGGTATTGAAAGTCATGGCCTTAAAGGTTACGACATTAAGTTTAGTGATGAAGCAATCCGCTTTATCATTGGCGGTTACACTTGGGAAGCTGGTGTTCGGATGCTTGGTCAAAAAATTGATTCAATTCTCCGGAAGTTATCAGTTGAAACACTTACTGACATTGAAAGTAATTTCAATATTTCGCCCGACGAAGTTAAAAAACATTTAGGCCGTCCGCGTAACTTCTTTACTGAAAAAGAAAAAGAACCAATTGTCGGGGTTGTAACTGGCATTGCCGTTGCCGGCAACATTGGCGACATTATGAAAGTAGAAGTAACGACTTTTAAAGGCCGTGGCGTCGTCAACGTTACCGGAAACCTTGAAAAAATGATGAAAGAAAGTGGCGAAATTGCCGCAAGTCATGTTCGTAGTTACGCTGCAAAGTACGGTATTGATCCCGATTTCTTTATGAATTCCGACATTAATGTTCACTTCCCGCAAGCTAGCACAAAAGACGGTAATAGTGCGGGTGTTGCGATGACAATTGGGATTATTAGTGTTTTAACTAAACGGCTTGTTGACCCAAATGTTGCTATGACGGGCGAAGTTACTTTAACTGGACGAGTCCTTGCAATCGGCGGACTTTATGAAAAAATTCTCGGTTGTATTCGCGCCGGAATCCAAACTGTTTTATTCCCCGCTGAAAACATTATTGACCTTGAAGAAATACCAGAAGACGTTAAAGCTAAACTTAAGTTAATTCCGATTACTTCAATTGAAGAAGCAGTTAAAATTGCCCTTTTACCGAAGGAAGTTGATGAAATAGCAAACTAATAATGATTAACTTTCAAAATACAACGTTTGTCCAAAGTTTTACAACAAAGAATGACGGGAGTGTGCAAGCACTCCCTGAAGTCATTTTTATTGGCCGTTCTAACGTTGGTAAAAGTAGTTTAATTAATGCCATTATTAACCGCAAAAACTATGCTTACACATCAAAAAAGCCTGGTTTTACGAAGTTACTCAACTATTTTAATGTTGATAATACCTTTTATTTAGTGGACGCTCCTGGTTATGGCTACGCTAAAACTAAACGTACAATTGACGCAAGTTTCGCGGATATGATGAATAATTATTTTAGTGAAAACACTAATCTAAAGCGTATTTATCTCCTGCTTGATTCCCGGCGGAGTTTAAGTACTGAAGACGAAGAATTTATTAGTTTTGTCCGCCATTATAAGTTACCTTTAACGGTTATTTTTACCAAAGTTGATAAGATTAATCAAAAAGAAAAAGCGCAAGCAATCAAAGTTTATAACACTCATTTTAATGAGGAACGTGACGAACTACTTTTTACTAGTAGTCTTACCAAACAAAACATAAACTTATTACAAAATCATCTTACTCGAGTAATTAATGATCTTTAATTGCTAAAAAGTCAAAAATTTTATAAAATTAATTGATATTTCGCTACAGAATAAAACAAGAGCGTGATTATAGAGACTTCCTAGAGGGTGAAAAGGGAAGACACGAGCGTTTTATAGGTCAGAGCGAAGCAGAATATCGGGGTGTTTCCCTTACAAAACTAACGAGTGCGTTGTCATTAACGAAATAAGGTGGTACCACGGAGAAATTCGTCCTTTAGCAAGGACTTTTTTTATTAAAGGAGCAGAACATGAAAAAATTAGCAACTCATTACAATCATCATGAAGTCGAAGACGGACGTTATTTATGGTGGAAAGAGGCCGGATACTTTAAAAGTGGTGACCTCACTAAGCCAAAATTTTCACTCGTTATTCCTCCACCGAACGTCACCGGAAAACTTCATTTAGGCCACGCTTGGGATAATACTTTTCAAGATATTATTGCCCGCTATAAAAAAGCCCAAGGATTTGACGTTTTCTATCTTCCGGGCACTGACCATGCTGGAATTGCCACGCAAGCAAAAATTGAAGAACGACTCCGAAAGGAAAAGGGTTTAAGTAGATACGACTTAGGACGGGAAAACTTTTTAAAAGAAGCGTGGGCGTGGAAAGAAGAATACGCTAATACTATTCACGAACAATGGGCAAAACTTGGCTTAATGCTTGATTATGATCATGAACGGTTTACGTTAGATGAAAACTTAAATAAAGCAGTTAATCATACTTTTGTCGAATTATATAAACGTGGTTATCTTTATCGCGGTGAAAAAATTATTAATTGGGATCCCGTATTTGAGACCGCTCTTAGTAATATTGAAGTTATCCATAAAGATGTTAAAGGAAAGTTTTATTATTTCAAATATTACTTAAAAGATAGTGATTTCTTTTTAAGTGTTGCGACAACAAGACCAGAAACAATGTTTGCGGACGTTGCCTTAATTGTTAATCCGCTTGATGAACGTTATAGCGCTTACGTCGGCAAAACCTTTATAAATCCGGTAAATGGCGAAGAAATACCGCTATTAACGGACGGCTATGTTGACTTAGCGTTTGGCACTGGGGTCATGAAATGTACACCAGCGCACGACGCGAATGACTTTAAAATTGGCGAAACGTATAACCTGGCGCGACCAATTTGTATCAACACCAACGGGACACTTAACAAGAAAGCTGGCGAATTTAATGGTCTTGACCGCTTTGTGGGCCGCACTAAACTCGTTAAGAAAATGGAAGAACTTGGTCTACTTATTAAGATTGAAGAAATTAAACATAGTGTCGGTCATAGTGAAAGAAGTGGAGCAATTATTGAACCTTATTTATCAAAACAATGGTTTTTAAAGATGGATCATTTTGCCGCGGAAATTAGAAAAATGCAAGAAGGTGAAGATAGTATTAACTTCTATCCAAAACGTTTTAATAAAACACTCATTAATTGGATGAATATTGCCGAAGACTGGTGTGTATCACGGCAAATTTGGTGGGGTCACCGGATCCCAGCTTATTACCACCGCGAAACTGGAGAAGTACTCGTCACTACGACGCCACCAGAAGATGAAAACTTTATTCAAGATAGTGACGTTCTTGATACGTGGTTTAGCAGCGCACTTTGGCCGTTTTCGACCTTTGGTTGGCCCGCTGAGACGCCACTTTTAGAGCGTTATTTCCCAACTGACGTCATGGTTACGGGTTATGACATTATTTTCTTCTGGGTATCACGAATGATTTTCATGAGTTTAGAATTAACTGGGCAAAAACCGTTCAAAGATGTTGTTATTCACGGTTTAATTCGTGATGAACAAGGACGAAAAATGTCAAAATCACTCGGGAATGGCATTGATCCAGGTGACGTCATTAGTGAATTTGGCATTGATAGTCTTCGTTATTTTCTCGCAACGACAAGTACGCCAGGACAAGATAGCCGTTACTCCAAGAGTAAAATGCAAAGTAGTGTTAATTATTTAAATAAAATTTGGAATGCTTCGCGCTTTGTTCTCTTTAATCTACCTGAAGATTTTACGGCTTCTCCCCTTGATTACAACGGTTTAACTGAAGTTGATCAATTCTTACTCCATAATTATGAGAAAACTGTTGCTAAAGTTTCCTCCCTCATGGATAAATATGACTTTGGTTTAGCAAGTCGTTATCTCTATGATTTTGTTTATGATGACTTTTGTAGTAATTACTTAGAAATGATTAAAGTTGTCTTAAATCGACCCGGTGACCACACGAATACGTATAACATTATGTATAAAGTTTTACGCGGCATAATTATGATGATTTATCCGTTTTCACCTTTTATTAGTGAAGAAATTTACTTAAGTATTCCAGGGGCAAAACGCTCAATTATGGAAGAAGAATATCCGCGTGTTAGTAAAAAACGCTTTAATGAATCTGCCGCAAATACGGCGGAAATTATTACGTTAATCAAAGAAATACGCAGTTTTAAGAGCGCGAATAGTCTAGCGATTAACGCGCCTCTTAATATTTATATTAGCAATCCGAAGTTTAAACTCACGCCATACTTTGATATTTTAAAACGACTTTGTTTTATTAATGAAATTAAAGAGGATGAAATTAACGAAACATTACCGCTTATTAATTTAAATAGTGTTAAAGTTGGGCTTGAAGTCGAAATAAATAGCGCTGAACTCATTAAAAAACTTGAACAAGAACTCCAAGTGTTAGATTCAGAAACTACAAGGGCGACAAAAATGCTCGCTAATCCGGGATTTTTAAGTAAGGCACCCGCTCAAAAAATTAAAGAAGAAGAAACTAAACTCGCCCATTTTAATGAAGCACGCGCTTTAATTATCGAAAAATTAAAAAAATTGCGATAAAGTCGATTTATTCCTTTTATTTAATAGTAGGGGGAATTATTTATGTTAGCTTTATCAGATTATGCTTTAAGTAAAGTCAAAGGTGGAGAAGCAATTACTTTAACCGCGGTAATGGCAATTCTTATTATTGCAATTGTTACCGTTGTTGTTTTCAAACTCTTCACTTCCAAACAAGGATCAACGACCATTCCTGGCGGTTTTAAGTTTGAGTGGAAATAATAAAATAAAGGATTTACCACTTTTAAATCGTCCGCGGGAAAAAGCACTCTATTACGGTATTGATTCGTTAAGTGAAGTTGAACTTTTAGCAATTTTGATTGGGGAAGGCACTAGAACCGCTAGTGCCTTATCCTTAGCAGGACAACTGCTTGAGGAACATCTTAGCCTTACTAATTTATACCGCATTAAGGACCATTTGAAGTTAAAAATACCAGGAATTGGAGTAGCAAAAGGACTCCGCCTTCTTGCTTGTTTTGAATTAACGAAAAGACTCGGTGTTGCCCGTGATAATGCCAAAGTTTTTGTTTATAATCAGGCGGAAATTATTAGTGTTTATCAAAATAAAATTGGCCGCCTAAATAAAGAAACACTCTATTTAATTTCTTTAAATAAAAGACGTCATATTATTAGTGAAAAGCAAATTTATGTCGGTCATGAACGCGGATTTATCCTTGATACGAAAGAAATCGTTCGTGAATTAATTATTAGTGGCGCGGATTATTACGTTTTAATTCATAATCACCCAAGTGGTATCGTTAAACCGAGTGAAAACGATTTAGTAACAACAAGTGAACTAGCGCGTCTTAGTCGTAATGTCGGAATCGAGTTATTTGATCATATTATTGTCACTCATGAAAGTCACTTTTCAATTAGAGAATATGGCAACCTTAACGATAGTTAAACGTATTTTTGACCTTTTTGGCTAAATTTATAACATTTTTAGAAATTATGTATCGGAATTATTGAAATAAATAATACTTTGTGGTATCTTTCCTATGTTATAGCCTCACGAGCTTTAACCGCCTAGCAGTGGTCACTAAAGATATTATCTACCATCATAGCGAGTCCAAGTGAATATATAAAGGAGGTTATGTAATGTATGC
>CAYJDS010000043.1:2371-8383 GCA_964369015.1 uncultured Staphylococcaceae bacterium | reverse complement strand
GGAAGATGTCGGGTGGCATCGGCGTTGAAAGAGTGTTTTTAACTCATTCACCAGTTATCGCGGGAATTGAAGTCATTCGCCGTGGTCATGTTCGTCGGAAGAAAATTTATTACATTCGCAAATTATCTGGTCGTAAAGCTCGGATTAAGGAAAAGAAATAAGTTAAGTTTAAAACGGGACGCGAAAGCGTCCTTTTTTTTCACTACTGATTAAATTGCGGGTGATATCTAGTATAATATATCTACTATGGTTACGGAAGAATCAATTCGGGTTGAAGAAATTAGTGCTGAAGAAATAAATAAAAAACGGCAGCCACTCTATAAACGTATTTTTAGTGCCGTTTGGTATACGCTTTTAGTTGTCCTCGTTTTAATTTCAATTCCGGCGATTTATTTTGATATTGCTTATTACCCGATCTACATTAGTGGTAGCAGCATGGCGCCGACCCTTGTCAATAATGAGTTTGGGTTAATGGACCAACGGGCTAGTGCGCTTGAACATTTAAAGCGGGGCGACATCATTATTATTGACCGCAGTGATAATAGTAATCCTGACCTAATTATTAAGCGGATTATTGCTTTACCAGGCGAAACAATTGAACTCCAAGATAGCTTGACGCGCGATTTAGTGACAATTACGCCAGTAAGTGGCGCCTCTTTTGTTTTAGATGAAGACTATTTAAGTGAAGTCGCCGCTCGCGCAACTGTGGGGGGCAGTTACAGCCACGGTCCCGCGATTAGTGAACCTTTGACACTAAGTGAAGACGAATATTATGTCATGGGTGATAATCGGATGAATTCAACAGATTCACGGATTGAAACTGGCCTTGGTCCAGTGAAATACCTGCAAATATCGGGGAAACTTGTTTATATACAAGGAATGGGGAAAGTCAATAATAAAGGTGATTTTGTTAGCAATAACTATTATGCCCCGTGGAAGTGGCGGAAATACTGATGAGTAAAAATATCCACTGGTTCCCCGGTCACATGCAAAAGGCGACCCGTAAACTCTTAGAAACGCTTAAAATGGTTGATATTATTATTGAGTTGGGTGATGCACGGATTCCTGAAAGTAGCAGGGCTCGTTCTCTTCAACATATTATTAGCCAAAAGCCCAATCTTTTCATTTTAACCAAAGCTGATTTAGCCGATCCGGCAGTTCTTAAAGAGTATACAAATAAAGCCAATACTTTAGCCGGAAACTTAAATGAACCAAAGTTTATTAAAACGCTCATAGCGCGGATTGAAGAAGTTGGCGCGCCAATTATTGAAAAAGCCATGAAAAAAGGACTGAAATCACGAACAATAACGGTGATGATTGTTGGGATTCCTAATGTTGGGAAATCAACCTTAATTAATAAACTAGCCAAACGGAAAGCGGCAAGTGTTGAAAATCGACCTGGGCACACTCGCGCTAATCAATATATAAAGATAAGTAAGTCGATTGCATTAATTGACACGCCAGGAATTTTAGCGCCGAGTTACGAAGACGAACTCGTTGTGATGCGGCTTGCGCTTGTTGGAACAATTCGCCAAGAAATACTACCACTAGAAAAAATGAGTGATTTTCTCTTAACTTATTTAAAGGAACATTACTTAACCCAAGTTTGTTCGTTTTATGATCTTGAATTAAGTAGTAATTTAACTAAAGAAGAAACACTATTATTAATTGCCCAAAGACGGGG
This sequence comes from uncultured Staphylococcaceae bacterium, assembly GCA_964369015.1. Lineage (GTDB taxonomy): Bacteria > Bacillota_I > Bacilli_A > RFN20 > CAG-826 > UBA1361. Next base: position 6,699 of record CAYJDS010000043.1, on the reverse strand, counting down.
AATAATTGGTGAAGAACATGTAATTTTAGAAAGAGCGGCAGCGCTTATCTTAAACGACTTTAAAAATGGCGCTCTTGGCCGCATTAGTTTGGAATTATCATGAATTATTTTGCCTTTGATAACGAATATCGAAGTTTAGGCCACCATTATTTAGTGGGGATTGATGAAGCAGGGCGTGGCCCACTGGCGGGTCCACTTGTGGCGGCTGCTGTTATCTTACCGCCTGCTTTTAATGATGAACGGATTAAAGATTCGAAACTTTTAACGAGTAAAGAAATAAATGAACTTGCCGAACTTATTAAAGCAGTCGCGCTTGAATACGCTTTAATTGAAGTAAGTCCCGAAGAAATTGACAAATTAAATATTTATCAAGCAACAAAACAAGCCATGAGTAATGCCCTAAAATCATTAAGTCACGAATATGATTTTGTTTTAACCGATGCCATGCCGCTTTTTGATGCTAAAACTGGTTACGTTGCTTTAATAAAAGGCGACGCACAGTCGCTTTCAATTGCCGCCGCAAGTATTTTAGCAAAAGCAACCCGCGACGCTTATATGGTTAATCTTGATAAGTTATATCCACATTATGATTTTAAGAACAATAAAGGCTATCCGACTAAAAGTCATTTTGAAGCGCTTGAAATTTATGGACCAATTGCCGGTGTCCATCGCTTTTCCTATAAACCAGTTAGTAATGCTTTAAATAAACAAATTAAATTATTTTAATGTGATAAAAACCGCACTAAAAACGTATTTATTAGTGAGGTAATAATATGATTTTTAAAAGTAGAGATATTCTTATTTATTTTGCATTAAAGTATAAGGGAGATTACGAAAAAATTCTTCAGGCCATCAAAACGCGGGAGAAAATTAATGATCAAGACTATGAAACGTTATTTAAAGACGAAGAACATCAAGCAATTACCATTGTTGATTATGATTATCCCCATGCCTTTAAATGCATTCCCAATCCTCCTTTAGTTGTTTTTTATAAAGGTGATGTGACGCTTTTAAATAATTTAGATAAAGCACTGGCGGTTATTGGCGCACGTGAATATTCCGCTTACGGTAAAGAGTATACTTATAAAATTGTCACCGACCTTGTCAAAGAAGGGTTCATGATTGTTAGTGGTATGGCACGGGGGATTGATGGCTTTGCCCACCAAGCAGCTTTAAGCGCGAACGGGAAGACAATCGCGGTTTTAGGAAGTGGCATTAATTATCCCTATCCTGTTTCTAACACTAATCTTTATAATGAAATAGTCGAGAGCGGTTTAATTATTAGTGAATATCCCGGGGCACTGAAACCAGAGCCCGAATTTTTTAAATTTAGAAACCGGCTCGTGGCGGCCCTCTCGCGCGGTTTATTCATTGTTGAGGCTAAATACCGCTCTGGAACCATTATTACCGCAAGTTACGCCTTAGAGCGGGGAAGTGACATCTTTTGTCTGCCCGAACGAGCAGGAAATGAGAGCGGCACGAACAAACTTATTAAAGACGGTGCCTATTTAGTGGAAAGCGCCAGTGACATTATGAACTTATGGACTAACTAGTTTTTTCTTTTATTTATTATAAATAAAGGGAAAAAGTGAAAGTTTTAAGGTTGACAAGTTTTGTAATTACCTTTATATTCATATACCGAAGGAGACACTTATGAAACTAGTTATTGTTGAGTCGCCGAGTAAAATTAAGACAATCGAACGTTATTTAAGCGCTGATTATAAAGTAATGGCTAGTTTTGGCCATGTCGCTGATTTATCGACCAAAGGTATTGGTCGTTTAGGAATTGATTTAAAAACTTTTGTCGGCGATTATGCTATTACTCCCGGTAAAACTAAAGTCGTAAATGAACTTAAAAAGGCAAAAGACGAGAGTGATGAAGTTCTCCTCGCAACTGACCCAGACCGCGAAGGAGAAGCGATTGCTTATCACATAGCCCATATTTTAAAAATTGATCCCAAGACAACAAAACGGCTGGCTTTTAATGAAATTACGAAAGACGGAATTCTTAATGCCCTTGCTGACCCGCACCACATCGACTTAGCGCTATTTGATTCGCAAGAAACGCGCCGGATGCTCGACCGGATTGTCGGCTTTAAACTTTCCGGATTGCTGAAAACAAAGATTAAAGTCCAAAGTGCTGGTCGGGTTCAAAGCGCCGTTCTTAAATTAATCATTGATAAAGAAAACGAAATAAAGGCCTTTGTCCCCGTTGAATATTGGACAATGAAAATTGCAACAAGCGCCCAAGATAAAGACTTTACCGTCAACTTTAAAAAGAGTAAATTCGGTAAAACTTCAATTGATAACGCTGCAGAAAAAGATGCAATTCTTTCTAGCTTAACCACCCAATTAATGGTGAGTGAAGTAACCACTGATATTCGTAAAAGTAGTCCCAAACCACCATTTACAACTTCTGCCTTACAACAAGAAATAGGGGCAAAATACCGCTATTCTGCCTCAAAAACCGCGCGGATTTCCCAAAAGCTTTATGAAGGTGTGGCAATTGACGGGGTTGAAACCGGTCTTGTTACCTACATTAGAACTGATTCCACGCGTCTTTCAGCTTCCTTTATTAATCAAGCTGCAGATTTCATCCTTAATAGTTTCGGTAAAGAATTTTTAGCTGCGCGCCCTGCGCAAGCAAAAGCAAAGGCAAATGTTCAGGATGCGCACGAAGCCATTCGTCCAACTGACTTAAGTTTAACCCCAGAAAGAGTTGCTGCTTTCCTTACAAAGGAAGAGGCAAATGTTTATAGTTTTATTTATGCCCGAGCGGTTGCGAGCTTAATGACTTCAAGTAGCGAAGAAGTCATACGCTACACTTTTGATAGTAATGGTAATCTTTTTAGTGCCGCTTCTACCGAACTTAAATTTCCGGGTTATAAAAAAGTTTATGGTGCCTTTGAAAGTAAAAGTGACACTAACTTACCAAGCTTAAACAAAGGGCAACTTTTACCAATTAAAGACGTAAATAGCGAACAAAAATTTACTGAACCGCCGGCGCGGTTTAGCGAAGGTCGGCTTATTAAAACAATGGAAGAAGTCGGGATTGGTCGGCCTTCAACTTACGCCCCAACGATTGAAACACTCCAAAAACGTAAATACATTACGATTAGTAAAGGAATGATTACGCCAACTGAAAGTGGGTTCCGTTCGATAGAAGCTTTAAATGAATACTTCCCTAATTTGATTAGTAGTGATTATACTGCGGAAATGGAAACTGAATTAGATAAAATTGCGGCGAAGGAAAGTGATAAAGTTAAGTTCTTAACAACTTTCTATCATGACTTTAGTGAACAAGTTAATAATGCACAAAAGAAAATGCCAAAAATGCAAGCCGAAAAGGTTGGACGTATCTGTCCAAATTGTGGCGGCGAACTCGTTTATCGTGACGGCAAATTTGGGCGCTTTATTGCTTGCTCAAATTTCCCAAAATGTAAATATGTTGAAAATATTGTCGAATATACGGGTGAAGCATGTCCTAAATGTGGTAAACCGCTTGTTTATCGCCACGACGCTAAAGGGCAAAAATATATTCGCTGTTCCGATTATAAAGTTTGTGATTATGCGCTCTCACTGCGCCGAATCAAACGAAAAAAGCAAGATTAAGGATGATGTTGCTATAATAAGACTATGAAAAAAGTCATTATTGTAGGTGGAGGTTTAGCCGGTAGTGAAGCCGCCTATTTTTTAGCGCGTCACGGCGTTAAAGTAACTCTTTACGAAATGCGCCCAAAGGTAAGAACAAACGCTCATCAAACGAAACAATTTGCGGAACTTGTTTGTTCTAACTCCTTAAAAAGCCAAGAATTAACTAATGCCTGCGGACTTTTGAAAGCTGAATTAACACTTTTTGACTCCTTAATGATGAAAGTAGCGGCCCAAACCGCAGTTCCCGGCGGGAATGCCCTTTGTGTTGACCGTGATCTTTTTAGTCAAAAAATAACAGAGATTATTGCTAGTGACCCAAACATTGAAATTATTAATGAAGAAGTTACTTCTTTACCAAAAGACGCCCTCGTTATCTTAGCGACCGGCCCCCTAACTAGTGCAAACTTAGAAAAAGTACTACAAGCGGAAATCGGTCATCGTTTTCTCGGCTTTTTTGACGCTAGTGCACCAATAATTGAAAAAGAGTCAATTAATCTTGAAAAAGCGTATTTTAAATCACGATACGATCAAGGCGATGATGCTTACTTAAATTGTCCGTTTACGGAAGAAGAATATAATACGTTTTATCATGAATTAATAAACGCTAAGCGCGCTTTACTCCACGATATCGACACGAAGTATTTTGATGGCTGTATGCCGGTTGAAGTTATTGC
>CAYJDS010000043.1:0-2271 GCA_964369015.1 uncultured Staphylococcaceae bacterium | reverse complement strand
GGACAATTAAGTGGAGTGGAAGGATATGTTGAAAGCAGCGCAAGCGGTCTTTATGTTGCCCTCCAAGTTTTAAGTCGTTTAAAAGGCGAAAGACTTGAATATCCACGCAACACTATGCTTGGCTCTTTAATGTTTTATATAAGTCACGCTAACCCAGTAGCGTTTTCGCCAATGAACGCAAATTACGGCATTTTGCCAGGTGCAAACCGTAAAAATAGAGATGTTGTGGCTCAATTTGCGCTTGAAGCCACCAAAGCATTTGTGGAGCAAAACTTATGAACCGCACTTTAAGTGAATTCCAAGATTTTTTGCGTTATGAACGGCATTATTCGCCTCATACAGTGACGGCTTATACTAGTGACATTGAATCATTTTATGAATTTTTACTTCAGATTGATGTTTTAGATAACGCTATTTCTAAAGTTGAAATTAGAAAGTTTATGCAAGCAGAAATTGAAAACAATTTAAGTAAAAGATCATTAAAACGAAAGATGACGAGCTTACGGCAATATTACACATACTTACAAGACAAAGGTGTGGTCAATGATAATCCGTTTCTGCGCGTTTTAATGCCCAAATCAGTCAACCCACTGCCGGCGGTGATGTATGAAGAAGAGATTAATTTAATTTTAGAAGCAAATAAAACCCGAACTGATTTTCTTTCTAGTCGCGACCAGCTAATTTTAGAGTTAATGTTTGCCACCGGTTTACGAGCGAGCGAAGTAGTTAATCTAACCTTGCAAACAGTGAACATAAACGAACGGTTTTTAAGTGTCCTTGGCAAGGGCCAAAAAGAACGGATGGTCCCGTTTACCGAACGGGTTCAAGGGCTAATTCGGGCTTATTTAACTGGCGTTCGTAAAGAACTATTAAGTCGGCGGAAAAGTAGTCAACCGACAAGCGCATTTTTGTTAAATGCGAAAGGGGAGAAGTTAACAATTCAAGGCTTACGATATATTTTGTTAAGTGTTGAAAAGAAAACCGGAGAGTATGTCCATCTTCATCCCCACTTACTACGCCATTCTTTTGCGACAAACTTACTCAATAAAGGGGCAAATCTACGTATTATTCAAGAACTTTTAGGACACGAATCATTAAATACGACCCAAATATACACCCATGTTAGCGAAGATAGTGTCGCCGAGGCTTATTATTCCGCTCATCCCCGCGCGGCCAAAAAGAAAAAAATCGACTAATTTTTAGTTAAAACTAGCGAAAAAGACGATGAATTTGGGCAATTTTGTGCTTAAGTTTTCTCACTTGCGTTTATCGTTTACCTATGGTAATATATTCACGGCCCAAAAGAGGCTAATACACACACATTGAATTCTAAGTTCGGTTCTACTTTGTAGGGAGTTAGTTCGAAGATGTGGAGGAAAAACAAAAGGAGGCTCAAAAAATGAGTGAAGAAAAAAGTGTCTTAGACGAAGTTGTCGTCGAAACAGCCATGGCAGATGTCTTACCAGATGAAAATCGTCCGGTCATTACCATGAAGAAATTATTAGAAGCAGGCGCCCATTTTGGTCATCAAACCAAATTATGGAACCCGAAAATGAAACCATATATTTATGGTTCACGGAACAACGTCCATATTATTGATTTAGAAAAAAGTATGGTTAAAATCGAAGAAGCTTACGCTGCTTTACGGGAAATTGTCCTACGTGGCGGTAAAGTTTTATTCGTTGGTACGAGAAAACAACATTCCGAATTTGTTAAAGCTGAAGCTGAACGCAGTGGTTCGTTCTACATGAAAAACCGGTGGTTAGGTGGGACCTTAACAAACTTTAAAACAATTTCTGCTCGCGTTAAATACTTACGTGATTTAGAAATGCGCGAAGCTGAAGGTGCGCTTGACCTTTTACCAAAGAAAGAAGCGATTTTACTTCGTAAAGAAATTAAACGCCTTAGTGAAAACTTTGAAGGTATTAAAGAAATGCGCAAAGTGCCAGATGCACTCTTCGTTGTTAGCACCTTAGATGATGCAAATGCAATCTTAGAAGCACGGGCCTTAAATATTCCAGTTTTTGCGCTTGCTGATACAAACTGTAACCCAGACGTAATTAACTATATTATTCCTAGTAATGATGATGCGACCAAGACTGTCCAATTAATGCTCCAACTTTTTGCTGACGCAGTTGTTGAAGCTAAAGGCGGCTTACCAGTCCTTGCTTATACTAAAGACGCAGAACCTGATACTGAAACATTAGAAGAAGCCTTAAAACATAATGAACCACGGCCACGTCGTAATGATGACGATCGTCGACCACGGAA
>CAYJDS010000042.1:0-8482 GCA_964369015.1 uncultured Staphylococcaceae bacterium | reverse complement strand
ACAATACCTTTTGTCTCAAATTTTTCTAACTTTTGGGCTGCGGATGCAGAAGCCCCATCGGCGGTCATTGCCCGAATTTCGGCAATGGTTCTAACAGGAATAACTTCATCTGGTACAGACGGACCAGTGTCTTCACTGCTTGAGCCACTTGAACTTGGATCTGGTGTACAACCAGCTAAAACAAGCGCTAAAAGCGGTAGTAAAAGTAACTTTTTGTATTTCATTATTTTCCTCCTTTTGTTACTACCTTATTATAATAACACAATCAAAAAACCTTTCCAAAAATAAGCAACCGAAACCAGTAAAAATCGGAAGTGTTATTATTAATAATAATTAGTCGTTACTAGCATTAATTGCGGTAATTATGAAGTCGTTTGACAGCCGTCCATTATACTCACTTTTACTAAAAACCCCGTCAAATGTGTAAGCGCTTTTATTAAGCATCTCTTGGTCAAAATTAAATCCCACTAGTTTAATGGTGGGCTGAATGTTTGTAATAATGTGCTTTTTATCGCGTGAATACGTTAAATTAATGGCTTTTGCGTCTTCAATCCTAAAAAGTGGTTCGGGAAAAGCAAAGCCAAAGGGGGCTAGAGCGTCAATAAAAGCAAAGTTTTCAATCGTTAAATCAGCGGAACCAATCACGATTACTTTTTCATCTTTTTCGGTAAGTGGATAAAGAAGAGCAAGCTTATTAAACCCTTCTTTAAATTTAGCAAAATATTCTTTCTTTATTGTTAACCCACCTGCTTCTTCGTGACCGCCACTTTTAACAATATAGAGTTCAAGTTCGCGAAAAGCATTGGTGATACTAAAGCCACTGCCACTACGGGCACTCCCTTTAAGAAGGGTTTCGTCTTCACTACTTGTGGTAAAAACAACTGCCGGTTTATGATATGTTTTCACGTAATTTTGGGCAAGCAAGCCTAATACTCCTTCAAGAGCATCAGTAATTGTAACAAGTGCTGGGTTTTTAACTTCTTCGGCACTTAAAGGGGTGCCAGCACTTAAGTTTTTCCGCGCTTCATAGACTTCATTAATATAATGATTAATTGTTTGCCGACGAAGCGCGTCAGTAGTGGTGAAATATTCCACTAAAATATTAGCTTCATAATTTTGACTAAGGCGACCTAAGGCATTAATTTTTGGCGCTATTCCCATCCCAAGCGACTTTACTGTATAAAGATTACTCTTATTTAATAAGGTAAGGGCCGGGTAGTTAAATTCGTTCATAAACTTTAAAGCAAGGCGAACTATTTCGCGGTTATGAAGCGTCAGCGGCATCATATCAGCGATGGTAGCAATCCCCGCCAGCGCGACTAAGTACTCCTCAAACTTACCGAGTAACCCATAACTTATTAACAGTGCCATATAAGCTCCGCAACTGTTTATCGAGTTATTTTCTCGTAAATCAGGGTGAATTATTGCCTTTGCCGCCGGTAATTTTGGGCCCATTTCGTGATGGTCACTGACGAGGACGTCAATCCCGACTGAACTCGCGTAATCAATTGCTTCAAAGGCACTAATTCCGTTATCAACGGTAATAATTAAGTCAATCTTGCGCTTTTTAATTCGTTTTACGACTTCGACACTAAGACCATAACCATCTTTATAACGACTCGGAATCATCGTAAAAACTTCATAATTTCGCTTAGTAAACGCTATTTTTAAAATAGTTGTCGCTAAGATCCCATCGGCGTCATAGTCGCCATAAACTAGAATCCGTTGACTCTTCGTGATTGCTTCTTCAATCCGGGCGATGAAGACCCGAAAATTTTCGTAACTATCCGTATTTGGCAAATTATTAAAAGAGGGTTCTTTAATAAGTTCTTGGTAATCCCTTTCACTCAAGGAAAGGGCGCTTAAGACGTCACTTTGAAATTTGTTCATAAAAAAATACTACCATAAAGTAGTACTTTTTTAGTTTTAAACTATTAATTAGTCGTTAATGCCAATGAAGATTGCTTCTTCAGGTTCGCCACTCTTAGGTTTAATACTCGTCCGTTGAATATTTGTTTTCTTAACTTTTTTCTTCCGTTCGGGTAAGCGACTAAAGAGATTTATGGTTGAACTCAAGAACAACGTGTTTAGTTTAGTCACAAGATAAATGGCACTGATGATGGCAATTAAGGAACCTAAGTAAACGCTGCTAACTGCAAGCGGGCCAACGAGGGTAAAGACGAGGAAACTAATCCCAGCTAAGAGCGAGACAATATAAACGAGGCTTAAACTATACCGTAAGCCAAGATCATATTTTTCGACGCGGGTAAGGTCTTTATGGGTATTATCTTTTTCAACTTCGCGAATATTATTAAAGATAATCGTATTGAGGAAACTCACAAAAAGAATGGCCACAAACGCACCAATCGTCGCAAGGGGCGGAATCGCGAGGCGCGTAACCATAAAGAAGATAAAGATAAAGGACGCCGCGATAAAGCTTTCTAAAAAGTTTGTAATGCCGCGGGTTAAGCCAAAGCGGAAACCGATGTAGAGTGAGATCAGGGCAAAGGTAACTAATGAGACCCACGCAATCCGTCCGTAATGAGGGGTAATTGCTTCTTTTTTAATGGTATTAAACGAAATCACGCCTTTAGTTTCACCAGTAGCGGCAACAATTTCTTCAATTGCGACGGGCAGCTTTGCGTTTGAATAATCGCCGTCCGCGCTAACTTTATAAGAAACATCAGTATCGCTATTAAAAGTTCCTGTTAAGTCATAAACAAAGAAGTTATAAGTTACTTCAAATTCATCTTCGCCTTGTTCTTCTAAAGTAGTGAAAGTATGGGTTTCAGTGACGGGGAGCCCGTTTTCTTTAATGAGTAAGTCAGCAAGACTTGTCGCCCCGCCATCAAGCGAGATATAACTTAATAATGTCGTTGGACTACTCGCAGAATTAGTCGTAATCGGACTTTTTTCACTAACTTGGAAATAAACCCGGGTGGTGTTTTCGTTATATTTAACGAGATTAAAAGGGTTAATTGTATTTATAGCGCCAAAGACAATAATAAGAATGGCGGCCACAGCACTTAAGCCACCCGTAATCCCAGCGTGAATTTTTGCGTTTTTGGAAGATTCATGATTAACAAAGCGACCAAAATAAGTTGGTTTTTCTTCTGCGAGTAAGTTTGGTACTTTAGTTTCATTAATACCATAATAATTGTAACTATGGCTGGTAATTTTGTTATTCGCTAACAGTGGCAAAACGAGGGCGTTATGGAGAATAACTGAGCCAATCATCACGATACTACCAAAGATTAAGGTCGTCGCAAAGCCCGCTAAAGCGGCCCCACCAAAGAAATAACTAAAGACGCCGGTAATTAAGGCGATAACCATCATATCAAGGGCCATAAAGGTAGATTTATTAATCGCTTCGTTATGCGCCTTTTTAAAACTCCGTCCTTTATATACTTCACCGCGGAATTTTCCGGCATAGACAATGGTAGCAATAAGACTAACAAGGCCGACTAATAAAAGACCGAGAATCGCACTCGTTGAAAATTCAACTTGGATTGCATTAAAGATTAGTAATGTTCCTAAAATTGTTAAGAAGCCACTGCTAATCCCACTAATGATCGGTAAGCGATAAATCGCAAAAGCGACAATTAAAACGAGTAAAAGCGCAATAACAGAAGCAAATAAAGTCGCACTCAAGGCGAGGTTATCCCGTGTGCCAAGCGCAATCAGTGGTTCAACCGTTGGCGTAGTATAAGTATTTGCAAATAAAAATTCAACTTTATAATCAAGGGTTCCCGCATTAAAGACGTTTTTCATAAAGCGGGCGGTTTCACTGGCAGTTTTGATTTGGGCGGTTGTCGGTGAAGATTCTTCACTAGCGCCATCAACTGGGCTAGCAACCCCAATTTCAGTTTTATCTTCGTCCCAATACATTGAGCGATAATCAAAGGTTATAAAGATTTTATTTTGTGTGTCGCCAGTCGGATTGAGATAGGAATCTTTATCAGGATCATAGTCACTCCATAAAACAACCGTTGCTTCTTTGACTAAGTCAGGGCGTTCAGCGCCGTCAGGAACATCAGTTGAGCCTTTTTCGGCTTGAATTTCTTCGGCAACTTTAACAATATTAGTTTCAAAGAGTTCAGGATTACTAAGCGGGAAAATAATAAACGGATACGGTCCGCGATATTCAACGCGAGCACTAACGCCATCAAATACTTCGTCAGCGTCAAGCCGTGCTTCAGTATTATCATCGTCACCAATCGTCACGGTGAAATTTGCATTGTAGTTTAAATAAACTTGGAGCCGATTGTATTCAGTTTCACTTTGTAAACTAGTGGTCGCGCGAATAATATTATCGCCTTCTTTAGCAATATTAAATTCACTAACACCAAAGTTTTGCATTCTTTTTTCCATGATGGCCGCAACATCATCAATTGCGCTTGGATCAAGGAGATTTTCAGGATTTTCCTTATCGCTAATGCGATAAACGAATTCACGGCCTGATTGATATTCGTTGTTACTAATTACATTACGTAACGGGCCAACAATATTAATTGCTGCACCAAAAATAAGGGTAAACGTCAAGGTAAGATAAGCTATAAGTCGCCGCATATGGGTCCTCCATCATATTAAAAAAATTGTTCGATGTCTATAATCGCTTTAATAGAATACTATTAAATGCATTTTTTCACAACCGAAATAAAGCAAATGCTTAAAATAAACCCTAAATTATTAAAATAAGCTCGTTTGACGCGGCAATTTTAAATGTTTATAAGCACTCTCGGTTGCAACACGACCGCGTGGAGTTTTATCAAGTAGTCCAATTTGGAGTAAATAGGGTTCATAAACGTCTTCGAGGTTAGTTACTTCTTCGCCGATCGCGTTTGCTAAAGTTTCAAGGCCAACCGGCCCACCGTGAAATCTTTTAATTAATGTTTGTAAATACAAAAGATCAACGTCTTCAAGGCCAAGGCCATCGACTTTTAAATGCGCTAAAGCTTCAATACATAACGGAAGAGTAATTAAAACATCGTTATTGAAAGTCGAAAAATCGCGAATCCGGCGGAATAAGCGGTTGGCAATCCGCGGGGTGCGCCGACTACGGTGGGCAATTTCTGCGACTGCTTCTTCGGCGATTGGCATCTTAAATACGCGGCTTGTGCGGCGAATAATATTAGCAATATCAGCTTCTTCATAATAATCAATTTTTTCACTAATCCCAAACCGGGCCCGAAGTGGACTTGTTAAGTCACCCGCCCGGGTCGTCGCGCCAACAAGCGTAAACGGCGGTAGATCAACTTCAAGATTTTTTACATTCCCATCGATATTAATCATAACTTGTAATTTAAAGTCTTCCATCGCACTATAAAGCACTTCTTCGACAACTTTCGGTAAGCGATGGATTTCATCAATAAAAAGGACGTCGCCAGGAGCTAAAATTGAAAGAATCGCCGCTAAATCACCCGCTTTTTCAATACTCGGCCCATTAATAACTTTAATTGGCGCCCCCATTTCATTAGCAATGATATGGGCTAAGGTAGTTTTACCAAGTCCGGGGGGACCGTAAAGTAAGGTATGATCAAGGACTTCATGGCGTGCCTTGGCGGCACTAATAAAAACATTTAAATTGTGCTTGAGGCGCTGTTGCCCAACGTACTCACTTAATGTTTGGGGCCGTAAACTTAGTTCAATACTTTGTTCACTTTCGTTTAAAGTCCCGTCCATAATTCGCTTCATAATTTTCGTAACTCCGCGAGCGCAAGTTTTAAAAGTTCACTAGCGGACACTTCGTGACTACTAAATTTCGCTAAAACTTTACTAATATCACCTTTTTTAAAGCCAAGATTACTAAGCGCGATACTTACTTCCGTAACACTTTCGTTACTACCTTTTTGGGCGTCAGTTTGGAGTTTTCCTTTTAAGTCAAGAATCATTTGACTCGCACCGCGCGCGCCAACACCGGGTAATTTCTTTAAATAAAGTAAGTTTTCATTGTTAATTGCTTGTTCAAATAATTGTGGCGTAGTGGCAGTCATAATTCCAAGCGCCGTTTTCGGGCCAATCCCACTGACGTTAATGAGTCGTAAAAACAACTCCTTTTCAGTGAGCGACTGAAAACCGACTAAATATTCGTCATCTTCGCGAATGATTTGATGAGTATAAAGAAATAGTTCGGTGCCGATTTCTTGATTGGTTGGTGCGGTAATTTTAATACTATAAAATACGTGATTAACATTTAAAACAATGCTCGTCATTTCTTCTTTAAAAATGATACCTTGTAGTCCGTAAATCATAATCCTACCATCCGCATCAAAATTATAATCAAAATAAAAAGTAAGACGGAAACGAGTCCGGCAATTATCGTGATTGAATTTTTGGTTTTATTCATCGTTTAAATTCCCGGGGACGCGGAATTGATCGTCTTTTATGTTCACTAACTTTATGGAGATAGAGAGCTTTTTTGGCAATTTCAGGATAAACTTCTTCCCCAATTAAATAAGCATCTAAATCAGCGTAAGTAATGCCCATCTCCCCTTCATCAGTTTGGCCACTATATAAACCGGCTGTCGGCGCTTTATTAATAATTGCTTCAGTGACCCCAAGGAGGCGCGCTGCTTCAAAGACTTCATTTTTGGTTAAACTCGAAATTACTAATAAATCAGCCGCGCCGTCGCCCCATTTCGTAAAGTAACCAGTATAAAGTTCCGCCATATTATCGGTTCCTAGGACTAATTTTCCTTCGCTTTGTCCAAGGGCGTAAAGAGTTGTCATCCGGAGGCGAACTTTGGTATTAATTTTGCTTAAATCAGTTAGTTCGCGTTTTGTTTCTAAGGCCTTAATTAAAGCGTCATATTCCGGACTTAAATCAAGTTCAATTAAGTTTAAATTGTGTTTTTTAGCGAGTTCCCGCGCGTCGGCGAGGTCCTTTTCATTACTATGAATATTAATCGTGACCACTAGAAGTTTCTCACCCACGGCTTCTTTTGCTAATAAACTGACAACCGCGCTATCTAATCCGCCACTTAAGCCTAAAATATAGCCATTGAAACTATGTGATTTCTTCTTTAAGTAAGTTACTAAATATTTCAAATATTGATTCAGTTTTTCCATTTTCCTTTTCTCCTATCGATAATATTCAAATTCAAAGTCGCCTAATATAATTGAGTCCCCGTCTTGGGCGCCAATATTTTCAAGTTCGGTTTCAACGCCAATCTCGCGTAAATAATTAAGTAACCGTAAGATGGCTTCTTCACTGTTTAAGGTGTATTTAGCGTAACGCGCTTCAACTTCTTCCCCACTTATCCGGTAAACCCCACGTTTTTCTTTCGTGATTTTAAAGATGCTTTCATCTTTTTGTTTAGTTAAATCGTATTCACGGTAAGTTAAGGCTTTTCCTTTTTCGTCAAGCAGTAAAATATCGGGCGCATGCTTAATTTCTTCACTCATTAAGTTCTTTAATTCTTCAATGTTGTAGTTGACTAAACTACTAAAGCCAATAACTTTAGCCTTCTTGACTTTCTTTTTGAGCGCTTTGACGCGAGTTTGGACTTCTTCACTTTCAACTTTACTAATCCCAACAATAAAGGGCCGAGTTTCCAGTCCAAAACCATATTTTTTAACTTCAGTTTGCAGTACTTTCAAATCACGACTAAAGTCAACACTTGTTTCCCCATCAATAACGTAGAGAATTACCCGACATCTTTGCGCGTGACGTAAAAATCTTAAGCCAAGTCCTTTGCCTAAATGCGCGCCGTCAATAATTCCTGGTAAGTCACTAGCCACAAACGAGTCACCGCTTTTTGTATTAACTACTCCTAGTTCAGGATTTAAGGTTGTAAAGGGATAATTAGCGATGGTCGGACGGGCACTGCTGATTGTCGCTAAAAGAGTGGATTTTCCAACATTTGGTAAACCAATAAAGCCAATATCTGCCAGTAATTTTAATTCCAAAATTAAATTAAATTCTTCCCCAGGCAAGCCGTTTTCGGCAATCCGGGGCACACGGTTTAGACTACTTTTAAAGGCCGTGTTGCCGCGCCCACCGCGGCCACCTTTTGCAATTAAAACAGTTTCACCAACATGCTTAAAGTCAGCCATTACTTCACCAGTTTTTTCAAGGATTACAACCGTGCCAACTGGGACATTAACATAACGGTCTTCCCCACTTCGTCCATATTGATTTTTGAGCGCACCATGGCCGCCGTCATTAGCTTTAAGTTTAATCCCAAAGCGAAAATCAGTTAAAGTCGAAATGTTATGCGTGGCGACAAAGTAAATTGACCCGCCTCGTCCGCCACTTCCGCCGTCTGGTCCACCATAAGGAACATATTTTTCACGGCGAAAGGAGACAGAACCATTTCCGCCATTTCCCGCCTTAACACTAATTTTTGCTTGATCTATAAACATGTAATTTCATTCTATCTTGTAAAGAGTAAGTCGTCTACTTATAAATACACTTCAACAACCTTTCCGCATCTATTTTCTTATAATTAATAAAAAAAGACCACCGTGATATAACTAGTGG
>CAYJDS010000041.1:0-8495 GCA_964369015.1 uncultured Staphylococcaceae bacterium | reverse complement strand
ACCTCTTAGAGAAGATCAATTCCAATTGATTTTCTAATATTTTCTTTCATTTGACTAATTGCTTTGCCATTATCTTCATCGCGTAACGGCAAACTAATAAATAATGGGTAAAGCGCCTTTTGCTTTGTTTTGTATGCACTAAAGAACGTTTCAAAAGCGGGATCATAAGCGATAACTTTTACTTCTTCTTTAGTTTCCCGGAGGATTTCTAAAATTTCTTCCTCATCACGCACAATATGAACAAGAAAACCAATCGCACGAAATAGATTCGCTTCATTTTTATTACTAAATAAAATTAATTCATCCATGGAGCGCCTCCTTCGTATAATAAATTGCGCGGAGTTTTATAACTTCGTCTATTTTCATTTTTATATAATAAATTATCGTTGGTTCAAGTTCTGTTTCGTAAGCAAATTCTTTGAGTTTTTGATTTAAATACTCGTCCAGTTGATCTTCAATTTCGCGGTTTGTGGCTCGCCCTTCAATATCTAGATTAAAAATAGTTTTGATATAGGCTAAAACACTACTTCGCTCGTTATTAATTAAAGATGCGTAAACTTCTTCGCTAATTAGACTTTGCACTAAATAGTAGCTTTTAATTTCTGCACTGGCTTTTCCGAGCGTAGTGGCCCGCAAAATGGTTAATAAATTGAGGATTGCGTGCTCTAAATCGAGGTAACGAACGAACCATTCGTCATTTTTTGCTAATGCAAGGGTGTATATTTTGTTATAGCGCAGAGCGGTTGCGTAAGTATCTTCTTTTGCACTGCTTTGACCAAAGAAGTATTCAAGATAATAATGAGAACTACCTATAAATTCACTTATTTCACCTTTTAAATCGCTTAGGACATAGGCACACATTGCTTCAAAGTTAGAAACAATATTTGTTGAAACTAAGTTATGATTAATAAAAAATGTCAATTTATCGGCGTCATTAAGATTACTGAAAGCAGTAAAATCACTCTCAGTTAATAGTTCTGAAAGTTTCGCGTCAAGTACACCTTTTATAAATTCTTTACTCATTGCTAAATAGTTCGTTATAAATCCTTTGCTCATTTTCTTTTTGATATTGGCTAACGATTTCCGCAAAGTCAAAAACTAAATCGAAGGCTTGACCTGCTAAGAGGAATCCTTCTTCAATATAAGTTGGTTCGCTACTAAAAGTAAACTTGTAACTAGCATTAACACTGTTTAGTAGTTCTAGCTTTTTTCCTAATGCTTTGGCGTATTTGTCGTAATTTCGTTTCGAAACATGAAAAGTTTCGTCTCCGCGCACAGTTTCACGCTTAATTAAGTGCGTAACGAAGGCTAAAAGTTCTTTTCCTTCAAGCTTTGCAAGTTTTTCACTTACCTCACTAAAAACATCGACCACTAGTTGTTGCCGCGTTTGCTCTTGAAAAGTAACAAGACTTTTCTCTTCTCGTTCTTTAAAGTTTTTAACGCGCCGCTTACTTTCCGCTTCGCCCTCAAGTAATTCTTGGTTCTTTTCAGCGGCAAGTACTTCTTTGCCGTGGTTAATAATGGCCGCGGCACTAACTTCAGCCGCTTTTAAAATGGCTTTGGCTTCTTGCTCGGCGTCATTGATTATACGTTCATAAATCGGCTTTTTCATCATTGCCTCCCTATACTGGAACGGCAACGTACATGAGAACACTGACGAGTAGTGCTAAAATAGCATATGTTTCAACAATCGCTGTCATCGTAATTCCCCGCGCCGATAAGGCTGGTTTTTTAGCAGTCATGGTAATTGAGGCTGCGGCCATTTTTCCTTGGTAAATTCCTGATAAAAGTCCGCCAATCGCAATTGGTAACCCGGCCGCAAAAAAACCTAAGCCAGAAGCAGTGGATAAGGCAATCGGCGCCCCCCCAAGCATCCCAATCTTTACTAAGATAAGCACGGCGACTAAGAAACCGTAAATACCTTGGGTTCCTGGCAAGGCTTGTAAAATTAACACCTTACCAAATAATTCTGGTTTTTCGCTAATTACGCCGGCTCCGGCTTTACCCGCAATTGCAACTCCCATTGCACTACCAATACCCGCAAGTCCTGCGGCTAGCGCTGCCCCAATGAGCGCCCAAACTAATCCTGTTGTCATTTATTTATTCTCCTTTATTTCATTTATATATTTTAATTTATAGGTGAAGGGGCTAAACTCATAGCCGCCACCTTCGTAAAACTTACCAAAAAATTCTAAGTATTGTAAGCGTCCGTCATGGACATAGGCACTTAAAAGTCCCATTACTAAGTTAAAGATATGGCCAATTAGCAAGACAATAATGGCAAATATAATTCCAACCACGGGCACTCCGATAACCATCTGTGCTAAAGTATTCATCGTAAAAGCAATTACTGCCGAACTTAAACTCAATGCTAAAATACGCGAATAACTTAAAATATCACTTAAGTAACTCGTTACCCCGTATATTCCACCCAGACCAGAAACAACTTTGCCAAAGAAATTCTTTTTACTTCGGCCGGCGAGAGTAAGAATCAATAAAACTCCAAACAACACTAAGCCGAGTCCAATCCACATTAGGACATTAGATTTAAGTATCATAAAATCTAACACCGCAAGGACAAGTCCGACTAAAATTGAAATCCAACTTACCCCATCGGCAAATGCACTTAAAACGTCCTTACGCCGTACTTCATTAATAATTTTAATAATTAGGCCACTAATAATGTGGAAAATACCAATTACTATTGAAAACACAAGCATCGGAATTGGGTCATTTATGGGGTCAAAAACAATCGTTGTCCATCCTGTTTGCCCAAACCAATTGCCAATAATATTGCCAAAATCAACCGTTAAACCAAAGAATCCCCCGGTCAAGACTCCAAAGATGATCGTTGTAATACTTGAAAAGGCAAAAATTGTGACGAGATTTTTAATTGTTCCTTTTGGTTTTTTTAATTTTAGAAACAAAGTAAATAAGATTAACATTACTAAACCATAACCAACATCACCCATCATAATTCCGAAAATTAACCAATACCACACCGACATCACCGGATTAGGGTCAACTTCTTTTTGATTTGGAACGCTAAACATATTTGTAATAATTTCAAACTGTTGCACAAATTTATTATTTTTGGTTGCAGTTGGGACGAGTTCTTCATTTTGAACAGTCAATTCTTCAATCTCACAATCAATTTTTTGCTTGACACTTTCCGTAAATTTAACAAACTCATCTTCACGCACCCATCCTTCAAGGTAAGTTACTTTTTCAGTTTTACCAACAACGACTTGGGAACGCATTGCTTTATTATAAAAATAATCATAATAAGCACGTAATTTATTGGTCTCACTGCTTAAAGCCTTTAATTCGGCCTTTTTAGCACTAATCTCTAATTCTAAAGCAGCAACTTCATCATTCAATTCAGGAAGGAGTTGGCTAAGTTTTGTCGTAAAAGCTGGTAAGTGAACTTCATTAAATTGGAAAGTATTAAGGAGAAGCATCGCTTGATTCTCAAACACTAATTCGTAACCAAACGCACCGTAGACAAATTCTGCGTCGCGCGAAGATTCTTCAAATATGTAGCCTTTTTCATTCAATTCCCGCGCAAAATCAATAAAACTCACTAGCGGGAGGTAACCAATCACAATCCGCGTTTTCACAAGTTCAGTTAACTCTTTAGTGGCAACACTGACATTAAAATATGGTTTTAATAACGTCGTTTGTTCATTTATTTCTTTAAGACGCGCTTCATTATGTTCAATTAATTCAACATTAGCTTTAACAGTTGCTAAAAGCACTAAGGCTTCTTTTTCACTGTTTTCAAATGAACTTTCACTTATTTCGTGGTAAGCAAAAAAGTTTTTCTTTTCATACTTACTAAGTTCTTTTATTCCGCGTTCAATTTTGGTCAATTCTTGACTTAAACTAGTCGGAAGCGCGGCTTCTTCATTGTAATTAAAAAGCATAAATTTATTTTCTTTTTGAATTACTTTAATAAGCTTTTCTTGCTCATGTTGACTAACAAGCAGTCGGACTTTTTTTACTGGAACAATCATAAGGCAGTAATGTCCTTGAAAATTTCATCAATAATTTTTTGTTTACGACTCTTAGAACTCTCGCTAATAGAAGCAATAACTTTTTCTTTTTCAAGCCCTATTTTTTTACTATAGAGCGTGATATCTTTGTTGGCTTCTTCAACAAAAACATTTAGCTGTGCGGAAACTTCCTTGGCTTTATTCATTTTTAAAACATCAAGTTCATCCTGGGCATTAACGACAACTAGATTTGCTTTTTCATGACTTTTGACCAGTAAAGCACTAGCTTCTTTTTCTGCTTGAACTATTTTTTCTAATATGCTCATAAGCCTCCTTCCTAATAATACTTGCGATTCTTTACAAATGTAAAAACCGCAACTAGATCATTACTATTCTAACATGTTTGCTTAAGGATTGTAATTAAGTCGACTTTATTTTTACCTCCTTATCTCTTCTGGTAATTTTTTTTAGACTGTTCCCTTTTAGTATATTAATTTGCGATTATCTTTGGCGTCAAATTACAAGGCTTCATAACCGTAAATATTGAAAATTATTAATAAGCAGTGAACTAATTATCCTCAACTCGAAAACCCTCAAAGAACAGCAAAATAATGTTACGTTTTTACATTTTTCTATGTTATACTATTGTTATTAATTTATTAGTACGCGTGACAACAATATAACTTGTAAAATACGACGACGGAGGTAAGATGAAAAACACCTTATTACTCAAATTCAAAGACTCACTATTAAGTGTTATTCCGGCGACAGTTATTATTTTAATCTTTGCACTTATTTTTAAAATTCCTTTTTTCACCACGGGTGGAGAAACAAATATCTTAACACTCTTAATTTCTGCCTTACTCCTAATAGTTGGTCTTGCGCTCTTTTCGTTAGGAGCGGAAACGTCAATGCTGGCAATTGCCGAAAAGATTGGCCGAATTATGACAAAAAAAGCAAGCATAATTTTTGTTATTGTTATTGGCTTTTTAATTGGTTTACTCATTACAATTTCTGAACCGGCTCTTTGGGTTTTAGCTAGTCAATTTCCGGCAATCCCGACGAATACTGTTGCTAATCTCTTCTTATTATTAGTGGTGATTGGGGTCGGGGTTGGAGTCTTTCTTGTTTTAGCTCTCCTACGGATTGCTTTTCAAGTTAAACTACGGACTCTTTTAATTTCTTCCTACGCCTTTATCTTTCTGACAGTCTTTCTTGTTCCGCTTATTCCTGGAATGGAAAATTTCAAAGAATTTGTTCCTTTTGCTTTTGATTCAAGCGGGGTAACTACTGGACCAATGGCGGTTCCTTTTATTATGTCAATCGGGCTTGGCTTTTCTTCTTCACGGAATGATCGCAACGCTGATAGTGATTCTTTTGGATTAGTCGGCATTGCTTCGATTGGACCAATTATTGCCTCAATTCTGCTTGGCATTGCTATCATTGCCCAAAACCCCGATTTTAAACTAGTTTGGGATTTTACGCCCGAAACGACCAGTATGGGGCACTTCTTCCTAACCTACTTATGGCAAATGGCTATTGCCATTGCGCCCTTTATTATTTTCTTCATTGTTTTCCAAGTTAAGTATTTTAAAATGCCGAAAAAACAAGTTCTTAAAGTCTTAGTTGGTTTCTTATTCACTTATATTGGTTTAGTGCTTTTCCTATCAGGGGCAAACGCTGGTTACTTGCCAATGGGTAAAACTTTAGGGCGAGAACTTGCAAGCACCAATTTCAATTGGATTTTAATCCCGATTGGGATGCTCTTTGGAGCGATTGTAATCGCCGCTGAGCCGTCAGTAATCGTCTTAAATAAACAAGTTGACGATATGACTTCCGGCGCAATTAGTAAAAAAATTATGCTCTTTATTATGTCTCTTGGCATGGCAATATCAATTGGAATTGCGATGACTAAAATTGTCTTTAATATTAACAGTTTATGGTTTTTGGTGCCTGGGTATGTAATTATCGCTGTGCTAACTTTTTTTACACCGAAAAAATTTACCGGCATCGCGATTGATTCAGGAGGGGCGGTCTCGGGAGCGATGACTTCAACCTTTTTAGTTGGCTTCTCGCTTGGCGCGGCTGAAGTAATGCATCCTGGTGATAGTAGCTTTATTTTCATGAATGCCTTTGGATTAGTGGCAATGGTTGCAATGGTTCCACTTATTACAATTCAAATTTTAGGTATAATATTCAAACGTAAAGAAGAAAGGGCACTCCCGCCGAATATTGTCGAAGACGAAATTGTCGTATTGGAGGATTAAGATTATGCGTTTATTATTTACAATTGTCGAGCGGCGCTTAATGGAACAAGTCGAAAAAATCTATTTAGCTGAAACTGATAGTTATTGTTTTGAACTTACCGGCAAAGGCACCGCCCCAAGTGAAATCATGGATATATTAGGACTCGGCAGTCCTGATAAAGCGGTGATTCTTGGCGTTGTCAAAAAAGTCGAGGTCAATTGTATTTTTGAAAAGTTAGAAGAAAAATTAAAAATAAAAACTAAAGCGGTCGGTGTCTCCTTCTCAATACCACTTGCCGCGATCAGTAAAAGTACCGCCGAGTACTTAAGTATGCGGATTCTAGAGAAGAAATAGCAAGGAATGGAGCAAAAAGATAATGGAAACAAAATATAAGTTAATTATGGCCATCTGTAATGATGGTTATGCCGGTGAGATTGTTGAAACAGTGCGGAAAGCCGGGGCAACTGGGGCAACTATTTTACATGCCCGCGGTTCAGCATCTGAAGAAGTAAGAACCTTCCTTAACATTAAAATTCATCCCGAAAAAGAAATTATTTTAATTGTTGTTAGTCCGAAAAAACATGACCCGATTCTTAAAGCAATCGCCACCACTCACGGCGTAACCACGGATGCCCGGGCAATTTGTTTTTCCCTTCCAATTGAAGACGGGATTGGCTTTAACTTTTAAATAAAATAACTTCTTTTAAAAACGCTCTTTTAAAACTGATTTTTGTTGTTTTCTCTCAATTGGTCGACAAAATGGCGCTTAAATCGCCTAAATTGCTTGGACTAATAAAAACTCGATACGATAAATACCGAGTTTTTTTTATTTTATTTATTTGATTTTTTGATAACTATGCTTGATGCGCAAACTTAGCAAGATTATCGACTTCATTAATCAAAAGCGTCATAACCTCTTTTGCATCACACACAAATGATGCGTCGGCAACTTTAAAGATCAAAGCATCAGGATCACTATTGACTGCAATGATTAATTCGGATTTATCCATCCCACTGACGTGTTGAATCGCACCGCTAATTCCAAACGCTAAGTACACGGCTGGTTTGACATTGGTCCCGGTTTGACCAACAAGCCGTTCTTTGGCTTCAATATTTGCGTCAATAACTGCTCGTGAGGCCGCTGCTTCTCCGCCTAACTTATGCGCTAAGGTCTTAATATCACTAAAATTGGTCGCTACACCGCGTCCACCCGCAACAATAATTTTGGCTTTGGCAAGTTCAATTGTTTGTCGTTCAACTTTTTCTCGTTTAATAACTTTAACTAAATCATGTTCACTAAGTGTCACTGAAAAGTTAGTAATAACCGGTTTTACGTCAAAGGTAGCAATATTAAAAACTCCTGGTCGAATAGTTGCCATTTGTGGCATTGTATTCGGGCAAAGAATGGTCGCAAATAAGTTGCCACCTAGGGCAGGACGAGTCGCATGTAAATTAACTTTTTCTTCGTCAATCACAAAGTCTAATATTGTCGCGTCTGCAGTTAAGCCTGTTAAAAGCCGAGCGCTCAAACGCGGCGCTAAATCACGGCCTAAAAGTGTGGAACCAAGCAATAATACAGCAAATTTGTACTCTTTTTCGATTTCACTAAGTACTTTTGTAAAATGAAGGGTGTCGTAATATCCTAGTAATGGGTGCTCAGCAATGATAATTTCATCTGGTCCCGCGAGCGAAATTTTATCAGTATTTTTACTATTAACTT
Source organism: uncultured Staphylococcaceae bacterium (assembly GCA_964369015.1). Lineage (GTDB taxonomy): Bacteria > Bacillota_I > Bacilli_A > RFN20 > CAG-826 > UBA1361. Next base: position 533 of record CAYJDS010000041.1, on the reverse strand, counting down.
TAGCGGTCAAATAAACTGCTACAACCTTCGCGTTGCGGCCAACAATCCGTCTTGTTTCACTTAGTAATTCGAGCCCAACAGGAACAACAAAACCATCCCGTTCTTCAATAAATATTGCAATTGTTTTCATATTATTTCGCTCCTAAGTAAGGATAGATTAACTTCATAATTTCTTTACTTGCTTCTTGTGCGCTGACTTTAAGGATAGGTGCTTTAGCAACAAGTTGTTTAGTATATGTTTTACTAACAATAGTTGGTGATCCTTTTAAACCAATACGACTCATATCAAGCGGAAAATCCCCACATTTTAAAATCGTAAAAGGTTTTTCTTTGGCCTTAAAAGCGTCCCATGCATTCATATAACGTGGTTTATTCATTGTCCGCACTGTTGTAATTAAGGCCGGAAGTTTAACATCAAGCGTAATAAATTCATCGTCATTATCTTTAAAAACACGTAAGACGCCTGCTTTATAATCGCCCACTGCTTTTAAGTGACTGACTTGCGGAATGTTTAAGAATTCGGCAACTTGCGG
>CAYJDS010000040.1:0-8563 GCA_964369015.1 uncultured Staphylococcaceae bacterium | reverse complement strand
CACCACTAATTAATGCCTTCCCAAATAAAAAAACCATTAATAAAATATTAACTTTAACTAATTTTATCCTTTTGGTTAATTTTCTTTTTCCCGGCATAGCTTCTCCCATTAAATTAAATGACAGGGAAGAAGTGAATTATAATAATCCACTTATCATCAATCATTTATTATTGGCAACTGGCTATCTCGGTGAGACCCTTTAGCTTTGCGTCATTCAATTACTTGAACTTTGCCTTATCAACATTGGTATTTTGTCATTTTATTTTATAAAAAGCAATAGCAATGCGTGAATTTTGGCAAAAATGGTGTAAAAAAGCCGCTACGACGGACAAAATAGTAAAGATGCGTCCATACAAGCAAAGTATTAAAGAGAAAATAACCGATAAATCTTGGTTTTAATAATGTTACAATCAATTAATTTGACAAGTAATGAAGAAAGGATAATCCGTTGTATTAGAATAATAACGATTTCATTTAAGCAAGAGCTTATTTTCAAATGTTATCTCAAGCAATTTGTCGGTATTTATATTATTATAAATAGTGTTATGGCCAAAAAAGAACAAGTAGTAACCCGCGTTTCTCTCTATGAAGATTATCGTAAAAAAATAGTCCGTGAATTTGAACGTAGTCAAAAAGTTACTCCACCCTCGGTTACTAAACCTAAAGTAATCGAAAAAGTTGTCGAAACCCCAAAAATCACTAAGGCCGAAGCACTAATAAACGAATATGAAAAGAGTAATAAAGCCACTGCAGTTGAAAAAAAAGGACCATCGCTAGCAATTATTATCTTAACAATTGTTATCGTTGCCGCTCTTATCACTGGCGTTATTTTATTATTTGAGAGGTATTACCAATGAAATATTTTGCAATTGCAATCGACGGACCTGCCGCAGCGGGAAAATCAACGATTGCGAAACGAGTTGCCGCCCATTTTAACTATGTCTATATTGATACTGGTGCAATGTATCGGGCAGTGACATGGTTTGTTCTTCATTCCGGAAAAGATCCGCGAAACGAAGAAGAATGTAATCGTCTTTTACCAAACATTAAAATTAAACTAACCCCTGATTATCGGGTCTTTTTAAATAATATCGAAGTAACAAAAGAGATTCGCGAGCCAAACGTTTCCGGAAACGTTAGTTATATTGCTTCATATCCTAAAGTGCGGCATCTTTTAACGGCCCAACAACGCGAAATGGCAAAGAGTGAAAATGTTGTCATGGATGGTCGTGATATTGGAACTTTTGTTTTGCCTAATGCGGATTTAAAAATTTTCCAAACTGCTTCGGTTGCGGTTCGCGCGAAACGACGATATTTAGAAAACGAAGAAAAAGGAATTAAAACGACCCTTGACGAAATTGAAAGAGAATTAAAAATGCGCGACCACATTGATTCAACGCGAAGTGTTGCCCCACTTAGTAAGGCAAGTGACGCGATTGAACTTGATACTGATAATTTAACAATTGACGAAGTTGTCCAAATAATTATTGATTACGCGGACGCGAAAAAGAGGAAAAGATAATGGCATTACCAGTTGTCGCGATTGTTGGCACACCAAACGTTGGTAAATCAACAATTTTTAATCGTATTCTTGGGGAAAGAAGGGCGATTATTTTAGATGAACGGGGCGTAACGCGGGACCGGCTTTATGGTCGGGCAGAATGGCTGACTCGTGAATTTAACTTAATTGATACCGGGGGAATTGAAATTGCTAAAAGTGCTTTTCAAGACCAAATAAGAGCGCAAGTTGAAATTGCAATTAATGAAGCCGACGTTATAATTTACGTTGGTGACGGACCACTTGGGGTAACAAGTGACGACTTAGAAATTGCTAACTTATTATATAAAGCGAATAAACCAGTCATCGTTGCGGTTAATAAAATTGACGGTTCAGAACATTATTATATGCTCCAAGAGTTTTATAGTCTTGGCTTAGGGGAACCAATTGCGTTAAGTGGGGAACACGGAATTGGCATTGGTGATTTACTTGACGCTGTTATTACGCTTCTTCCTCCAGAAAAAGAAGATTACCCGGCAAATGTGACCTCTTTTGCTATTATCGGTCAACCAAACGTTGGTAAATCAAGTTTAGTTAACGCGATTTTAAATAAAGAACGAGTGATTGTTACTAGTGTTGAAGGAACGACGAGAGATGCAATTGATACACCTTTTATCAGGAACGGGAAAGACTATGTTGTGATTGACACTGCGGGACTAAAAAAACGCGGTAAGATTTACGAAAGTGTTGATAAGTACGCTGCTCTGCGCGCTTTCAGTGCGATTGATAAAGCGGATGTTATTCTTTTTGTAATCGACGCAGTTGCCGGCATTAGAGAACAAGATAAAAATGTGGTCGGCTTTGCGGTAAATGAAAAGAAGGCAATTATTATTGTCGTTAATAAATGGGATGCAGTTGTTAAAAATGATAAAACAATCTATGAATTCACTGCTAATATTCGCAAAGAATTTAAGTTTCTTGATTATGCCCCAATTATTTTTACTTCAGCTTTAACAAAATTGCGAATTAACGATTTGTTTGAAAAAATTGATTATGTTAGTGAAGCGTATGCCCGGCGGGTTGAAACAAGTGTTTTAAACGAAGTTGTCGGACGCGCGCAGTTATATAATGATCCACCAGTTTTTAATGGGGGCAGACTTAAAATTTATTATGTTAATCAAGTAAGTATTAAACCGCCGACGTTTGTCTTCTTTGTTAATAAACCACAATATGTTCATTTTTCCTATGAACGCTATTTAGAAAATCAAATTCGCGAGGCTTTTCCGTTTGATGGAACGCCGGTAAAATTTATCTTTAGGGAACGAAAATAGGATGAAGGTAACAATTTTTGGTTCAGGAACATGGGGAAGCGCGCTTGCCCAAGTTTTAGGTGATAATGGTCACAAATCGCTCATTTATGGTATTAATCAAGCGCAAGTTGATGACATTAATAATAACCACCAAAACACTTTCTTTTTTGGTCCGGAAGTAATGCTTAGTCCACTTATTAAAGCAACCACTAATTTAGCAGAAGCAGTCGCCTATAGTGATATTTTTCTTTTAAGTGTTCCCTCAGTTGCCATTCGGGGATTACTTGATCAAATTGTTAAACTCTTAGATAAGAAAGTGTTAATTATTAATACCGCGAAAGGGTTTGACACTGAAAAAGAAGAACGTTTAAGTATTTTAATTCGCGAAGAAATTCCGAGTGCGTATTTAAAAGGAGTCGTTTCACTTGTTGGTCCAAGTCACGCTGAAGAAGTTATTATTCGCCTTCTCACTGTCATTAGTGCAACAAGTAGCGACGAAGATAGCGCGCTTATAGTCCAAGAACTGTTTTCAAATGAATATTTTCGTGTTTATACCCAAGAAGACGAAGTTGGAGCCGAACTAGGGGTAAGTTACAAAAACGCTATTGCCATCGCTAGCGGAATTCTTGCGGGTTTAGGCTATGGCGATAACGCCCGAGCAGCGCTGATTACACGTGGACTTGCAGAAATGGTCCGGTTTGGGACATATTTTGGGGCAAAACTTCAAACCTATCTTGGCCTTACAGGATTAGGAGACTTAATTGTTACTTGTAATTCGCTCCATTCCCGCAACTTCCAAGCTGGCTTTGTAATTGGGCAAGAAAATGACGCAGCGCGGTTTTTAAAAGACAACACTAAAACCGTTGAAGGAATTAGGACGACAAAAATAATTTATGATTTAAGTTTAAAACATAAGCTCGATTTACCAATTGTTAAAGGTATTTATAAAGTACTCTATGAAAAGAGTGTGCCAAGCGAAATCGTTAAAAAGCTCATGTTACGGCCACTTAAAAGCGAACAAATTTAAATAAGTAATTGTTATTAAGTTGAAATTATGGTATTTTTATATTAATAAGAGGGGAACATAGTCTATGAATAAAGCGGAAATTATTACACTTATTGCTGATGATTTGATGATGACAAAAAAGTCTGTTGAAGAAGTAATCAATTTGTTTTGTAGTACAACGAGCGCGACACTTGCCGAGGGTGAAGAAATTAAACTAGCCGGTTTTGGAACTTTTGAAATTAGAAAACGGGAAGAACGCAGCGGTGTTAGTCCGCAGACTGGTAAAAAAATCATTATTCCTAGCGGACGGACAATTGTTTTTAAACCATCTAAATCGCTCAAAGAAAAAGTTCAAGGATAAAACATTTAAAGTGAAAATATGCGAGAAGCAAAACTGCTAATTTTTGATGAACTTGCAATTCTTTTTAAAAATCACGGGTTTTCTCTTTATATGGTCGGAGGAACAAGCCGTGACTTTTTATTAGGACGGCTTATTAGTGACGTTGATTTAGCTACTAATGCGACTCCAAAAGATATGCAAACTTTTTTAAAAAATGCAAATTATCGCTTCGCGGAGTTTGGAACGGTTAGCTTAAAGTATCAAGAGCAAAAAGTTGAAATAACTACTTTACGGCGCGAAGGAAAATATCTTGATTATCGTCATCCGGGCTCAATTACTTTTGTGAGTGTTCCTAAGGAAGATTATGTGCGGCGCGACTTTACGCTTAATGCACTCTATATTGATAGCGACTACAAAGTCCATGATTATTGTGATGGACTAAGCGACTTAAAAACCCGGACCTTACGAATGATTGGTAATCCCTATATTCGTCTTTTGGAAGACCCCTTACGCATCTTACGAGCCTTGCGCTTTGTGGTAAGCCTTGATTTAACCCTTGATCCGCTTTTAGAAAAGGCACTTTTTGATAATAGCCATTTAATCACAAAGTTAAATCGAGAAAAAATTATGATGGAAAGTAAGAAAGTAAGTTCTGAAAAGCAGGAAGCACTAAAAAAACTATATGAAGTTTTTAATATTAACGTTAGTTAATTAATTATTGTTGTAAAATAAATTAAGAATCGAGGAACCCTCATGAGTGGATTTGTTGGCCGAGTAAGCCGAAAATTAGTTAAAAATGAAATTTTAAAGTCATTACGAATTTTACAGTTTAAAGACGATGATTCAACGGGTATTTTATTAGTTAATAATGGCGTAAGTTCTCTATATCGTGTGGTCGGTAACGTCGATGATCTAATTGAAGAAGTACCTGAAGAAGCCGACGGTACGCTTTCAATTGCCCATACGAGGTGGTCAACCTATGCCCATCAAGTAATTGAAAATGTTTATCCAATTGTCTCGCAAAACGGTGAAGTTAGTGTTATTGTTCACGGTTTAATTGATAATATTCAAACCTTGCGCCGCAAATTAGTGCGTCAAGGTTACAGTTTTAAATCAAAATCCGCTAATGAAGTTGTCGCTAATTTAATGGAAGCATATTCACGGGAAAGTGATGAAACAGTTTCTAATATTACCGCTTTGAGTCGTGCAGTTAAACAATTTGAAGGAAGTTATAGTTTAATTGCGGTTTATAAGGATGAACCTGATCGAATTTATTACTCCAAGCGCGAAAATCCCTTAATCATTGCTAAAAATGGTCATTCAATGATTATTGCTAACGATTTTAATTCGATAATTGATGATTCTAAATCTTATTTTTACCCGCAAAACGATGAAATTGGTTATATAACTAATAGTGAAAATTATTTGTTTGATAAAAATTTAAAACCACTAAAATTTACTTATACCGAAAATGTTCTTAGTGAAAAGGCGCTTGACCTCGGCGACTATCCACATTTTATGCTTAAAGAAATCGAAGAAGCACCTCGCGTTATTAGACGGCTAATTAATCATTATTTTGATGGTTCGAAGTATCGTTTTAGTGAACAACTTATTGAACGAATTAGAGAAGCGGATAATATTGTCTTTATTGCTGCCGGAACTAGTTATAACGCGGCCCTTATTGGCCAACGGTATTTACGGACATATAATAAAAAAGTTGATGTTTTCATTGCTAGCGAATGGATTTATTATCCGTATCAATCTGGCGAAAATCCACTTTATATTTTAATTTCACAATCAGGGGAAACAAGCGACGTCTTAAAGGCTTTACGCGTTATTCGCTCGTATGGCGGCGACGTTTTAGCAATTACAAATACAGAAGTTTCAACGCTTTATCAACAAGCTGATTATCGACTCCTTCTTTTTGCTGGTCCGGAAATTAGTGTTGCGAGCACGAAAGCATATATTGCCCAAATTACGCTTCTTTCGCTCCTCCAAGCCCGGCTTTTAAATAAAGTTACGACAATTGCGGCGCTTGAAAGGGTGATTGACGCCTTAAATAACATCATAAGTAACAAAGAAGATATTAAAAAAATATCGGCTCAAATTGCCCATAGTCCTGACGTTTTCTTTTTAGGGCGTGGGTTTGATTTAGATTTAGCAACTGAAGCGCAATTAAAACTTAAAGAAACAACTTATATTCACGCCGAAGCTTATCCGGGCGGAGAATTTCTTCATGGTCCGGTCGCGTTGATTGAAAAAGAGACACCAGTCGTGGCTTTTCTTAGTGACCCAGCGATTATTAGTCCCATGCGGAGTGTAATTGAAGAAATTAGTAAACGGAGCGATAAAGTATTTGTTATTTCAATTGAACCTTTTATTAAGAAAGGGGACAGTTTCTTTGTCTGTGGCGATATTAAATCTTATCATAGCCCAATTGTCTTTGCTGTTTTTAGTCAATATCTTGCCTACTTCGTCGCTGTTATTTTAGGGCGTGACGTTGATCGGCCGCGAAATTTAAATAAGGCAGTAACCGATCACAATGTACAATAAAGCACTTGATTTTCGTTTCATGCTCTTTGAGTATTATAAAGACTTAAGGATTAACGAGACCGAACTCGTTGTTATTTTATTTATTGAACATTTGCAAAATAAAGAAACAGAATTCATTACTCCTGATTTAATTAACCTCCAATCAAACATTGATATTAAGACGCTTGATGAAGTAATGGTTAAACTCGTTAGTAAAGGATTAATTGAATTTACGATGAAAAACGGGAAAATGATTACCTCACTTAATCCTTTGCGAAATAAATTACAAACTCTTTTTGCGCTTGATTATGAACAAAAGAAACAAACTAATAATGAAGAGTTCCATTCGCAAACTGACGAAATTTATCACCTTATTCAAAATGGCTTTGGTCGTTCGCTTTCGCCGGTTGAAATTCAAACAATTGACCAATGGTTTACTTATGGCTATACGATAGCAATGATTAAAGACGCTTATGAAGAAGCAATGAAGAAGAAACGCTTTAATATTCGAGCGATTGATAAAGCACTTTTAAAACTTGCAACGGTTGTCGATTTTGCAATTGAAGGGCGAAGCGTTCAAGATGACGTTAATCGTAAACCGATCAGCGCTACGCTTGCTGATATTAATGAAAAAATAAATGATGACGACGAAAAATAAAGCCCTTATTTTTAATTTTTTAAATGCTAAGTATCCTGAAGTTAAAGGCGAACTGCTTTACAATAGTGATTACGAATTGTTGATTGCAGTCGTTTTAAGTGCCCAAGCAACCGATAAGCAAGTAAATATTGTCACACGAAAACTATTTAATGACTATCCGACTTTTACTTCCTTGTTAGCGGTAAGTGAAGAAGAGTTCGCGCATTATTTCAAAACACTCGGTTTATTTAGAAATAAAGCAAATCACGTCTTTAACTTAGTGAAAATATTAAACGAAAAGTACGATGGCCGTGTTCCGGTTGCTAAAGAAGCACTTATTAGTTTGCCTGGAGTCGGGATTAAAACCGCAAATGTAGTCCGCGCTGAACTTTTCAAAATCCCTGAGATTGCGGTTGACACGCATGTCGCTCGGATTGCAAAACGGCTCGGTTTTGCCGCATTTAGTGATGACGTTACAAAAGTTGAGACAAAATTACGCAAAGCAATCAAAAAAGAATCATATATTAAAACTCACCATCAATTCATTCATTTTGGGCGTTATTTTTGCACTGCACGTTCGCCCAAATGTCGCGAATGTCCGCTTATTAGTATTTGTCGCGAACCGGATAAGAATTTATAAGTTAAAAATTTCTTTAACAGCGGGCAAATAATCAAGAATTGGATTAAATCCTAATTTTATAATCTTGCCTTTTTCAAGAAAAAAAGCATAAGGAATCGATTTTCGTTCATTTTCATTGTAAAAATTAATTATGTGTTCGGCATTAATGACAAAGATTTCGTTTAAAGCCGTAAACTCAACAATAAAAAAAGCAATTCCGCCGTGGAGAGCAACATTTTTTAAATGATTAATTTGGTGTTTGTAAATATTATTAAGAGGGAAACTTGTTTTTAGTTTTGTGCTTTTAGCTTCAAAGTCAAAATAACGGGCTAGAAAAACCCCATTATAATCGGTCGTTGATTGCTTTTCAAAATAGGCGTCAATAATGCGCGCTCCTTTAGTGTAATCGATTTTTACAACATTAATTGGCGTTGGTCTTTTAGTAAAAAGAGCGATGTTTTGCATTAAATAGTATTCATTTGCGGCGTTTATTAACTTTTCTAAAGCCATTCCGCGGTTTGCGCTTGTGGCAAGTTTGGTACGATTTTTAGCGTTCGCTGATGTTTTCTTTTTTGGTGAACCGTTAGGATAATTAATCATTTAATTTCTTCTTTCACATAT
>CAYJDS010000039.1:0-8674 GCA_964369015.1 uncultured Staphylococcaceae bacterium | reverse complement strand
AAGACAGGTTATTTCACTTATGACTATGACGGACTAGCAATAACCAACATCAAATGGGTAACCGATCGTAATGGTTACATAAACATCTACCACGTATATAACTCGCCAAGAGTGACTAACTATTGCATCGGTGGCGATACAGCAGGGGAAGGTTCTGACTACTTCACAGCTCAAGTGTTAGATGCTAAGTCAGGAATGCAGGTTGCAACCTTACGCAATCAGTTTGATGCCGACCTTTACGCTAAACAAATGTATTGCTTAGGCAAAATGTATGGTGATGCTTTAATAGGAATTGAGAGTAACTTCGATTCATTCCCAATAAGAGAGCTAGAGCGACTAGGCTATAGAAACCAATATATACGAGAAAAGGAAGATACCTATACAGGAGCAATCAATAAGAGTTATGGCTTTAGAACGACTGCTATATCTCGACCACGCATTCTATCTAATCTCATTGAGATAGTCAGAGAATATACCGAACTGTTGAACGATAAGAACACGCTTGAAGAAATGCTGACGTTTGTTCGAAATGAAAAAGGCAGACCAGAAGCACAACAAGGCGCACACGATGATCTTATCATGGCTTTAGCGATAGCTTATGACATAAAAGAACAGGTTGTCTTCAATAACAATTCAATCAAGATTAACCCACAATGGCAGTTTGAGCGAGAAGAAACACACAGAGACTATGGGGAGACGATAAAGGTAATATGAACATTTTAGAGATAACACTATTAGTTTTAACGCTATCAGTAAGCAATCTGATGGCGTTTTATTTAGGAGCAAAGTTAAAGCAAAAGGTTGATCGTAACGAAGAACTGCGAATACCTGATCCGATTAAGGTAGTTAAGCAAATGGAACACAAAAAAGAGCAGAAAAAGGAAATAGATAAGATTGATAAGATCTTCGCCAATATCGATAAATACGATGGCACACCAAACGGGCAACACCCTTTAGAATAGGAGCAACATGAACTCGATTGAAAAGAAACTGATTGAAACGCCTGAATGGTTACTATACCAGAAAGGTAAGAATTATCTAAGAAGTATAGGCATGTATGCTGACACCGATAAGAACTATCACATGACTTATGGCGACCAATGGGAAGGCTTAGTCACCGCTGGTATTGAAAAGGTATCTTATAACTTTATCGAAACAATCGTTGGTTATAAGACTTCATCTATCTGCCAAAACTTATGGGCGATTAATTACTCAAGCGAAAACTACGATAAGGACAAGTTTAGAAAGACCGCCGAAGATACATGCGAAATGTTGAACAGAAAAGCAGCGAAGGCATGGGAAAAAGATGACCTAGATCATAAGGTTAGAATGTGGGCCGAAGATAGCGCAGTTAATGCTGAAGCAATATGTTATGTCGATTATGACGATGAATTGCAATTACCAATCAACGAAGTCATTTACAAGAATGATGTCTGTTATGGCAACGAGCAATCGTCAGATATACAAAGACAACCATATATCATCATCAAAAGAAGATTACCCGTCTTAGAAGTAATGCGTATGGCCGAGCGAAACGGAGTAGCTAAAGACAAGATTGAACTTATCATCGGTGATAATGACACCGCTGAAGAAACAGGCGAAGAAGCCAAGAACGAAGTCGAACAAATGACTATCGTGTTAACTAAGTTATGGAAACAAGATGGTAAGGTTCACTTTTCTAAGTCAACTAAATATTGTGTCATTAAGGAAGATACCAACACAGGCTTAAGTCTTTACCCACTAGCACATATGCTATGGAAAGACAAAAAAGGTTCGGCTCGTGGTTATGGCGAAACCGAGAAACATATACCTGTTCAATTAGAGCTTAACAAAACCTTAATGAGACAGTTGTTGAGTATCAAACAGAACGCTTACCCACAAAAGATTTATAACTCTGACAAGATATCAAATCCAGAAGCCATTAACCAAGTTGGCGGAATCATTAAAGCATACGGAACTGATGTGCAAGATGTGTCTAAAATCTTCACAACTACCCAACCAATGCAAATGAGCGCTGATGTATCAAAGGTTATTAATGATCTAATCCAGATAACAAGAGATTTAAGCAATTCTGGAGATATTGCAACGGGTTCAGTAAACCCTGAACAAGCAAGTGGTAAAGCTATCTTAGCGGTGCAACAAGCATCGCAACAACCCTTAGTCAAACAAGTATCATCGCTTAAGACTTTCATCGAACATATAGCGAGAATATGGCTTGATATGTGGACTGTCTATTCGCCAGAAGGTCTAATGCTTGAGCAAGTAGACAAAGACCAAATGGGCAATGAAACAATATCAATGGTTAAAGTGCCTAATACTGTCATGGAGAAACTAAAAGCCAATGTAAAGATTGATGTTACACCTAAGGGAGCATTCGATAAATACGCACAAGAGCTATCTTTGGAGAACTTACTACAGGGTGGCTATTTTAATTTAGAACGCTTAGACGAGCTAGAAACATACGCTAACATGCTATCTGATGATTCGGTAATGCCAAAACAAAAGATACTTGATGCTATTAAGTTTAGAAAAGAAATACAAGCACAGATACAACAGAAGAATGCTATGGGTCAGTTAATGATCCAAAAGGCGAACACATTCTTGAATAACGATCCCAACGCTCAAGCATCGCAAATGATGCAGTTTATGTAATGGGATTTGACCATGCGTAATGTCAATAAACTTATATGGAACGAGAAGCAAACTCGATAAATAGGAAGGACAATATGGAAGAAAAAAACCTTAATGAAGTAGTAGAAAACGCAACAACTGAACAACCAAAAGCAGAGCCAACACCCAAGACTTACACCGAAGATGAAGTAACGAAAGTAGTAAATGAGAAAGTGAATGCTATCTTACCATCTAAGATTGAACGAGCCAGGGCAAAGGTAGAAAAGGAATACCGAGAGAAATACGGTAAGACCGAAGAAATAATCAAGGCTGGGTTAGGGGTTGCAACGCTTGAAGAAGCAACAACGCAGTTATCAGAGTTTTACAAAGAAAAGGGCGTGACATTGCCCACAGAGCCACATCTAACCGCTAGACAAATTGAAGTATTAGCTAAGGCTGATGCTGAAGAAGTCATTCAAGCAGGTTATGACGAGATTGTGGAAGAAGTCGAAAGACTAGCACACAAAGGCACTGACAAGATGTCGGATTTAGAGAAGAAAGTATATATCAGACTAGCACAGGCACGTAAAGAAAAAGAAACGGCTATCGAGTTAGAAAAGATAGGGGTAGGAACTGAAATATTGGAGTCAGACGATTTCAAGAAGTTTAGATCAAAACTTAATCCTGAACTAACGATAAAAGAGTGTTACGAACTATATACCGAATTCAAACCAAAAGAAAAACCAGAAAAGATAGGGAGTCAAACTACGATTCCAGAAAAGACCACAAAAGAGTTTTATACCGCCGAAGAAGCAAAGGCGTTAACCAAAGCCGAGTTGGATGACCCAACGATATTTAAAAATGTAATGAACTCAATGTATAAAGGCTGGAAACGATAGACTCCTAAAAAGGAGACAATATGGCAATCGTAAACTTTCAACAGACAATTTGGAGTAAATTAATCCAAACCCAATTAGAAACATTAACATCATTAAAAGACCATTCAGACTATTCATTTGATGGCGACATCAGAATGGCTGAAAAGGTTAAAATCTTAGGCGTAGTTAGGCCGACTATTAGAACTTATACTCCAGGCGCTCCATTATCAAGAGAAGCTGGAGCTGATTCGTCACAATTCTTAGAAATCGATCAATTCAGATATTTCGACTTTGAAGTTGACGATGTTGAAGCAGTGCAAAGCGTTCCTGGTCTTATCGAGAACTTATCACTTGAAGCAAGTCGTGGATTAGTCGAAGAAGCAGACGAATATATCGCTACTATAGTAGTTGACGAAGTTGACGCTGGTAACATTGCTAAAGCCACTTCAGCTGACGTTTCAGGCTTAACATCTACAACAGGACCTGCATTATTAGAAGGTGCATTCCAAGCATTATACGATAACAATTGTAAAGTTTCAGACAACTTCTATTTGGAAGTTACACCAGAAATGTATACAAAGATTAGATCATTCATCGTTAGCTTAGACACCAACAACAGTGAATTGATCAAAAAAGGTTTTGTCGGACACTATAACAACGCTTTAGTTTCAATCGAAAACAAATTAGGAACATGGAATGATGGCACTCGCGATACAAAACTAGGTATGTTGAGAACATCAAAAGCTATCGCATTCGCAGGACAACTTGAAAAAGTTGAAGCATACAGACCACAAGATGCGTTTAGCGATGCAATCAAAGGCTTATATGTATTCGGAGCTAAAGTAGTAAGACCTGAACAAATTTATGTCTTACCTTTATACTAAGGGGGAATAAATAATGGTAATAGCTAATTTAGAAACAGCAAAAGAGATTACAGGATTTAACGAAATAGTCCCAACAGCACTAACCGCATTTGATGCTTCGGCTGGTGCTGAATACGTGGTTACAGGTTCAGATGAAAATGTGATTATGTTAGTAGTAAACACCGATGCAGGCAATGCTGAAGATTTAACAATTAAAGCTCCCACAAACAAAATGTGGTCAAGTGCTTTAGCTGATTTAACAGTATCAATTCCAGCTAGTGAAGTAACAATTTTAAGACTTGAGTCTGCGAAGTATATGGACCCTGTAACAAAAAAGATTACTTTCGCAGGAACAGCAGATGTAAAGGCGGCAGTATTCGTATTTTAAAGGGGGTAAGTAAATGGCAGATGCAACAGTAGTATGGTTTCCAGCTGATAATGAAATCAACGTGCCATACCCAACAGCACTCATCAACGTAACATTTAGCGCAGCTATTTTTTCCGCCTATACCGATGCCGATAATAAAACAGCATTTACACCAACAACTCTAGCAACGGCTTTCACATTTAAGGAAACCGATGCTAGTGGTGCAGATGTTGCTTATACAGCTTCGATTGATGCGACAAATAAGATAGTAACAATCGTGCCAAGTGTTGATCTAAAGAAAAACCAAAAGTATTATTTAGCGATAATTGAAAATAAGGTTTACCCATCTCACACAGCTGCGCAAACAGCGTCTAATATTGATTGGACTACACAAGTAGCTCCAATAGCTCCGACTGCTTCCATCTTAAATGGCGCATCGGCGGTTGATTGGACATTGTTAACAGGCAATAGTGAAGGTATGTTGATATCTCTTAATGAAGGCGACCAAGATTGCTTTATCGTAGTAAATAACACCGATGCAGATAATGCGGCTAGTTTAGTTATTAAAAAACCAACCGACCCTGTATTCTGGTCAGCAACAGCTGATAGAGTGGCGTTATCAATCGCTAAAGCAAAAGTGGCAACATTATATTTAGATAGTGGCAGATGGTGCAATAAAGACCATACATTAAGATTGTATGGCGATGGCACAGATTTAAAGGTAGCAGTATTTAGCAGGTAAAGGGGGAGCAATCTCCCTTTTTCCTTTAAGGAGAAACGATGGAACAATTAGAACGATTTGTAATTCAACCAAGTATTAAATTATTTGGTGGCGTGAAAGTAACAAAAGACACCGAGTTTAACACTCATACGGACAACAACGAAATACACCAATCATTGAAGAATTGCGTATTAACCACAAGACTAAAAAGAAAGTTTAAAGTGGGGAATATCGAATGTAACGAAAACAGTAAACTTGAACAAAAACTACCCGAAGGAATCATATTGATCTGGGGGGAAGATACAGGATATATCGTGCCGAACTATAAGATGATATCGGCACAAGAAGCAGAAGAAACCTTTAAGGTTTTAAAGGGGGTAGATGAGTGAAACTTGGCGAATTAAAACTAAGCGTATTAAATCTATTGGAAGAAAGCGATGAGAACGAAATCGATCTAACCCAAGACGAAGATATCGCTAAAAAAATGAATGATGCTATCAACAAGATTTTATTTGAACTAGCTCGAATGAAAAAGATCCCTGCTAGATTGACAGTAACTACCGAAAAAGATGGCGAGTTTAATCTAAACAACATCGACGATTTATATCAATTAAAAGCCATTAAAGGCGTTGCGTTTGATAGAGTAGAAAACTATGTTACATGGAGTGAAGATGGAACAGCACAGGTATATTACTTCCGCTACCCAACATTAATCAATAGTGATATAGATGATGACTTTGACCTAGAACTATCGTTAGATGCCCTTAATATCGCTCCTATGGGCATTGCAGGGACTATTCTATTAAGTGATGTATCAAATCAATATGGCAGAGTCTATTTAAACGAATATGAAAAGATGTTGCAAAGACTTGATTCAAGACTAAGCGACACTTTAATTACATTCGCAGGAAACCCTGATGAGTAACTCTGGCAACTTAATCACACGCAATTATGGCAATTTTAGGGGAGTAGATTTTTACAATCGAGCCGATAATGTATCACTTAACAGAAGTCCTGATTCATTGAATATGTGGAAGAACTATCAAAGTGAACAGTGCGTTGAAACTAGACCAGATATTGAGCTAGTCGGCACTGCTTATGCAAGTGATATCAACGGATTCTTTATTTACTACCACACAGGAGCAGACCATAAGATAGTCCATTCTGGCACTTCTTTATATGACAATGGCGATTCTATTTATGCAAGTATGGCTGATACTAAATCGCAATACTTCATCGTAGGGAATAATCTATACATTAAAGATGGCACTAATTTTTTAATGTATAACGGAGCAACAGTTGTCACAGTTGAAAGCATAGCGTATATTCCTACTACTTCAATTAGTCGAACACCAGTAGAGAACGCAACTGATCAAGCAGGTGGCACACAATTTCAAGATGTTAACTTAATTAGTCCATATCGCAAGAACACTTTTACAGGCGATGGAACTAACTTATATTACCCACTTGATACAACCGATATAGACAACGATTATACACCTGTGGTAACAGGCACAGCGATAACGTTCACAGTTGACTACACAACAGGCGTATTAACTTTTGCGACTGCTCCAAGTGAGCCTGATACCGATGGCGAAGATAACATTACAATTCAATTCAAGAAAACAGTTAGTGGCTACGCTGACAAGATAAAGAAATGCACGATCTTAACCGAGTTTGATAATCGTGTTTTCTTTGCAGGCAACCCAGACTACCCTAATTTAGTATGGTATTGCTCAAATGATTCAACAACAGGTTTAGCGGACCCGACTTATTGTGCTGATACCGATTATAACAAAGATGGCACTGATGATTCGCCTATTAAAGCGATGGCAAGTGGTAACAACGCTTTATTTGTCTTTAAGGAGCAATCACAGACCAATACAGCAGTTTTCTATCATACACCTACTTTAGATACAGACTTCGGAAAGATCTTCCCTTCATCGCACTCGTCAATACCGACAGGGTGCAAAGGTGGAGCGATTAACTTTAATGGAGATATTTGTTTCTTCTCCGAGCGTGGCATGGAATCAATTACAGGCGAGATCACAACTGAAGATTTTCTCACACATAAATCAACTTTAATAGATAAGAAACTCTTAGCAGAAGATTTTACCAAGATGCAACTTGCTGAATGGGAAGGGTATTTGGTTGTCGCAATTGACAAACATATTTATCTAGCCGATAGTCGCAATGTTGCTACCGTCAATGACCATTACGAGTATGAATGGTTCTATTGGGAACTTTCATATGATGTCAATAATCTATATGTCAAAGATGGCGTGTTGTATGTTTGTTGTAATAAAGGCGTTTACACCTTAACAAAAACAGCTACAACTATTCAATCATATTGGACTACACCAGAAGATGAGTTTAAATACCCACATTATCAAAAGACCACGAATAAAAGGGGTTGTGTGGCTGATATTGATGGAACATTAACAGTTTATACCAAGACCGATAACAATGACGAAGAATTAGTATCAACCTTTACAGAAACTAAAGGTTATGTGGTTATCAAGATTAAAAAGAAAAAATGGAAAAGTTTACAGTTGAAGTTTTTATCAACAACGCCATTCAAGATATACTCTTGCACTTTGGAGAGTTATATCGGTGGCTACTTGAAAAGATAGGGGGTCATTATGGTTGACGAGAGATTGACAGAAGTTAAGAATCAAGAGAAAGCCAAATTAGCGGAAGTTAACGCTACATACGATACCATGATCAATAACACCGATCAGAAGTATAACAGTTTGATTGACGAAGCTAAACAATATGGGCAAACGCAACAAGAGTTACAACAACAACAAAGTGACCTGGCTATTGAGCAAGTAAACCAAAACAAAGAGCTAGCTGAGAAAGATTACACCAAAGAGCAAAAGGGCGCTTATGGTAGTTTTACTAAAGCAACCGATAAATACGGAGCAGTTGGAGAGCAAATAACATCATCTGGCCTAGCTGGTAGTGGTTATTCGGAAACTGTTCAAAGCTCAATGTATAACACATATCAACAAAGGTATGCGGTGGCTAAGGAAAGTTTTACTAACGCAATTACTAATTATAATAATTCAATCACCCAAGCACAGTTATCTAATAGCGTGGCTTTAGCCGATATTGCCTATAACACTTTACAAACACAATTATCACTAGCACTCGAAGCATTCCAATACAAAAACACTTTGTTAGAAAGTCGCTTATCAGCACAGTTGAGTATTGAAAATCTATATAGTGGTAA
>CAYJDS010000038.1:0-8782 GCA_964369015.1 uncultured Staphylococcaceae bacterium | reverse complement strand
ATGCAAAATATTAGCCATTAATTAAACCTGCAATTCTTTCTTTTTGGTCATTTTTATTAAATAAGTAAGATCCGGCGACTAAAATGTCGGCGCCCGCTTCTTTGCATTGTTTTCCGGTTTCAAAATTAATACCGCCATCGACTTCAATTAAGTAAGAATAGTTGTTTGCGTCTTTTGCTTCTTTGAGCCAGGCAATTTTATTAAGTGCGCTTGGCATAAAACCTTGACCACCAAAACCAGGCTCGACACTCATGACTAGAACTAAGTCAAGGAGGGGTAAAAACGGGGCAAGGACTTCAACTTGGGTGTTAGGTTTAACACTCATCCCAGCTTTCTTATTACTTTGATGAATAAGTTCAATTAAGGAAATAATCGCTTCGCTACTCTCAACTGCTTCAAAGTGAAAGGTAATAATATCGGCGCCTGACTTTAAAAAAGAAGGCGTCATATTGATGGGATTACTAATCATTAAATGGACATCATAAACAAAATCGTGTTCTTTTTTTAGTGCTTCTAAAATAGGGATCCCAAAAGAGAGGTTAGGAACAAAATGTCCGTCCATTACGTCAAAATGAAGGAATTTAATACCGTTGTGCGCTAACTGACGTACTTCTTGATCAAGAATTAAGAAATTTGCAGCAAGCAGAGAAGGGGCAATAATAAGATCTTTTTTCACTAATAATCCTCACGATTCGTTTTTAATTCTTGACTAATTATAACATAGTTATCATAACTTTTAGGACTTATTAACCCGTCGGTTACAAGGTTTTTAATGTGACAATCACGTTCACTAATATGAAGACAATTATTAAACTTACACTTTCCCAAATGCTTTTTAAACCCAGGGAAGTTTTCCGCAAAGTCGCCTTTAGTTAAAGGTAGATCAAAGGAAGAAAATCCAGGGGTGTCGACAAGATAAGTATCGTTAAAAGGGAGCATAATTACTTCTTTTGTAACATGGCGGCCGCGATTAATGTTTGTGGCGTAAGTCCCAACCTTTCGCTCGCCACTAGTTAAAGCATTAATAAAGCTCGATTTACCAACCCCTGATTGGCCCATTAAAGCTACGACGTGACCAGCGCAAAACTCACTGACTGCCTTAACTCCTTCGCCTGTTTTATTATTGACAATGAAAGTAGTAACTTCGAGTTTTTTCAAACTTTCTAATATTTCATTAAGCGCAGATTTATCACTCGCTTTATCAACTTTTGTAATAATAACAACCGGCTTTACTTCAGCAAAATTCGCGTAACTTAGAAACTTTTCAACGAGAAAAAGACTAAACGAAGGTTCCACAAAGGACATAACAATTAAGACATAATCAACATTAGCAATTGGCGGACGAATCAAAAAATTCTTCCGTGGAAGGAGACTATTAATAAGTTTATTGCGAGTATCAATCCCAACCTGATCACCAACAAAAATATGTTTTTTACTTTTAATTAAATTACCACTTGGTTTACAAGTGTAGAGCGTGCCGTCAACTTCGACAATAAAAGAAGATTTTTGTTTATTTACTACTAAGCCATTCATTTAATCTTCCGGTGCAAACCCAAACCACCGCACCCAAATTGATTGGCGGGGGCGGAGGGCTTTTGGCGAAGCTTTAAGTTTTAAAATATCGGCTTGTAATTCATCAACATTTTGATAACGATCACGGGGATTTTTCCTACAGCATTTTTTAATAATTGCTTCAAGGGCTTTGGGGGTGTTTTTAACATACTTGCGCGGACTCGGGAATTTTTCTTTAATTTGCTTAACGGCAATTGCGACGTTAGAGTCGCCGTCAAACGGAATGTGACCAGTAATTAACTCGAAAAAGTTAATTCCTAAAGCATAAATGTCACTCCGAGGACTAGCTTCAGCGCCTTTACACACTTCCGGGGCTAAATAGTGGGCACTACCAACGATATTGGTATTACTTGTCACCCGTTTTGAATCAGCATAACGAGCAATTCCAAAGTCACCAAGCTTAACAAGGCCTTCTTTAGTAATATAAATATTACTTGGTTTAACGTCACGATGGATAATGCCGTTACCGTGAGCGACATTAAGGGCGTTACAAAGTTGATCAATAATATCAGCCGCTTCAAGAAAGGTAAATCGTCCCCGCGCTTGCAGTTCTTCTTCCAAATTTTGGCCAACAATTAATTCGTTAACCATATAGGGAAGGCTTTCATATTTTCCAACACTAATAACGCGGACGATATTAGGATGATTTAATTTTGCGGTCGCCTTTGCTTCAATTTCAAAGCGGGCAAGGTTAACTTTGTCCCGCGCGACATTTGCTTTTAAAAACTTGAGGGCAACATTTCGTTTGGTAATAATGTCAACCGCTTCGTAAACACTACCCATCCCCCCTTCACCAAGGAGGTTGACAATCCGGTAGCGGTTATCAATTAATTCACCAACTCTAATCATCTTCGGCCTCCCAAAGGCAAACACTAACGTTATCAGCGCCGCCACGATTATTAGCGAGGGCAATTAAACCATCAACTTTGGATTCGGTTTTTTGGGCAGAATTTAAAATTGTTAAAATATCTTCTTCGTCGATCATATTATAAAGGCCATCAGTGCATAAAAGAATACTTTCACCGCGATGGGTCGCTTTACGGAAATCAAAAGAAACGGACGGCATTGTGCCAAGCGCGTTAGTTAAAACATGACGTTTTGGGTGAACAAGCGCTTCTTCGGGGGTAATTTGTTTCGTTCGCACTAAATAACCAACAACAGTTTGGTCTTCACTCATTTGAACGAGTTCGTTATCAAAGGCTAAGTAAAAGCGGCTATCGCCAACATTAGCGTTTGCGATTTTGTTTCTTGTTAAAATTGTGGCGTTGAGAGTTGTTGACATATTTGCCATGTCTTTTGATAGTATGCTTTCTTCAAAGATTGCTTTATTAATTGCTTTGATGTTTTTGGAAAAAAAACTTTTAATGCCTTGGGTTGTTAAAAAACCGCGATTGTTTGCAAAAGCAGTCGATAACATGTCAATTGCTATTTTAGAGGCAAAGTCGCCTTTATTGTGGCCCCCTAAGCCGTCACAAACGACAAAGAGTAAATCGCCCTTTTGGTTTAAAAGCACCGCTGCGCGGTCTTCATTGTGAAGGCGCACTAGTCCACGATCACTTTTGGCGGCAAAGGTTCCTTTAATTGATGTGGCCACGTTTACTCTCCTCTTGGGCACGTAATTGGCCGCATGCAGCATCAATATCATTACCAAATTCTTTGCGGACGGTTGTTTGGACGCCTAACGACAATAGTTTATTCATAAAAGCATACGTTTTATCGCGCGATGTTCGTTGAAAATCGTGTTCGTTGACTGGGTTATAAGGAATTAAGTTTACAAAGCCTAAGGTCCCTTTGACTAGTTTTGCTAAAGCAATGGCGTCCTCAAGTGAATCATTAAAGTCGCGGAGCATTATGTATTCGTAAGTTACTCTTTTATTTGTTACTTTTTCAAAGTACTTAACTGCACTCATGACCTCTTTTAAGGGGTAGGCCTTATTAATGGGCATAATTTGATTTCGCTTTTCGTCAGTAGGGGCGTGAAGCGAAATCGCTAGTTTTACTTGCAGTTTCATATCTGCAAATTCGCGAATTTTAGGAACAAGCCCACAGGTAGAAACTGTGATATGACGGGCCCCAATTGCAAAAGCTTTCGGATCTTTTAAAACACTAATAAAATCAATAATGTTGGTAAAGTTATCAAAGGGCTCACCAATGCCCATTAACACGACGTGACTCGTTAATTTATCCTCGCCGCGGGTTTTTAAGAGCTTATTCATAATAATAATTTGACTAACCATATCACCAACATTTAAATCGCGTTTCTTTTTAAGTAAACCAGAAGCGCAAAATTTACAGCCCATATTACAACCAACTTGCGTTGTAACACAAACAACATTGCCGTAATTGTAACGCATTAAAACAGTTTCAATCAGATTTCCATCACTTAACTCAAGTAAAAGTTTTATTGTTCCATCAGTGCTTATTTGTTCACTAACTATACTTGGTAAGGGGAAAGAAAAGTTATCCACTAAAAAACTGCGCAGTGGGAGAGCGACATTACTCATTTTATTAAAGTCTTGTTCCGCTTTTAAATATACCCATTCAAAGAGTTGGCTCGCACTAAACTTTTTAAAACCTTGCTCAACGAGGAAGGTTTGAAGTTTTGGGAGGGAGTAAGAATAAAAATTAAGACTCTTTTTCATCTTCACCTTTGGCAAAAAGGGCGTAATAAATAGTTTCATGACGTTCATGGAAATGGAAATATTGCTTTTCGCGCTTTAAAATAAATTCCGAATTATCGCGGATAAAGGAAAGAGCTTGATAATGGGTTTCGGCCCGCAATGCAGTCACAGTTAAGAAGACCAAAGCCCCTTTTTCATTAACATAATCTTTGACACTATTTAATTCAAGTGCAGCTTCTTTAGCGTATTCTTCAAGTAGGGGATTAAGGCGGAAATAAAAGTCCCGATGACGAACATTACTATTAATTTTTGAACTTGATAATGTCGTAATTACGAGATCATAAGTTGTGATAATATTAGAAACAAAGGTAACATTTTGTAAGTTAAATTTCCGAATTAAATGTTGCAAAATATATTTTGATTTTGACTCTTTTGCCCAGTAGTGAATTGGAAGCGTTGGGAATTTTAAGGCCAGTAAAAGTAAGAGTGAAGTTTCTTCAAACTGCATAAATAAAAGTGAAGCAGGGTTTAAAGAAGCAACTAATGCGGCGACTTCAAAATAACTTTGGGACGCAATAATAATTTCGTTATCGTTATAGGCTTTAGTTTTTTTAATATAGTCTTTACCATTATAAATAAACTCGTTATTGCCTTCACCACGAACAAATTGCGTGTAATTTGTAAAAAACTCCTCAGGAGAAATTTTTCCTTCGTTAATTAAGCCGTAATTATCAAGCGGTTTTTTGGCTAAAAATTGAACAATGTTTTTGTTGCCAACATCTTTTAAAAGTTGCTCCACTAAAAAGAGTGGCAAACTAAAGCGTGAGGCGTAGGCTAGTGCGGGCTGTTCGCTATGAAAAGCGGTTGGGATACGAATTGGGAAAGAAGATTGGGGATACTTTTCTTCAAGGACAACTTGTTTTTCCCCTGGAAGAGTTTTTAAAATGTCCTCGTAAGTAAATCCGGGAATGTTTTTTTCAATAATATAGCTATAAAGGGCAAGCGCTAAAACGTCAGCTTGATTGAGGTCACTAGCTTCATTGCTTGTTAATGAATAAAAATAGCGGTAATAACGATTAAGCAAGCCATTTGTTAAAACTTTAATTGCTTGCTTTTCTTCACTTGAGTAGTCTTCAAGTGCCGTTAAGTTACGGGTAAAATCTTGATAGCCAAGTTTACCATCAATAATTTCACTTGCAACGGATAAAATGTATTTAATCATAGCAATATACCTCGGTTAATTATAGCATTAAACAAAATCCTTTTTAATATTTATTAAAAGAAGCGATTAATGAAAGTGATCTCCCTCGTCTTCTTCGTCAAAAAAATCTTCTAATTCGCCATCTTCTTCCTCACTATCATGGTAGGGAGTTGGTTTAACTTCCACGAGCGTTTGATTGAAAATTTTGTAATCAGGATTTAAGATTTTAACAAGGTTATTATCCGCAAAATAATCGAATTTAATCATTAAGTGAACGCCGTATTTAGAAAAAAGTTCATAGAGATAACTGCTTAACGATTGTTGGAGTGACTTAAGTGATTCTGGAAGGCTAATTTCTAAATAAGTAAACCAGCTTACTTGATCGATTCCTTCGGCAACTAGTGTCCCTTCACTACCAACAAAAAATATGTCGGTTGGGTTAAGGCCAAGTAGTTTTGCAATTGAAGCGGAATGTTGAATACTAATTTCACTAGCAACATACATATCTTGTGAATAAATTTTAATAATGACCATTTTATTTCCTTTCTTAGACATCAAGCGGATCAACATTGATGTGAATGTAGAGGGATGATTCCTCTTTTAAGGGCGCAAGAACACGAAGTAATTGTGGTTTTATTTTGAAGTAATTGCGATATTTAATAATGATTGTTTCATTATGTTTTTTTCCACTCGCGGGATAAAAACTACGCGCTGGTCCTAAAATAAAAGCATCCTCACCAAGTGCTTCTTTTAAATTATACTTTAAAAGGTCAATAGTTTCAGCAATTACATCTTCATTTTGATGGGCAATTAAGATTGAGAGGAGAAAGTAGTAGGGCGGGGAAGATGTTAGACTGCGATTTCGTAATTCTGCCTTATAAAAAGCAAGGTAATCTTGTTTTTGGGCGTAACGTATTACATAGTTAGCGGGCATTTCTGTTTGAATAATTGCTTCCCCCTTAACATTTGCCCGGCCCGAGCGACCAATTGCTTGGGTAATAAGTTCAAAGGTTCGCTCCGCACTGCGGAAGGAAGGAAAGGAAAGCATCCGGTCAGTGCCAATCACACCAACAAGTGAAACATCTCGAAAATCGTGACCTTTGGCAACCATTTGGGTGCCGATTAAAATATCAGCTTCGTGTTTAGCAAACTTGTCGAGTGTTTCCTGGGCACTTTTTTCTTTACTAGCGTCACTATCAAGGCGTAAAATGCGGGCTTTTGGGAATAAGCGACTGAGATCTTCTTCAGCTTTTTGCGTCGCAAATCCAGTAAAAAGAAAGTCATTTTCGCCACACTTTTGACACGGAGTGTTTACTTTAAAAGTCGAACCACAATAATGACATTCCATGAGATGCTTTTGCTTATGATAAGTTAATGTTATCCCACATGTAGGACATCTTTTTGCTTCCCCACAGTGGCGGCAGCTGACGTAAGTAGCGTAACCGCGGCGATTTACAAGCAAAATCACTTGGGTATTTTTCTCAAGGGCATTTTTAATTGCACTTTGGAGTGGTAGCGAGAGATAAGGACTTTCGCGACTGATATTTTTTGGTTCCAGCATATTTACAATTGTCGTTGAAGGAAGGGGAGCTCTGTTAATTCGTTCGGGCAAATAATAATAGTCATAGACTCCTTTTTGGGCCCGAGCCATTGTTTCAAAACTTGGCGTGGCACTGCCTAAAATGATTTTCGTGTTAAATGACTTAGCCCGCATTTGTGCGACGGTTAAAGCGTGATAAAAAGGCGGCGTATCTTGTTTATACGAACTTGAATGTTCTTCGTCAATAATAATAGCGCCAACGCTAGAAAAGGGGGCAAAAATAGCGCTTCTTGTCCCAACTACTACTTGGACTTCACCTTTAGCAATCCGTCGATATTCGTCATACTTTTCAGCAGCACTAAGGCCGCTATGAAGAATTGCAATTTTCGCCCCAAAATGACTGTAAAAGGTCGCAAACATTGTGCCAGTTAAGGCAATTTCTGGGACGAGCATAATGACATTTTGACCATTTTTGACAAAATCCGCGGCAAGCGCTAAATAAACTTCAGTTTTTCCACTTCCAGTTACGCCGTGGAGCAAGAAAGTTTCTTTTTTGCTCGCTATTATTTGCGTTAAAGCTTCCTTTTGTTGGAGTGTGAGTTCATGTACTTCACTGTCTGGTAAATTCGCAGCTTTATAACGATATTCTTCAATTTCTTTCGTAATTACGGCATTATTTGTAGTTAGTCGGGCAATTTTTGAACGATTTTTCGAATTAATTTGTAAAGTCCCAAGGGTAATTATTTCATTTAGGAGCGCAACGTCACTATTTTTAAGGGTGTCAAAACTGTTGAACTCGGGGTTAAACACCGCGACTGTTTTTTTCTTAATTCCGGGTCCTTTTAAAGCACTAAGTTTAGGTTTTAGTGACGGTGGAAGCATTGCATTTAAAACATTTATTTGTGAAGTTAGGTAATAGGCTGCGACAAATTCACTAAGAGTTATCAGTTCGCTTGTTAAAAGTGGTTTTTCATCGATTATATCGGCGATTACTTGTAATTTTAAACCTAAATTATCACTTGCTTCATCTAGCGTAAGAGTCGTGGCTTCAACCATCGTGACGTAACCAACAATTTTTCGGTTATTAAAAGTAACTAAGACCCGAACACCAACCAAAAGGTTATCCCCCTCATAATAATAAGTAAAGGGGCGATCAAGTTTTGAATATTGGGTTAAAACACTAATAATTTGCATTAGGCTTTGTTAATCCGTGCTTTAATAATTGTTTCAATTTCATTGATACAAGTTTCTAATTCGTCATTAATGACAACATATTTATATTGATCTTTGTATTTAATTTCTTCATTAAACTGTGCGGCCCGTTTAGCAATCGTTGCTTCATCCTCCGTTCCGCGGGCGCGGAGCCGTAGCACTAAGTCTTCAGTGGAAGGGGGCATGATGAAAAAAGAGATGACGTCCTCTTTATTGACATTATTTAAAAGCATTTTCGCGCCTTTTACATCAATTTCAATTAAGACATTTCTCCCCTTGTTTAAAAGTGAAAAAACGGAATCTTTTGGCGTGCCATAATAATTAGAGACAAAACTAGCGTGCTCAAGGAAGTTGTTTTTTTGGAGATGTTCATTAAATTCTTCGTGTGTGACAAATAAATAATGTTGACCATGCTTTTCGCCTTCACGGGGCGCACGAGTTGTCATTGAAACACTAAATGTTAAGTTTAATTCCGGGTTTGCTAAAAGACGTTGTAAAATTGTTCCTTTACCGACGCCAGAAGGCCCACTTATTAAGACAATAAATCCTTTTTCATTCATAAATAATCCGCCTTTTGCTTTTATAGATTGTATCTTATTTATTTATAAATAACAAACTTGATGTAGAATATTTGTA
>CAYJDS010000037.1:0-8964 GCA_964369015.1 uncultured Staphylococcaceae bacterium | reverse complement strand
TAAACAACGAAGTAACATTTGATGGTTCAAGCATCGAAGGTTTTGTTCGTATTCAAGAAGCAGACATGTTTCTTTATCCTGATTTAAACACGTGGATGATAATGAGTTGGGAACATTTAAAAGAAGGCACTGTTGGACGGTTCTTTTGTAATGTTTACACCCCTGATCGTAAGCGTTTTGAAGGAGATCCACGTTATATCCTTGAAAAACAAATTGAGAAAATGCAAAATGCTGGTTTTAAAACATTTAATGTTGGTGTAGAACCTGAATTTTTCCTTTTTAAAGTCGATGAAAACGGCAAACCGCTTGTTGAAACTAGTGATCATGGCGGGTATTTTGATTTAACGCCACTTGACGGAAGTGAAGATGTCCGTCGTGATATTGTCCTTGAGTTACAAAATCTTGGCTTTGTTGTAGAAGCAAGCCATCACGAGGTAGCCTTTGGCCAGCACGAAATTAATTTTGAATTTGATAATGTTCTTGAAGCATGTGATAACATCCAACCTTTTAAGATGGTCGTTAAAAACTTAGCACAGCGCCATGGCTTTCACGCAACTTTCATGCCAAAACCAATTGCCGAAATTAAAGGCAGTGGCATGCATGTAAATTGTTCACTTGCCGGTTATGATGACCAAAACTTATTTTTTGATGAAGGAAGTGCGGATAAACTTAGTAAAGTAGCTCATCACTTTATTGGTGGAGTATTAACTCACGCTCGTGAATTTTGTTTATTAACTAATCCAGTTGTTAATTCTTATAAACGACTTGTTCCTGGTTACGAAGCACCTTGTTACGTCTCATGGAGTTTAGCAAACCGCAGCACTTTAGTGCGTATTCCTGCTTCACGCGGCAAAGCAACCCGGATTGAAATAAGAAGTGTAGACCCAACCGCCAATCCTTATTTAGCGCTTGCTGCTATTTTAGCCGCGGGTTTAAAAGGCATTGAAGAAGAACTTTATGTTGCACCAGTCAATCTTAATTTATTTGCCCTATCAAATGAAGAAAGAAGAGAGATTGGCGTTACTAATTTACCAGAATCGCTCCATGAAGCAGTAGTAGCTTTTGCAGATAGTGATTTGATGAGTCAAACAATTGGTGAACACTTAAAGGCACGAATGATTGCGGCAAAACAAAGTGAATGGGATTCTTACCGAAAGCATATAACGATTTGGGAATTAGAACGTTATTTGCCAAATTATTAGAGGATTAAATGTTATGTGTGGAATTGTCGGATACATTGGTAAAAATAACGCCCGTGATATCGTAATTAATGGACTTAAAAACTTAGAGTATCGTGGTTATGATTCAGCAGGTTCAGCATTTTTAAACATTAACACTAATTGTTTTGAAGTTTATAAAGAAGTAGGGCGTGTTGCAGTCCTTGATGAAAAAACAAAAGAAGTAACCTCACAAATTGGAATTGGTCATACGCGTTGGGCAACGCATGGAGGTGTTACAACGAGTAACGCTCATCCTCATCGTTCGCAAAATGGTCGTTTTATTATTGTTCATAATGGCATAATTGAAAATTTTGCCGAACTTGTTAGTACTTTTTTAGATGACGTTCCTCTTGTTAGTGAAACCGATAGTGAAGTTATTGCCCAGCTTATTGAAAGATTTACTCAATTTAATGATGTTAAAAGTGCGATTATCAAAACTTTAAAATTAGTCCATGGTTCTTATGCTATTTTAGTCGTGGATAACGAAAATCCTGATACGATTTACGCCGCAAAAGATAAGCCGCCGCTTGTCGTGGGAAGAGGCAAGGATGAATTTACTGTTACTAGTGACCCGCTTGCTCTCGTTGGCGTTGCTGGTGAATACTTTGTAATTGATGATAAACGATTAGTAACTATTAATAAAAATGAATTAGTCTATCAAGATTATGAAGGTAATATTTTCGAACCAAAATATGAAAGACTTACTCTTAGTAAAAATGATGTAAGTCGCGGTGAGTTTGCTCATTTTATGCTTAAAGAAATTTATGAACAGCCAGCGCTTATTCGCCATCTAGTCGATTTAAATTTTATAAGCGAAAAAGAAGTGAAGTTTCATCCGCTTTTACTTGAAGAAATTAGACAATCTGACCGCATTTATATAATTGCCGCTGGAACATCAATGCACGCGGGAACTGTTGGTAAAAGCTTCTTTGAAAAACTAGTAAATATTCCGGTCGAAGTTCATGTTGCGAGCGAATTTAGTTACAATTTGCCGCTAATTAGCGCAAAACCGTTCTTTATTTTCATTTCGCAAAGTGGCGAAACAGCGGATTTAAGGACTGCTTTGCAATATGTAAAAAAACTAGATCATCCAGCTTTAACCATCACTAACGTTATAACTTCGACGCTTGCCCGAGAAGCAGATTTTGTTCTAGGAATTGACGCTGCTCCCGAGATTTCAGTCGCGGCCACGAAGACATATACGGGTCAAGTTGTGATGCTTTCTTTACTTGCTTATGCTTTAAGTGACTTAACTTTCCCGTTAAGAAATGAGTTACTAAAAATTGCTGATCATATCGATCAATTTTTAAAAACTGAAAAGAATATTAAGAAAATCGTCTCTCGAAAATTAGTAAAAGAAAATGCTTTTTTCATCGGTCGCGGTATTGATTACTTAATAACTCTTGAAGGCTCCCTTAAACTAAAAGAAATTTCTTATATTCATAGTGAAGCTTTCGCAGCAGGGGAATTAAAACATGGTGCGATTGCTTTAATTGAAAAAAACACGCCAGTCGTTGCCGTCATTAGTGACCCGACTATAAGTCGAAATACGCGGGCTAATGTTAGCGAAGTAAAGGCGCGTGGGGCAAAAGTTTTAACTATTGTTAGCGAACCAATTAGCGTTCCAGAGGATGACATTATCCTTCCAGCAGTGCCTGCGATTCTAAGTCCAATTTTATTTGTGGTTGCAACCCAACTCATTGCTTATTACGCTGCGCTTATTCGTGGTCTTGATATTGATAAACCTCGTAATTTAGCAAAAAGTGTGACTGTCGAATAAAAACCTAATTTTGATTAAAAAACATCAAACGAAACATCCATAATCTTTAAAAATACTATCTTTGTTGTAGCATTGATAAAATATGCTGAAATGCAAATATTATTATTTAATATCGGTATTAAAGTTTCTTTTGTTAACTAATTTTCTTTTATTAATAAAGTATACAATGTATTTTATGTAATCAGCAAAACAAGCGTAATTTTATAATCATACAAACAATCTTTCTTTTCTATTGTTATAATTATTTTATATTCCAGAAAGGTTGATAATATGAAAAACGAACGTGTTTTAATAGTTGACTCGGACGAATCTGGTGATGAAATTGTTGTGCGGAGCGATCACAAAGTTGTAAAACCAGTAATTAATACGATAAATCTCGATGAACAAACCGAAGTAAATGTGAGGGAGGAGGAAAAACCTCTTAAGGGTGAAGATAGTTTAAATGTCGTAGAACCTCCTAAATTAAGTGGGAAACCAAGTGATAATCAACCTGTAAACGTAAAAAAGAAACACTTAGATAATACAGAAAATAAACAGTCCGTTCTTAATCTTGGACTATTTGACAATATAGCGCTAGGGATTGGCTCTTTTCTCGTTTCGGTATTTGTCCTTGGTATTGGTTATCCGATTGCGATTAGTATTAAAGAAAAATATCACTGCGATCGAAAAAAATATAGTGGAGAAGAACTTGTATTTAATGGCTCATATGGTGAACTCTTTATTGACTTTATTAAATGGATTCTTTTAACGATTATTACCTTTGGTATTTATAGTTTTTGGCTCGAGCGGAATATCCTTCGTTGGAAAACTAAAAATACGCATTTTAGAAGTGCGGGAAATGGTGATAAATCGTATTTTACGGGAACCGCTGGTGGGTTATTTATGGCTAATCTTGTCCGTATCCTCCTAGTCGTTTTTACGTTCGGACTTGGTATTCCTTGGGCAAACGTTTATAAACAAAGTTACGTTATCAATAACACCGTTATTAGTGAAAAAAGATTAGTATTTTCCGGAACGGGAAGTAATTTATTTGGTAAATACATTAAGTGGTTTCTTTTGTCAATTATTACTTTTGGAATTTATTCTTTGTGGTTAAGTATTAATCTTAAAAAATGGAATGTTTCCAATACATATGTGAGTGGAGAGGTTTTTGTTGAAGATCCAAAAAGTGCCCCTTTCGATAAAGACACTAAAGTTATCGTAACTAAAGTAAAAAAAGGAAAAGTCGCGAGTAATATTTTAGTGATACTAAATATAATTGCCTCACTTGTTTTATTTTTAATTATTGGTTGGAATGATTTTGTCTTTGATCCTAAGAATATAATAACAATTGCGTTACTTGTTGCCCTTCTTTTACTCGTAGTAGACTTTATTTTCATAATCAACGTACGAAAAAAACGTATAACCAATGAACTTATTAAATTAAAAAAATCTCAACTTGTTTTTGTTTATATTCTCAACATTTTAACGGTCGTTTCAGCGTTAGTATTTGCCTATATGTTTGAGACAATTGATTCACAATCGCCGATACTTCAAATTATCTTTTATTCAACAATTGGTGTTTCAGCAATTGCTTCAATTTATAACGTTGGAGTTTACAGCAAAAAACAACAAATCATCAAACAAAGAGAAGAACCAAGTAATTTTATCTGGTTTTATGCTTTGATTCTTTCATTACTAGTCATTTTAACCGCCACTAGAACGGTTCACTATCAACTAGAACCAGGCGTTTACGTTTCTTTTAATTATTTAGTGATGATTTCTTATGATATTTTTGGAATGACAACCGCTACTCTTGGTTTTAGTCAATTGATGATCGCTTTCCTAGATATTTGTAAACTTTCCATCTTTACAATGGGGTTCTTGTTTACTATTATTTTTATGGTGCGCGGTTTTTATAAAAAACAAAATATCAAACAATCAATCATCCTTATTTTCTACTTGATTCTAATCGTCCTTATTTTCTTTTTGATATATGGTTATATTTCCTATCATTATCGTTTATTTTTCCAAAACTTGGTAAATTAGAGACGTTTTTCACCAGTTAACTCACGAAGTGGTTTAAGATTTTGGGTCGTTTCAAGAACACCTAAATATTCACCGTTTTCATCACGAACTGCAAAGTAGCGGATATGGACAAACATCCGTTCATTTTGAATCCAAAATTCTTCAACATCTTTTTCGCCACTTTCTAAACTAGCAATAATTCTCTCGACAACATCAACCGAACCTGGTGGGTGACACATTGTGACATGGCGCCCAATGATAGTTGCAGGGCGAGCGAAAATGCGGTCTTTACTTTGACTAAAATACTTAACATGGCCGTTTTTATCGACAAAAGTTATATCAAGAGGCAAAGTATTTAAAATGCCGTTAGCTTGGGCAAGCGTTAACGAACCAGCGCCAAAGGGAAGTTCGCCTTCAAGAAGTGGGATTTTATTAATAGGTAATTCTTCTTTAATTTCTTTATTCCATGAATCTTTTGGACGTTCTAAGAACCAACCTATTTCTTCGCTTCCTAAGTCAATACTCACCCAGTGGACAAATTTTAATGTGTCTTCTAAAAGCGGAAGTAAAATATTATTTTCTTTAAAGATCATGTCGCGGACACGAGTGATAACTGCTTTTACTTTGTCTTTAATTATAGTTTCCTCACTTCCCACTTCAGCGAGGAGTTTGATTACTTCTTTAATATCAGCGCGAATTTCGTCATCCACACCCCACATTACTTTAGGAGGAGCGGTAATACCTTTCTTTTCTAAATGGGGAAACATGAGCATTTCTTTCCGTTTATAATGTTTATCAATATCCCATAAGCGGTCAAAGGCAACGCGGAGCATTAAAAGTGCTGTTTTGCCACTTACGAGTAAATAAGGTTCAATTTCTTCCTTAATTAGTTGTTCAATTCGCTCGTTTTCTTCGCGCATCACTCGCACTGGATGACCGGGTTCGTTCGTAACACCTTGTAAAATATTATGAATATCACTAATTGAACCTTCAAAGACTGCTGCGTGAACGTCACATAACTTTTGAATTTCTTGGACACTCATGCCGTCTTCTTTAATGAGTGATTGTTCCATTTGGCTAATTTCTTTCGTGGAAATTTCCCCAAAATGCTCTTTAAATTCGAGTTTTGCTACTTCAAGATCCTTGCCAGCATGTAAACTCAAAATTAATTCTTTTAATTTCTTTTGCCGCTCTTTTGAGACATTATCGATAAATTCACTCATTATTCTTCCTCCGTAAGGGTAAACCCCGCATTTTCTAGTTCTTCTTTTATTAGTGGCATTTCAATATTGCGCATTTTTGAACCTTTCTTTAAGTTCATAATACGGCCGACGGTATTGAGCATCATTGGTTTTGTAATATCCTCAAAGCCTAGATTAAAAAGTATTTCCACTATTTCGGGATGCTTTTTGACTAACTCATATATTGAAGTATTTACACTAATTGTTTTCATTGGTTTAGACTCTAATTTTATTTTAACAAAATTAAAGGTAATTCTTACCTAGTTTGCGCTTTACGATGAAGTGAGTAAATAAAGTATTGATAATGAAATAGTATGGTTAAATTGAATTAGCGGCATTGAACTTATTATAAATAATTAGTATAATGTGAGCGTTTGATAATTAAAGATCAAGTAGAAGCAAATAAGCTCATAGGAGAGTTAACTTTATGAAACCAAGAACAAAGAAGATTCTCAAAATCATTGGCGCCATCTTAGCGGCCGTTTTAATTATTATTGGAATTTTCTTTCTTTTTAAACATTTTGGGATAACTGATAAAGATAGTCTCCAAGAAATTATCAAGAGTGTTGGAGCTTGGGGTCCGATTGTTTTCTTCTTACTCCAAGTAGTAGTCGCTACGCTCTTACCAGTTATTCCTGGAATGAACTTAATGTTTTTAATTTTAGCAGGAACACTTTTTGATAATGTCTTTCTCGCAGTTTTAATTGCTTTACTAGGGGTTTGGACTTCGAGTATTTTACTTTTTACGATTGGTAATACCCTTGGTGAGAAAGTTGCCGCTAAAATTGTTGGAGCGGAAGATTTAAACAAAGCTCAAGACTTAATTGATACGAAAAGTAAAATTTATTTACCAATTATGTTTCTTTTCCCCTTTTTTCCTGACGACGCGCTTTGCCTTTCTGCTGGTATGACCAAAATGAAATATTCTTACTTTATTCCCATTGTCCTTATTTTCCGCTCTACAGGCGCGCTGACAACGGTGTTAACTTCTTTTTATTCGCAACATCTCTATGAAATCTTAGGGTTTAATACTCTAAGCCCAATTGGCTGGATTATGCTCGTTAACCTTATTGCCTTTGATGTTTATGTTGTTTATAAATTCACTAAGTGGTTAGAAAAGAAGATGAATGAGAAAAAAGCGGCCAAAAAAGTAGAAGAAGAAAACACTAAAGTAACAACAGAAAATATTGATGATTTAGAAATTAACGACTAAAATAAATAAATATTAATATAAACATATATTTTGTGCGCTTCTAGTCCTTAATGCACATTTAATAAAGGAGTAATGAAGTAATGTATAATTTACTTATCTAAAAAAAGAGGTAATTTATATGTTTTCACCGCTTGAAGTGACGTTAATTAGTGTTTTATCCGCGTTTGTCGTTGTTGCAGTCGTCTATATTTCGCTGATGACGCGGAATTTACGAAACCGGCGTTTACTCTTTGTTGTCCTTGATCAAGCTATTATTCCGGGTGGAATAGTTTTTGTTGGTGATAGTATTACTGACTTTTATCCGATTCAAGATTTCTTTCAAAATCGCCTTATTTATAATCAAGGTATTGCCGGAGACACCACAACGGGAGTGTTAAGCCGCTTGAACCATGTTTATAACGCCAAACCACAAAAGATTTTCCTGCAAATTGGCACGAATGATTTAGGCCATTTAGCCCGTCCTATTAAAGTAGTTGAGCGAATTGGCTTAATTGTTGAGGCTATTAAAGAAAACTTACCAAATACCGAGTTACATATTATTTCTCTTTATCCTGTCGCTCATTGGAAAATGTGGTTATCACCCATTATTACTGGATTTAGAACTAAAAAGAAATTACAAAAAGTTAATAAAGGATTAGAAGAACTTTGTTTAAAAGAAGGAATTACCTATATTGATATCTTTTCTCATTTAGCAACCCCCAAAGGGAGTATGGCCCATGAAAACACGCTTGACGGCATCCATAGTTCTGCTATTGGATATCAAATTGTCTCGCGTGAATTAACTAAATATATTGATTAGAATTTAGTTTTGACAAAAGCTTGCTTTAAAAATGATTTTTTGTTTTTTTATGGGTTAGTGAAGAGTTTTGATGTATAATAAAAAAACTTTATAAAAAGAGGTCAATTATGAAAAAAATATTTACTTTATTAATCTTTGTGACGCTTCTAGCGTCTTGCGGAAAAAACTCTTCCTCATCAAGTAGTGATAGTAACAGCGGAAGTTCTTCAGAAATTAGCACATCCGACAGTGGAAGCTCTTCGGAAAGTAGTGAGAGTTCGCTCCCTAATACGAGTTCGGAAGAAGGAAGTTCATCACAAACTAGTGAAAGTTCGGAAAATAACTCAAGCGAAGGTGATGGTAGTTCAAGTTCTAGTAGTGAAGTGACTCCGCCCGTAGAAGTTTTACGGAGCATTAGTGATATTCGTGCGGTCGCCGCAACTTTTGATCAAAAACTAGTTAATGATCGTGGCGTTTATACTTCAAACATAAAGGCCGAAATTACTGCGCAACTTTTAACGCTTCAAGATTATGGAACGACAAAAGAAGGTTATAACGGAAAATATAAGGCACTTGTCGCTAACGAAACCGGGGTAATTACGGTAACTATTCCTGACACTGCTTACGATAGTATGAGTGAGTTTAAACAAGAAAAGCAAGTTTATACTTTTTCAGGGGTTGTTGGATTAGCAAATGACGAAGTTGAAATTGATATGGGTAATGGT
>CAYJDS010000036.1:0-9062 GCA_964369015.1 uncultured Staphylococcaceae bacterium | reverse complement strand
ATAACGCTAGTTAAAAGATAGTTATCATAAAGGAAGCGAACGGTTGTTTCCATACCGGCCGGCATTGCACTATATACGCGCGACTTAATACTCTTCGCACCAGTTCGACTAACACTAATGTTTTCCGGACGGACCCCGATGACAAAATCTTCACCGAAGAGAAATTCCTTTTCTTTTTCTTCAAGTTCGGGATTCAAGAGATTAATTGGCGGTGCAAAAACTACATCTTTGTTTGATTTTTCGACCTTATAATCATAGACTTGTTCAGCCTTTTTTTGTTGTTCTTGCGCAAAGGCGAAAAGACCAATTGGTTTGTTAGGTTTAAAGACAACCTCAACATTACCTAAAATCTTTAAAGTGAAAGAACCATCTTTATTTTGTTTTCCCTTGGCATTAATAAAGTTAATCGCCGGATTACCAACGAAGTCTCCACAGAATACATCTGCGGGTTCTTTATAGACGGTAAGCGGGGCATCATTTTGTTTAAGAAGGCCATTATTCATTAGTGAAATCGTGGAAGCAAGGGTCATTGCCTCTAATTGGTCGTGGGTAACATAGACAACCGTTGCGCCGGTATCAATGTGGAGCCGTTGAAGTTCTGAACGCATTTCAAGTCGTAATTTGGCGTCCAGGTTACTAAGTGGTTCGTCCATTAAAAGCACAACTGGTTTCGGCGCTAAGGTGCGGGCGATTGCCACCCGTTGTTGTTGACCACCCGATAACTCACTTGGGTAACGGTCCATGTAGTCGCCAATTTTAACAATTCGCGAGACACGGCGCACTTGCAGGTCAATTTCTTCTTTAGTTAATTTCCGTTTAATGATGTATTCAACTTCACCTTCAGGACTCGGTTTAAAAAGTTTATAATCTTCCCCAATTCGGTAGCCTTTAGCCTCATACTTCGTGCGTAATTCGCTAGCTTTTGTGCTTAATTGTTTGCTAATTTCCGCAGCGTTATCTAAGTCCATTTTAAAGAGTGCTTGCGCCGTAATTCGCGAAATATCAAACTGGTCAACAATCCGAATATAAGCAACTTCCGGCTTAACTTTACCATCTTTATCGCGTGATTCGTGAATTGCTTTTCTAATTAATTCTGGCTTTTGAAGTAATTCGACTTGTTTGTCTAAAAGCGCGACATCTTCAGCATAAACGACTTGCGGTTCGTTAATGTTTTTTAAACCAAAGGCAATGTTTTGATAAACCGTCATTGTTGGCCATAAGGCGTAGTTTTGAAATAAGAAACCGACTTTCCGTTTGTTAGCCGGAATGTTAATTCCTTTTTCACTATCAAAGACAACTCGCCCGCCGATAGTAATTTTTCCTTCGGTTGGTGTTTCGAGCCCTGCAATCATCCGCAGAGTTGTCGTTTTCCCACAACCGGAAGGTCCAAGGAGCGTCAAGAAGGCATTGTTTGGAATGGTGAGATTTAAATTATCAACACCATAGTAATTGCCCCATCGTTTAACAATATTTTCTAAAATAATTTCTGGCATAATACTATCCTCCCATGCCTTTATCAAGGCTTGCGCCCGTGAGTTTTTCAATCAATTTGTTCGTCACTAAAACGAAGATAATAATCAGTAAGTTAATCCCAGATGAGAAGGCATATAAGCCCATTTCATCAAAGTATTGTAGTTGAGTTGTCGAGAGCATATCAATACTCTTAACGAGCAACATGAAGAGCGTCATTTCCCGAATCGCGGTAATAAATGGTAGTAAATAACCACTTAAAATGGCACTCTTTTGAATGGGAATAACGACTTTAAACATTCGTTTTCCCCAATTAGCGTTTTGAATATAGGCTGCTTCTTCTATTTCGCCACTAATTTGCAGCATTGCACTTAGTGAAGCGCGTGAGGCAAATGGGATATATTTGATGGTACCAACAATAATTAAAATTGCATACGTCCCCCATAAGCCAATTTGTTTACTAAAAACGAAATAAGCCGCGCCAACTGCAAGACTTGGTAAGAGGTAAGGTAAGAAACTGACACTATTAACGTAGCCAGCAAGTTTACCTTTTCGTTGCTTACTAACCGCGTAACCAACAAGCAGACCAATTGTTCCAGCAGCTAGTGCGCTAATAAACGCAACCTTCAAAGAACCCCAAAACGCTTCCCAAATTGGTTTGTTAAAGAGAATTCCCATTTGGCCATACATACCGTCTTCCCCGCCTGACGTACTCTTAATCCACCACTTCAAGGTAAAGGAACTATAGTCACCCGGGTTTTCTAAGAATGTTTCAAGCGCAAAAGCAAAAATTGGATAAATACTTGTAAAGAGGACAAGAATCATCAGGACGGCCGGAACTATAACCCGCGTGACTTTGCCAAGTTTCATCTTTGTAATTTGTCCCGATTTACCGGAAACAGTTGTGTAAGATTTGCGGCCACTGGTCGCTTTTTGATTAACAAGCAAAATCGTGAGCCCAATCAAAATCATGATAATGGAAAGAATGCTGGCAGAACCAGGCCGATTTATATTTAAATCAACATATTTTGTTGAAAGTGTCGTCAAATTCAAATAGTGTGGAACTGGATAGCTCCCCATCCCACTGCTAAAGACTAATAAGAGAGTTGAGAGAATAGCGGGAGTTACCATTGGCAATGTAACGCGGAAAAATGTTTTAATTTTCGGTGTATTTAAAATAGTGGCCGCTTCTTCTAAGTTTGCGTCCATATTTTTAAAGACCGAGCCAATTAAGATGTAGGCAAATGGTGCGTAGTGGAGACCAAGCGTAACAACACTTGGGAACATCCCGGTTACAAACCAACGCGGCATATAAATGCCAAAAACTTGGGCAAGAATTCCGTTTGAACCTGCAACGGCAATATTATTTGTAAACAAGTTTTTCCAAACAATTGCTAGTGTCCACTGCGGCATAATATAAGAAAAAAGGAAAACAGCAGTAATAAACTTTTTTCCCCACATATTCGTGCGTGTTACTAAAAAGGCGACAAAACCGCCATAAACAAGGGCGAAAAGTGAAGAAAAGAACGATAACATCAGTGAATTTTTCAACGGTTCAACTAAATTTCGACTACTTAATGTTCCAGTAAATAAATCCTTCCAGTTACTAAACGAGAAACTCCCCGCCGCTTGTCCCGAAATTATCGGCTCATTCGTGCCAACATGAATCGTAAACGAGTCAAAGACAATTGTGACAAGGGGAATTAATGTAAATATTGTTAAGGCAATACCAAGAACAATTAAGATAATATTTTCAGGCTTAGCTAAATAGGTTTTCATTTGCCCGAGAAATTTACGCCGCTTTAGGCTTTGTGTATTTTCCATAAATATTTACCTTTATTTTTTTAATAAAGGGGAGGGCCTCCTCCCCTTTAATTTACCATTATTGGGTTAGTAATAAATTGTTTTATCTAGTTTTATTAGATAAGTGCAATCCAGTCACCAACGGTGAAGCTAACGCTTGAAGCGTATTCTGGATCTTCAATAACGAGACGGCCTTTTCCAGTGGCATTTTCTGTCCACCAAGCGTAACCTTTATCATTCAAAACACTATAGGTATCAACACCACTAACGAAACCATCTTTGCTGTGGTCTGGTGTAACGGCTGGATCACTACTATAACCACCAATGTCTTTACCCCAGGCGGAGAATCCGTCTAATGTAGTAGTCATGAAGTGAATAAATGCAACTGCTGTCCATGGTAATGGTGAGGATTTTAAGACTTGGAGATAATGTTTGTACATAAATCCACCAACACCAACATAACCAGATTCATAAGCTGCGACTTTAACATTAAGTTTTGAGCTGTCGGCTGTTTCCGTAACACTACGTAATTTGGAGTAAACGATTAAGGCACTTTGGCCACTAGCTGAGTTTTTAGCTAAATCGGTCATAATTGGGCCGTCATCAGTTTTAACTTCAATTTGGGAAACCCACATTTTAATCCATGCTAAGGCGTAAGGGGCACTTTCATGGGTTAAATTTAAGGAGGTTGCGTCGGCTTTAAGAGCATTGACTTCGGTAAGAATGCGTGTTTTTGCCGCGCCAGCTGGTAATGCTTCATAAGCTTCTTTAATTACGTCACTATAATCTTTACGTGTCATCATAAGCATCGCGTTGTTACCAACTGGTTCACTTTGAAGACCCATAAACATTGGTTTTTCGCCATCAGCGACAAAATCCCACATATTTTTGAAGGTTTTGGTTGTGTCCTTCGTGTTATACATAAACACCTTGTTAAGCGATTGTAATGCAAACGGATGTCCGTTTGTTTCTTCATTGCCATTCCATTCTTTTGGAATATAGTTTAAGAGCAATCCGGTATCAAGCATTTTGCTTTGAATTTGTGAACCATCTTGAATAAGTGTCATCGACAATTGTGGATTTGAACTACGAACATCGTTAGAAATTTGCGCGAAAATTTGGTTGTTCTTTGGTTGAGTCCAGTTAATGGTCGCAACTAAATTTTCTTTATAATGTGGGAAATCAGCTCTAATCTTTGCATCCGCAACATATTCTCCTGACGAATTCAATGATTTTCCACGAAGATAATTTAAGAAGTATTCTTGCGCAGTCTTACCGCGACTCGAGTTACCAACACCGTTTAGTGTCTTTCCTTCAATTTCTTCTAATGCTTTTTTATAAAGGTCAGCACGATCCATCGTTTGTGCTTCAGCAATGACCTTTTCGACTTCAGATTTTGCTTTTGGTGTACAGCCGATAATAGTAAAAGCTGTTAACGCTAAAAGACCAACAGACAAAAATCTTGTTGACTTGTTACCCATTTTTTTTCCTCCTTATTATATTTAGGTGTGGTAGGGCTACCACTCTTTCTACGTTTATTATACGCGCCCAAAAATGCATTGACAACTAATAACGCAGTATTAGGTAAAAAATTAGTAAAAAATTCTAAAGAGCGACTTTGCTCGCAAAATGTTCGTTATTATGAATAGTTACTCATGTTTTGCGCGGGTAAATTTTAATTGTTTTAAAAAACCTCTCGTCCGAGAGGCATTTGTCTTTGTGTGATACCACCTTTTTCCATATTGGGACGAGAATTAGGCGTTCAATTAACTTAATTGGTAAATTTATTACCTATCTCGGTAATTCGTGGAAAATTGCGGAACCCATAGGTAAATGACTTACAACTATGTCATTTTCCTTAATTGATTAATCTTTGCCGTTATTGGGAATATAGTGGCATTTAGTGGTAATTGTACTCTTGTTCTGCATTTAATTCAGTTTATAATCAGTCTAAAATTAGCCTGTTAATTTCAATAAGGAATGATTTGGTTTTTATATCAATTAATAGATTCCTTCAAGAAATCCTTCAGATGGACTATCGGAATACCGTCAACCATTCCGACATCTTTATAATCGTAGGTAATAATGAGGCGGTCATAATTGTCACGTATATTTAATAAATTATGACTTTCACGCCGACTATTTTCCGGCATTGATAACATTACTTGAACGTATTTAATATCATCATCTTTAAAACAAACAAAATCAATTTCCTGACTTTCATATTTACCAACAAACACTTGATAACCACTTTGGATTAGTTTTAAAAAAACAATGTTTTCAACAGCGTAACCTAAGTTCGTATTACTACGACTAAGCATTGCGTTTTTTAAGCCCAAATCCACGACATAATACTTCCCAAGTGTTTTCAAACGTTCTTTGCCACGAAGATCATAGCGATTAACTTTATAAAAAATAAAGGCGTTTTCGAGTAACAACAAGTATTTATTAATAGTCTCTGGTTTAATTTTTTGATTTTGTGCTTTAAAGTAATCGGCTATTTTAGGGCTGGAAATCGTGTTGCCAATGTTATCTAAAAGATATAATGATAACTTTAATAAAACATCAATATTAGTTATATTACCACGTAACGAAACGTCTTTTAGAAGAATACTATTATAGATTCCTTTCAAGACATCTTTTTTCATTTCCTCATCTCGGGATAAAACGACTGATGGAAACCCACCATATTCTAGAAAATTTCTTAGCAAAATGTCTTCTTCTACTCTCTTGTCACTAAAATTAAGCAACTCACTAAATGAAAGTGGGAAAACAGTTATTTCCACATATCGACCTGATAAATAAGTAGCTAGTTCCCCCGAAAGTAAATTTGCGTTTGAACCACTCAAATATATGTCGCAGTCATAGGCAACTCTTAATCCGTTAATTAATTTTTGCCAACCTGCGACTTCACCTATTTCATCAAAAATGAAATATATTTTTTTATTAGTGTTTACTCTATCCTTAATAAACGTGTAAAGAGCATCGCCATTATTTAAAGGAAAATTATCGGGATGCTCAAAATTCAAGTAGAAAACTTGTTTTTTTGCTTGCTCTAGGTAATTTTTTAACATTAAAAGTAAATATGATTTACCTGATCTGCGAACGCCAGTAATGACTTTAACAAATTCTGTATCAACATAATTTAAGACTTTATTTAAATATGTTTTTCTCTCTATCATAATTGTTTCTTTCCCTCACAAACAAATGATATCAATTTCTTTTGCTGTTGTAAAGGCAAAACTATGGAATTAATGAATTTTTGCCCGTCTAAGGTGTCACTTTTATATAAAAAATGCCCGTTTCAGGGCAATTTCTGTGTTTTTTGGTAAATTTTCGTTACCAATTTAAGATTTATATGGTACCACCTTTTTCCGTGTTGGGACGAGAATTAAGCGCTCAATTAACTTAATTGGTAAATTTATTACCTATCTCGGTAATTCATGGAAAATCTCGGCATCTATAGGTAAACGGCTTACAATTTTGTCATTTTCCTTAATTGGTTAAACTTTGCCGTTAATGAGAATATTGTGGCATTTAATGGTGATTGTGTTACCTTTACCATTTTATGATGCCACCAAATTCATAACTAGACATTTGCAAAAGATTTTTTTATTGCCGTTTCTACATTTTTAGCCGTTCATTCAAATCATCATAATCAATATCTTCGGTTTCATTTATTTCATCAAGGGCATCATCAAGTTCTTTTAACAAAGCATAATTTTCATCAGTTCCATTACCTTTATCTTCTATATCAGTAACTATACTGCTTATAATACTAGCCAATATTTCAATGAATTCTTCAATGTTATCCGGCGTTGTTTTTACAATATCAGTTTCAGGTAATACATGTTTGATTATTGTCATAACAGTTCCATTTGATATTTTTTTCATTTTCTTCTCCTTATTCTACTGCTAGTTCGCCAAACAGTAGTTACTTTATTGTTTGTTGGATTAATCGTTGTAGTAATTTTTTTGCCTATTCTATGGTATGAGGGACCCTTCTCATCAATTTTAACTTTACTAATCTTCAGTGGTTTTGTAAACAAGTTAATTGGAATATCTTTTTTAGAAATCTTCCTCTCCCTTTCAACCACTCTGTTTTGGGCGTGGGGTGTAATTATATACTTTCCCAGCCTCACAGGTCGAGTATCCTTCTTTGCCATCTTTCTTTTAGGTTTTAAAAACCAAGTAATTAGTCCCATATCTTTCATCCACTTTCCTTGCATTAACTTAGAAGTTATTCCTTCGATGCAATAACAAGATTTTCTTGCTAAGTTTAATTTATCGGAGCGTAGGGAATTAGTCTAGACCTGTTGCCAATACTGCAACAATATGAACATAAAGTTGAAAATTCAGCAACTATTTATCGGCGATTAATTCAATTTCTTCTTTACCGTCCTCCTTGTAAGCCAACTTATATTCGCTATATTTTTTCGAAGTAAGCATATACTCCACCAGAGATAATACCGAAGCGAATAATAATATTACAACTATATACCAATACTCGCTTGAATTCTAATAGAGAAAACATATGCCAGCCGCTAAAGGCAAAAGTGACATATAAAAATTAACCATTGAAAAAGCATGTGGCATTATTTCATTGTCATATATTTCTTCCTTTAGAGCAGGTTGATTGACTAAAAAAGTAAATATA
Organism: uncultured Staphylococcaceae bacterium; assembly: GCA_964369015.1. Taxonomy (GTDB): domain Bacteria; phylum Bacillota_I; class Bacilli_A; order RFN20; family CAG-826; genus UBA1361. The sequence goes on along the minus strand of CAYJDS010000036.1, from coordinate 1,132 downwards.
ATAACAATCCCATAAGCTGCTATACTTAGTAATAAGAAAATCATCATAGTTTCTAAGTTTTTATCACTCGGTGTGTCTTTATAAACCAACAGCACAAATGAAGAAACTACTAAAAAGAACGAAAAGAAATGAAGTAGTAAATTCGTAATAAAATATTGGTTTTGGGGCTTTTCCATTTTATAATAAATATCATCAAGATAATTAACAATAAACGTTTTAGTTATACCAAATTCTGTCTTATAGAATTGATAACCAACGAGAGGAATTACTAGTAAAACAAACAACCAGAAACCTGATGATTTAGATAAAAATAAAGCAATAGTTGTCGTCAAAACAAAAGCAAACAAGATAATTTTTATAATATCAAACGGGTATTTAAATTGCGTCGTATACATTTTAATTTCGATGGTTTGTTGTGCCTTAATAATGTTATAATCAGGATTTGAAGATAGAAGTTGAATTCTCTTCTTTTCCGCGAGTGAGTAATATAAATCATTAGTAGTAATATTAAAATAACTCGCTGCTTGATGTACTTGTTCTATCGACATGGTTGTTGTCATTTTCTTCCATTTCGACAATATAGTTTTATCTAAATTATTATCACGGGCATACTTTGCATTTGTGATTTTTCGTTTTTCAAGTTCACGAAAAAAATTATTATGAATAACTTCACTGCGTGATAACTTGCTAATTTCCTTTTTGTCTTCTCTCATGTTTTCAATCTGATTTATAACTTTAATTATAGCAAAGTAAAATTGTAAGCTATCCGTTCAACTTTAAACTTACATATTTTGCCTGATTTCAGTGTCGACTGAAATTAAAAAGTGAATAAAGTTCTCTCTAGTCCGCCACTGTTGGAATTCAACCAGCCACAAAAGTTGGCCCTCTCGGGTCATTTTTATTTGCTTTTTTTTACATTTCTTGTAGGTGTAGGTATTTTATATAGATAAATATCGACATTGTCGACTTTCTATATTTAATAATTTTATTCTTTCAGTCATCTCATTGCTTTATAAGCAATAAAAAAACATCTTGAATCATTTTCAGTGAAAATATTTCAAAATGTCGGTTTTTATTTGGTAGCTGCGGAGGGAGTTGAACCCCCGACCTGCTGGGTATGAGTCAGCCGCTC
>CAYJDS010000035.1:0-9162 GCA_964369015.1 uncultured Staphylococcaceae bacterium | reverse complement strand
CCCTTTCTGGTGGGTATTTATATTATACCCTCTCCAAGATTTGGAAGCTAATTCATTTGTGATTGGAGCAGCCGACGGGAATCGAACCCGCGTTATTAGCTTGGGAAGCTAAAGCTCTACCATTAAACTACGGCTGCGTGTATCTATTATGAATTAAAGAATAATTAAATTCAAGTTTTAGTTGTATTTTACACTAAATTATCATTCAATATTTTGATTATTTCCTCACAAGGAAGTATAATTTAAATGAAAGAAACAAAGGTGAATGAATGGAGTACTTAACAACAAAAGAGGTTGGCCATAAATGGGGAATTTCTTCACGGATGGTCAATTATTATTGTTATTCGAGTCGGATACCAGGCGCAATTAAAAAGGGTGACTTGTGGCTTGTTCCTTCTAGTGCAATTAAACCAAACGACAGACGGATAAGTAACGGACGAAAGGGGAATAACAATGGCTAATATCTTACTAGTGGAAGACGATGTTAAACTTAACGAAATAATGTGTGCGTACTTAGCAAATAACGGCTTTCGTGTCCAAGGTTGTAAAAGCGCCGCGGAAGCCTATGACTTACTCTTTGCTTCTTCTTTCGACTTAATTATTAGTGACATTATGATGCCTGGGGAAAACGGATTTGAATTTGCAAAAAAAATTAGAGAGCAAAACAAAACTATTCCGATGCTTTTTGTTTCCGCGCTTGATGATATTTCTAGTAAGCAAAAAGGGTTTCGCATTGGAATTGATGACTATATGGTCAAGCCCGCTGATCTCGATGAAATGGTGTTACGGGTTAAAGCACTTTTAAGACGCGCCAATATCGCTAGTGAAAACCGCTTAGTAGTCGGTGGACTCGTCCTAATAAAGGACCAAATGAGTGCGACGCTTGACGGTGAAGAAATTCCAATCAGTGCGCGTGAATTTAGTATTCTTTATAAACTGCTTACTTCTCCTAAACGTATTTTTACCAGAAGTGAACTAATTGACGAATATTGGGGGTTAGAAAGCGAAACTGGGCTGCGCAGTGTTGATGTCTATATTACAAAACTCCGCAATAAGTTCACTGCTGCCAAATATTTTGAAATAATCACCGTCCATGGTTTTGGCTATAAAGCGGTTTTAAAATGAAAAAAGAAACGAAAGCTAAACGTGTTGTTGATACCCGTGTTACTGCGAGCATTATTTCCTTCCGCCTCTATTTGTTTGTTTTTATCTTCTTCTTAATCATTATGGCGGGGCAAGCTTTTATCATAATTACATATTATGAGGAAGCTAATAGTTTAGTTCTTGGTTTAGTCTACTACTTCTTAATCACCGCACTTCTCGTAACCATTCTTTTTGGACTCGGTAAACGTTATATATTTGGTCGTCCGATTGGCCGGATTGCCGAAGCTGCCCGCGAAATCGCCAGCGGTAATTTTGATATTGAAGTTGAAAGTTTCCGGAAAGATGATAAGCGCGACGAAATTGATGTTTTAATTGAAGACTTCAACAAAATGGCAGAACAATTACGAAGTGTTGAGACACTAAAAAGTGACTTTATCGCCAATGTATCGCATGAATTTAAGTCACCACTAGCGATTATTCAAAATTATGTCACTGTCTTAAAAGATAAAACAATTTCTGAAGAACAACGTATTAATTGTATTGACACAATCGTCGAAGCAACGAAAAATCTATCATTAATGGTTTCAAATATTCTTAAACTTAATAAACTAGAAAACCAAGAAGTTCAACCAGTGCCAAAACCATATCAACTCGGCGAACAACTGCGCCGCTGTGCCCTTTCCCAACTCGATATATGGCAAGCCAAAAACATAAATTTTAATATTGAAGTTGAAGATATCATTGTTAATTATGACGAAGAATTACTCGATATTGTGTGGAATAATTTAATTTCGAATGCGATTAAATTTACTAATCATGGCGGCACTATTGATGTTTCCACTACGAGTGAGGATGACTTTGTTTTCGTTACAATTAAAGATAGTGGCCAAGGTATGAGTCCTCAAGTTCTCGAACATGTTTTTGAAAAGTTTTACCAAGGGGACCCCGCTCGCGCCACGCAAGGCAATGGTCTTGGTCTTGCGCTAGTAAAAAAAGTTTTACAAACGGTTAAAAGTGAGATAAGTGTTGAAAGCACCTTAGGAGTTGGCACTTCTTTCACTGTAAAATTACATCGTTAACTATTAATTTATCTTAAACAAGAATCTCTGTTAAAAATGGAGATTTTTTTATATATAACCGGATAAAAACAGTAAGAAAAGATGATTTAACAATTCATTAACAAAATATTGTAATTTCAAAAACATCTCGCGCTTATAGTAAAGGCATGAAGTAAATAAGTTCGCTTCTTTTGGAGGTATTACATGTCCGTATCTGCGCCCCGTACCACCGCCGTTATCACTCGTCCTTGGGACCGCCTTGATAACGCTGGAAAACTCTATCCTTCTTTAAGTACCCAAAAATGGAGTTCGCTTTTTCGGGTTGCCGCAGTTATGAAACATGATGTTGATCCACAATTACTCCAAGAAGCTGTCGATCGTGTTTTGCCCCGCTTTCCAACAATTACCACCCAACTAGCAGCAGGCTTTTATTGGTATTACTTAAAAAACAATCCAAAACGCTTACTTGTTGAGCCTGATTTAAAGTTTCCTTGTTCCCCCATCCACTGGCGAAGAAAAAACGCTCATTTACTAAGAGTTTTATATGGAGAGCGACGAATCGCGCTTGACTTCTTCCACGCCGTAACTGACGGAGCGGGCGCCTTAATCTTCCTCAAAACACTTGTTGCCGAATATTTACGGCTTAATGGCATTGATGTTCCGGCCACTCTTGGCGTTCTTGATTTAAATACTCCGCCCCGCGGTGAAGAAATGAGCGACGCATTCCTCAAATTACCACTCCCAAAGTCAAAAGGAATAAAAGCACCGGGCCGCGCCTATCGCTTTCCGGTTAAGAAAGATAAATTCGTGGCAAAAAAGCATATTCACACTTATTTAGTTTCTGTTTCAGAATTAAAAGCAAAAGCACAAAAACATAACTTAACCATTAACGAATATTTAACTGCAATTTTTCTCTATGTTGGTGTTCAAGAACAGCTTAAACATAAACCATTAAAACTTCACCCAATCCGTGTTTCAGTTCCGGTTAATATGCGCCGTTATTACGAGACTAGTACCCTCCGTAACTTCTCAACCTTTGTTACCCCGGAAATTCGTCCCCCCTTCACCAAATTAACGTTTGAAATTATCGCTGAGCAAGTACGCGCCTATATGAAAGAAGCATTACAAGTTGATAATCTTTACGAAGCGATTGCGCCGAATGTTGCCCTTGAAAAAAATATTGCTTCGCGCTTAACTCCTTTATTTATTAAAAACTTCTTAATTCAAGTTGTCTATCGCCTTATCTCGAGTAAATCAACGACAACAACATTAACAAATTTAGGCATTTTTACCGCTCCGCAACAATTAATGGACGAACTTGAAACGGTCGAAGTAATGCTTGGTCCCGCACAAAGATCGGGCATTGGTGCAGCAATCTTAACGACAAAAGATACGATTCGGATTGCCTTTACGAGCACCCAAGTTCACCCTGTTCTACCTGAAGCTGTTGAAGTGTTCTTTAGTGAACACGGCATAACAACGCAAAAGGAGGTAATTAGCGAATGAACCAAAAAAGATCGAAAAGCACCTCATTAACGATATTAGGTAACACTAAACTATGAAAGAAAAAGTAACAAATATTGTCGCCCACTTATTACTACCAGGTTTGATTGTTGCCTTTTTCTCTAAAAGTCGGAAAAATTGTAAATTTTACTTAAATCAAAACATTGCAATGAACTTATTAGCTGTGATTATTTTCTTACTCGGTTATATTCCCTTTGCCTACATTGAATACGTCCAAGGCGGACTTGCAATCTTACTTGGCATTACTTGGCTTTACAGTTTACTTGGCGCAGTTTGGGAAGTTAAACATTATATTCCCGGCCTCAGCGGAATTAAATTTTTCTAGAAAGGACACTTTTTAAAATGAATGAAAATTATGTTGTTTTTAAAGATATTAGCAAAATATATAAAATCGGCGGACACGAAACTTACGCAAATAATCGCCTTAATTTTCGCATTGGCGAAAGTGAATTTTGTGTCATCGTTGGGGCCTCTGGGGCCGGGAAAACGACAATCTTAAATATTTTAGGCGGGATGGACACGGCCACAAGTGGGTCAATCTTTGTTGACGGTCAAAACATTGCTACTCTTGACCCGAAAGAGTTAACGCTTTACCGCCGGAATGATGTTGGTTTTATCTTTCAATTTTATAACTTAATGCCTAACCTGACCGCTTTAGAAAATATTGAACTAGCAACGGAAATATGTAAAGATGCGCTCAATCCAAAAACTGTTCTTGCGGAAGTTGGATTAAGTAAAAGATCAAAGAATTTTCCCGCGCAACTTTCTGGCGGCGAACAACAACGCGTTTCAATTGCCCGCGCGATTGCTAAGAACCCGAAGATTTTACTTTGTGACGAACCAACCGGGGCCCTTGATTACGAAACGGGAAAAATGATTTTAAAACTACTTTATGACTTTTCAAAAAAAGCCAACAAGACTGTAATTGTTGTCACTCATAACCAAGCCCTAAAAGCAATGGCGGACCGAATTATTTCAATTAAAAACGGCAAAGTTGACCGCATACTCATTAACCGCAAGCCAAAAGACGTTTCGGAGATTGAATGGTGAAAAGCTATACTAAAATTGTTTCGCGAAAATTTAAAAGTCGGATTGGCCGCTTTTTAGCGATGCTGGCGATTATATTTTTAGGCGTTACTTTTATTACAGGTATTTCTGCGACGGCCCCAAACATGAAGGCTTCGGTTAGTCAATATTTAGAGACTAATGGTGCGCCTGACATTATTATAAAAGCCACAAACCCCTTAGCGCCCTTAACCGCGGAACAAATTAAGGCAATTAGTGAAAATTCGTTGATCGATAAAGTCACACCTGCCGTTTCTTTTGACGCACTAATTGATGATAAAGCAACGCGTATTTACTATATGGATTTAGCCGACGAATTAGCACTTGGCCGGGTTGAACTCTTAGAAGGCCAGCTGCCAAAAAACGAAAATGAAATTGTCGTTGAACGCAGTGGTTCATACATTAAAGCACTCGAACTTGGTTCCCTCCTGCATTATGCGGGTAAGGATTACGAAGTTGTCGGGGTTGTCGGTAATCCGTGGTATTTATCAAAAGAAAAAGAAGTAACCGATACTGGCTTTGGGTGGCTTGAAACAATTATCTATCTTGAGATTGAATATTACCCATTTACTTTTTATACCGATGCAATGATTAGGGTCAAGGCAAATATCGGGCTTGATACTTTTAGTAACACATACAAAGAAAACACCAAAAAAGTCAAACAACAAATAACGGCTATGAGTGACAATAACGAGTGGTACTTATTGGACCGGCAAATGAATGTTGGGCTAGTTATTTTTCAGGAAAACGCCAACAAAATCGACGCAATCGCCGACGTTTTCCCAGCATTTTTCGTCCTTGTGGCCGGCCTCGTTGTTTTAACAACGATGACCCGGATGGTTGATGAAGAAAGAATGGAAATTGGTAACTTAAAATTCTTAGGCTATTCAAACGCTAAAATTACTTGGAAGTATCTCTCTTATGCCTTAATCGCAACAATTATTGGTTCCGCTTTAGGCCTTTTAGCAGGCTTTCGTCTTTTGCCGGGAGTGATTTACAGTGCCTTCAGCGATGCAATTCACGCTCCTGCCCTTGTTTGGGGCTTCTACTTTTGGAACGGGATTATTGCTTTTGCCTTAATGGCGGGGATGATTGTCGTTACGACTCTGATTGCGCTTGCTTCTTCATTAAAGGAAACACCCGCGCAACTCTTACAACCAAAAGCGCCTAAACCTGGTAAACGAATTTTACTAGAACGCATTCCATTCATTTGGAACCTCTTTAAATTTAAATACAAATCAACCTTTCGCAACATCTTCCGTTATAAGCAAAACTTGTTTATGACCATTGTCGGGGTTGCTGGTTCAACCGGACTGATGTTTGTTGGCTTTGGCTTACGCGATTCTTTAAGTAGTATCACTAATGACCAATATGAACAAATAATCCGTTACGACTTAAGTGTCAAACTAAAAGAGGCAAACTACAAAGATGATTTGGAATTTTTAACATTTTTAAATACGTCTCGTGACTATATCGAAAGCTATCGTAAACTAGGTAATACTTCTTTCACAGATAAAGACATCCCCACTAATTTGCTTGTCTTTAAAGATGAAGACGTTAGTCGGGTGAATGATTTTATTAACCTTCGCGAGCGCACCAGTCGTCTTGCCCTTAACTTAGAAGATGGGGTCATCATTAGTGAAGGAATGGCAAAACTTGAAAAGGTTAAAAAGGGCGATACTATAACCTTTGATAAAACCGATTATCTCGTCACGGGTATTAACGAAAACTACACTGAAAATTACATTTTTATGATTGCGAGAGATTTCAATCATGAATTTAGTCCGACTCACATCTTAATTAATGGCCCAAGCATTGAAAATACGGCAGATGATATTCGTCATCTCCTCAATTTTGAGTCTGTTTCAGCGCTTGAATTTAAAAGTGACGTTAAAGCAGCAAACGCAAAGCCGCTGCAGATGATGAATATCCTCGTTATAATCGTCATTCTTGCTGCAGGAGCGCTTGCCATTATTGTTATTTATAACTTAACAAATCTTAATATTGATGAGCGACGAAAGGAAATCGCAACCCTCAAAGTCCTTGGTTATACAGACAAAGAAACGGCTGGCTACATCTATCGCGAAATCTTCATCCTTACCGCGCTTGGCGTGGTGATTGGGCTTGGCTTAGGCGTCTTACTTAATTATTATATTATCGGGCTCGTTGATGGGGTAACAATTATGATGGGCCGCAACGTCAATTGGTATAGTTATGTCATCTCGGCGGCGCTGACCTTTATCTTCACCGCAATTGTTGGCTTCTTAATGTTTTGGAAAATAAAGAAAATTGATATGAATTCTTCCCTTAAAGTGGTTGATTAATAAATAAAAAGAAAATAAAGAGGAAAATAAAATGAAAAAATACTACATTATCGCAGAAAGTGGCGCAGACTTATCACCAGCGTTAATTGAAAAGTACGACATTCGAATTGGTGCTATGCATGTCACACTGGGCAGTAAAGACTACTTTGATGGAGCCATTAGTCTTGATGATCTTATTGACTATTATGATATGACACTAAAAATCCCCAAAACAAGTGCAGTTTCGCCTTTTCAATATGTTGAAATTTATAAACAAATTAAAGCAGAAAATCCGGCGGCAATTATTATTCATATTGGCTACTCCGATATTCTCTCTAGTAGTCACCACAACGGAATTATTGCCGCTGAAGACTTTGAAAACGTTTATCATGTTGATTCAAAAAATGTTTCATTAGGGCAAGGTTTTCTCGTTGTTCTTGCCGCACAATTAATTGAACAAAACCCCGCTATTTCCCCTCAAGAACTCGTAGAAATTCTAAAAGCCAAGGCGGAAAAAGTTGATTTTTGGTTTATTCCTGGTAATTTAAAATACTTACGGGCCGGAGGAAGAGTCTCAAACATTAAAGCGCTCTTTGCTTCACTATTGCAAATTAAACCGCTCCTTCAAGTAATTGACGGTAAACTAGTGGCCACTAAAAACTACCGTGGTTCACTTTCTAAAGTTGTCTTAACAATGATTAATGATTTTTTTACAAAAACGGTTCGTGACTTAGAAACAGTTTTTATTGGTTACACTTACAAAATTGAAAATGATTTACGTGAAGCAATGGACCAACTCGTCAAAAGCTTTGGCGTTAAAAATCTCATTTGGTTTAAAGCCGGAGCAGTAATTACCACCCACGCAGGACCTGGCGGAATTGGGATTGCTGCGATTAGTAAATAATTCGAGTTTTTATTATTAGTAAGTAAACTTCAAAAAAGAAGAATGTTTTAAGCTTTAATTACTAGAAAAACGTCAAACAACATCTCACTTCTTTTTTCGCTTTATCCTTTAAAATAAGAATATACAAACAAGGAGAATCATTATGGCTAAACTACTCTATCAAGGTCACGGCAGCTTTCGTCTTACGACTTCAAAGGGAGAGGTAATTTACGTTGATCCTTTTGCTGGCAAAGGATATGACACCCCCGCGGATTTAATATTAATAACCCATGGGCACTTTGATCACACCCAACACGAATTATGTGCGAAGAAACCTAATTACAAAATGATTACCCACGTTGAAGCACTCGCGAATGGTAAGCATAACTCCTTTGAAGTATTTGGGGTAAAGATCCAAGCCGTAACCGCCGGCAACAAAAATCATGATCCAAAAGAATGTGTCGGATATATTATTGAACTTGACGGGGTTAAGGTATACGCAAGTGGGGACACTTCGCTTGTTCCTCAAATGAAAGACTTAGCGGACCTTAACCTGGATTATGCCCTCTTCCCTGGCGATGGACAATATAATATGGATATTGTTGAAGCTGGCGAGTGTGCGCGTATTGTAAACGCTAAACATAATATTTTAATTCACACTGATACAAGAGGTGGTCTCCTTGACTTAGCAAAAGCTGAAGCATGGACTGCTCCTAACAAACTAATCGTTAAACCTGGCGAAGAAATAGAATTATAATAATCCTATTGCCTATATTTAAAAGAGTTGAGATGATGATTATGCGTAAATACGCATTTTCGTCATACCTGATTCCTTTATCACTCAATCGTTCGCATTCACATATATTGGGTGATTTTTGTGAATATAAAAGTCACTATCTTCATAAAACGCCTAAGACTATTACTTCTTCATTTTTCTTGTTGTAAGCAAGTTCAACCATAACATTCTTCGCCACTTCGTCATAAAGGGTTAGTTAACTGCCACTAAAATATTATGTAAACCTTATTATTTTTATGTAAATACATAAGTTTTTTCTTGAATTAAAGACCTTGAAATGTTATAATAAGGCATGGAAAGTAAATATATATCTATTAAAAAAGCAGCTAAAACACTTGGAGTGTCCGAAGACACTTTAAGAAGATGGGATAGAGAAGGAAAACTTGCGGCTTCAAGAACTGAAGGAGGACATCGCCGTTATGATATTTC
>CAYJDS010000034.1:0-9235 GCA_964369015.1 uncultured Staphylococcaceae bacterium | reverse complement strand
CAATATAATTAGAGCCTTAATGATAATATCATTAAACAGAATAAAGGCCACTAAAACGACTAAAAAAGGCACTTTTTGCGGTAAAAAGTGCCAAAATTCATCGATTTACTTATTTTTCTTAATTTTGCTTGTGGGGTTTAAGTGGATAAATACCGCTGACTGGGACCGTAAACATAAAACCAACAACTTCTTTTTTAGAGTGCGTCATTATGAGTTGAATTTGGCTCACTACTTCTTTGGCTTTTTCTTCTTCGGGAATAACCGTGAATATAGTTTTTGAAGCCTTTTGGTCATCACTTAAAGAGCGGGAGAAGGGACCGTGTAAAAGACTTGCCATTCCTTCACTTTGCATGATCGCCGCGGCCATTCCTTGGCTATCAATGATCGTCGCCCCCCGAACCTTTAGTTCTAAGAACTTTGCGAGAATTTTGTCTAAAAAAGATAAGTCATTGACAACGATGAATAAGATTTGCATATTATGCTCCTTCCTTAGTTGTTTCGATTCCGTCAATTTGCGAAACTTCATCAAGCCGATCAAGGCCATTTATTTCCCCTGCTTTTTCAATAGCGATTTTGGCAAAGAGTGGCCCAAATGTTTCATAAACTAATATTGATATCATTATTATAGTCGAAATTTCTGGATACATAGGACGCATCTGCACAAAGACAATTGCCAAGAGCCCAATTGAGACTCCGCCTTGCGGTAAAAGCGCAATTCCTAACCACTTTTTAACCGTCGGGATGGCATCAACCATTTTTGCTCCAACAAAAATCCCAAGCCACTTCCCAAAGCCACGCGCAATAATATAAACTCCGGCAATAAGTAAAATTAACGGATTAGCGCCTAAGATTGCTAAGTCTAGGCTTGAACCGGCGAGGGTAAAGAATAAAACATAGAAAACTGGCGTAAAGTCATTTAAGGCTTCAAAAGACTTCTCCGGTCTTTTGGCCACATTAGTGACCATCGTCCCAACCATGATGTTTGACAGCAATTGACTAAGGGCAATGCCATGTGGTTCAAGGTAATAGTTAATAATGTACGTTCCGCCGATTGTCGCAAAGACAGCTAAAAGGGCGAGAACTTGAAGATCATCCCGAATTCGTTCAAATTTATTAGCAACTTTAGAGAGAATAAAACCAACAAGCATTCCAAGCGCAATTGAGCCAAAAACTTCAATAAATGGTTTTAAGATCATAAGCCATAACGGTGGCAGTGGACCAGCAGGTTGTAAAAGCTGCGCAAACGAGAGGAAAAAGCCAAAGACAACAATCCCGTAAATATCATCAAGGGCAGTAATTGGCAGAATTGCTTTCGTAACTGGGCCATAAGCGCGGTATTGGCGAATAACCATTAAAGTTGCCGCGGGCGCAGTTGCGGCCGACATGGAAGCTAAAATTAAGCCAAAAGCAATATTACCTTTCGTAAACGGATTATAACCACCAGGCATAATTGTCGCGGTTTTTGGTAAGAATAGAAGCGCGAAAAAGACGACCAGTACCGCGCCTAAAACTTCGGTTGTCGTCATTACTAGAACTGGTTTTCCAACCTTTTTAAGTGACTTAACTGAAAACTCCGCTCCAATTGAAAAAGCAATAAAAGCTAAAGCGATTTGACTAATAAAGTTTAGTGATTCGTTATCAGCTTTCGTAATAAACCCATCATAACCTTTAAAAATTAAGCCAAGCGAAGGTCCAAGTAATAAACCCAAAACTAAAAACCCCGAGACATTCGGGAGTTTCAATTTTCGAGCGAGGATTGAACCAATAAAACCAACAAGCAAGACAACAGCGATTTTAAAAATAAGCACATAAATCGGATCCATAATTGCACTCCATCTACAATATTTTTTCCTTTAAGGACTCCTATGAGGTTAGCTGCCGGGTTCAGGACTTAAAGTATCCTTACGATTACTCGATTCACCCCTTGATAATTGGTTCCCCCACTCCATTGATTCGGAGACGATGCATATCTTACTCTAGCCTAAGCTATTTGTCAATTGGAACAATCAAAAAGAGCGCTAAATTAGCAACTCTTACTTTCTTATTATTAATATATCCCTGTTTTGCGCGAATAAACTCGCAATTTTGGAGTTTAATTACTCTTCGGTGCGCTAAAGAGTTTGATTGTTTCGTCTAAGCCAACATTAATTTTTTCTAAGTTACAATTGTTTGTTTCAAGCCCGCTGAAAGCAGCGGTTAAAACTGTTTCTTTACAAATGTTTTCGCTTTCGATTTCGACGTAATTTAACGAAACTTTGCGTTGGTCTTCATCATTTGGCCGACTCTTGATAAAGTTATTGGTAATTAGTTTGTTGATAGCTTTAGAAGCCGCGCTTTTTTTAAGTCCCAAACGAACACATAAAGCATTTAAGTCGGTGTTGGGATGAGTTTTAATATCAAGATAAATCATTAATTCACTACTGTTAAAATTATGCTTTTTCGCAATGCTTGCTAGATTGTGATCTAAGAGATAATTAATTTTTAAAAGTTTTAAGTAGATTTGATCAATGTCGTTTATGTTCATACTCACTCCTAAAAGCCGCGTTCAATTTTAAATTTGATTTGTGAAGGATCAAGAACATAAATTTCGCCCTCTTCTTCACTAAGGTTAATCTTTGCGGCGCTAAGTCTTGCTAGAAGCGCATCATAATCTGTTTTACTAGCCATAACAATCGTGTAGTAATCTAGTCCTAAAGCGTCTTCCGGCGCTTTTTTATTCGTGTTTTTCCACGAATTAAACGCGATAACGTGATACTCTTCGCGTGATAAACTAACGTCACTCATCCGGAAGTAAGGTAGGTATTGGCCACCCGCAAAACCGACAACATTAGTGTAAAAGTCTTGCATTTTGTCAAGGTTATAGCCATATAAATGGACATGGCCCATTGTCATATTTTCAAGTGGCGTATCAATAATGTCATCCTTATCTAAATGACTAAATAACTCTTTTAAATCTAGTTCGTCGCGCGCATCAGTAATCCGGCCATCATTATATTGCATTTTCGGTTGACCGTTATACATGATGTAACGGGCTCTTTCCGGGGTGCGAATATAAAGTTCAATATCATTTCCTTCATAGTCACGTAAGTACGTCGTTTTTGAGTAGCCGTGGTCGGTTGGCGCGTTTTGATAATTAATGTGAATAAGCCAGGCAATTGCTTTGGCTAGTTCTTTTTCACTCGGGTAGAGGAGGGCAAAGTGGTACAGTCCACTTGTGTCGTTATAACGTTTGAGCCCGTCCTTCTTCTTTAAATATAAAAGTGGGGTAAGATTTTTATCTCCTAAAAGAGCGTGATTATCACTTTTTTCAATCAGTGTCATTTTAAGCACTAAGGTGTAAAAACTAATTTGGGCTTCTAAACTTTTTACTTTTAAATGTACGAGCCCGAGTTTTGTTCCCTGACCAATAATTGCTTTTCCTGTCACAATATCCATAATTTCCATGTTCGTTTCCTCCTTATACTTTGAAAACTAACATTACTTTACGCGTAATTAGTTTACTTTTCAACTAATTTGCTTATGGATAATTATTGATTAAATATCGAAGTTTGTTAATAATTGAGCAGGCGTTTTCCGGAGCATTTGACTAACCGGGATGAGGGCCACGGCAACATTTACAAGATAAACTAAGAGGATTGCTAAAATAAAGGTTGGGGCACTAACCCATAAGTTAAAGAACCCACCTAAAAATGAACTGCTAATCGCTCTTGCCACAACACTACCAATCAAGACGCCCACGACTGAGGTTGCAGTGGTAATAATGAAGTATTCAACGCCAAACAAGCGATAAACTTCGCCTTTACTAATACCGAGACTTCGTAAAATACTAATTTCTTTTCTTCTTTGAGTCATGCTGCTTCTAACTAAGAAATAAAAGATTAAGACACTAATTCCTAAGGCAATTAAACTTTGGGTTAAACTAGCCGAAAGCGAAAGATTCCGTGTCTCGGTTAATTCTTCGATTTGTTGGTCGTAGCGATTAACCACTCCTTCTGGCATTACCCCTTTACTGTAGACTAACACGTTATTATATTTATTTTCCAAGGAAATTATTTTGATTGTCTCAAGTGAAGCATAGGCGATGTCTTTATTTGCAATCGGATTCAGACTCGTGTAATAACCAATGATTTTATAATCTGTGCCGCCAATTCCGTTATGAAATTGATAGAAATCTTCTTCTCGTCCATATAGCTCTTCACTAGCGTAAACGCCATATCTACCTTCTTTAGGTGGGGCGATTAAGGTTTCGTTTATGATAACAGTGTCGTCTAATAGATTTAGAAAGTAATTGTCGTTTACTAAGGCGTTTTCAAGGACGGCACTATCGACATAGATGGCGTGATTGCCCGTAGTAACAACCCCAGCGATTTTAAACTCTTGTTCAATCGAGCTAATAGTTAGAGTTTGATTAAGTAAATGGGCTTCTTTGCTAATGCCAAAGGCTTCATACAAATAGTAATATTCATAATCACTATCCAAGACCTTGCCATCAATAAAAACCGTGTTCGGGTCAGTGCTTTCCATCGCGATTGCTTCTTTAGGATAAACATTTAAATACATCATTGAAGTAAAGGTTCCGGTTTTAAAGTTAACAGAATGGTTGTTGTAAACAACAATATCGTCGGGATATTCTTCATAAGTCGGCCGCACTCCACCATAATTAAGCGCATAACTGTTTTTATCGTAATCAACATTACTGGTGTTAATAAAGATCGCGGACGTGAGGAGTAAGAAACTAATGGTAAACATCACTCCTAAAGCCATCAGGGCCACAATTTGTGCCTTGCCTTTTTTCCCTAAAGTCGTTAATTTCTTTAACGCCATAATGAGTGAATCTTTAAAGGTGTAAATTCCTTTTTTCGTTCTGGGCTTCTTATTGGCTTCTAACTCTTCTAAGTTAAATGAAGTTTCTTTCGTAAACGTTTCTTTAAAATCTTTCGTGTGTTCGTTAATTAACTTAACTTCACTATTATCGGTTAAGATTTTAACGGTTGCATTGGCTTCACTCGTCTTTAAATAATAATTATTATTAATCTTCACCAGCGTTAAACTGACCTCTTTTAAATCTTCATTGCTATAAATATTAATGTTATGACTATTAACGTTAGCTAAATCCTTTAAGTAAATATTATGATCAACATAGTTTAAACTTTGCTCATTACCGTCATTATTCCTATCTTCGACGACTTTACCGTCGGCAATTTTAATGATGCGGTCGGAATAGTAGGACGCGAGTTCAATATTATGGGTCACTAAAACCACAAGTTTATCCTTAGATATTTCTTTAATAATTTTTAATACTTCAATACTATTATTACTATCTAAGTTCCCCGTTGGTTCGTCGGCGATAACTACATCCGGATTTTTGACAATTGCCCGCGCAATTGCCACTCTTTGTTTTTGGCCACCTGACAAATCGCTCGCCCGTTTATTGCGGTAGCGGTACATATTAACCGCCTCTAAAACATACTTAATCCGGTATTCAATTTCTTCGGGATCATTAATTCCCATCATTGTTAAAACAATTTTAATGTTATCGCTAACACTTCGCTCTTCTAAGAGATAATAATTTTGGAAAATATACCCAATACTATTAACGCGGAGTTCATCCCATGTTTTTGAATTATAAGTATTAATATCTTGACCTTTAAAGTTAATCTCACCGCTGACGGTGTCGAGCCCGCCAATAACGTTAAGTAAGGTTGTTTTACCACTTCCAGAGTCACCAAGTAATGTTACTAAGCCTTTTTCTGGAAGTTCTAAACTAGTGTCATTAATAACATGAATCTCATTTTGTTTACCTTTGTTAAAATACTTATTTAACTTATTAAGTTTAATCATTTTAGTTGTCCTCCTTCAGCGCTTCAATTACCGTTAGATCAAAGATTTTATTGTTAAACCTTTGACCAAGTCTGAGTGAGAAGAGCACAAACACTAAAATAATTAATAAATAATTCCAAATCGTCACATTGCGCGTTATGTTATAAATAAATTGCACATGACCACTTAAAATTGTGAAGAGCGAGACAACAATTACCGCTGCCACTACCGCAATGATTAACTGCTCAAACAAAATCATAAACGAGACTTCTTGTTCACTAATGCCAATTGAACGATAGACGGAGAAGTCTTTTTTGCGCGATTCCATGACATTTTTTTGAATTTGATAAATAACTAAAAATACAACATTTAAAATGATAAGTAAGATTCCCCACATCATTAACTTAATGGTTCCGATAATAAATTCCAGTTGTTTTTCGGCAATTAAGTCGGTATCAATAATTTGAAATTTAGTTTCATCAATACTTTTTTTATAAAGTTTAATTTCTTGGCGATCGGTCCCCGAAATAACGAGATTAGAAAAATTTACGGTCCCGTTTTTCACAAAGGGTTTTGCTTCCTCTAAAACATTGAAGTTTTGATCATAAACAAAAGAATCGTTTAAATAGAAAGTGTTTGAAGCGTATATCACAAAATTCGAACCAAAAGCTCTTTCAACTAACCCGGTAATTTTAAAATCAATCTCCTTAATTTTAATAACATCACCAACCTTGATGTCCCCATTATATCCATAGCGATAAGAGAGAACGTCGTACTTATCGACCGGCCGATTTCCCTCAACAATATCAGCATTAAAAACACTTGATTGTAAACCAAAACTATAAATATCCCGTGCTTCCCAAGGATCAAGAGTAACGTCCTCAGGGGTGAGGTCAAGCTGATTAAACTCAATATCGAAATATTTAATAATGTTTTTGCTCGTTTTGATACTATCGTATTCCTCTTTACTAAACTTGCTTTCATCTCTTTTAACAAGCGCTATTTTCGGATTAGAATTAATGCCACTAGTTACTGAATCAACGACATTGACCACTAAAGTTGAATAAAAATAAACGAAAGCAAATAAAACAATACTTGATAATAACAATGTAAAAATTGAACGTTTCGGGGTTCTTATAATATTCTTAAACGCAACCTTTAACCCTTTTCCAAAACTATTATTGTTCGTTTTATCTTCGTTTAAATTAGCCTTAGAACTGACGGTTTTTTCTAAAACAATATCATTTTTAATATTTCCGTCACTCATAATAATTTTGCGAGTCGCAAACTTATCGACTTCTTTCATATTATGACTGACCATAATAACTAGTTTTTCTTTCGATATTTCTTTTAATAGGGTTAAGATTTCGTCACTACTTTCGATGTCTAAGTTTCCGGTTGGTTCGTCGGCTAAAATAATCGGAGCGTCTTTAGCTAAGGCTCGGGCAATGACGACTCGTTGCTTTTGTCCACCCGATAATTTCGAGGTCCGTTGATTGATATGACTAAGCAGTCCTACTTGTTCAATTAATTTAGTGGCGCGAGCTTTAATTTCTGCTTTAGGATAATTTTGCGCAATTAAGGCGATTTCGACGTTATCGTAAACGGTATAGGCATCAATTACATTGTAATTTTGAAAAACAAAGCCGATGTTTCGCGCGCGAAATTTTTCAAAATCTTTAACGGTAAAATGACTAGTTTCTTTTCCTTCATAAAAGAGTTCACCATCTTCATAAGTATCAAGTCCGCTGATGACATTTAAAAGGGTTGTTTTACCGCTGCCAGATTCACCAGTAATAGCGACAAATTCATTATTAAAAAACTCTAAGTTAATGTCGCGCATCCCTTCACTAACACCAGTTTTAGTTTTATAGTATTTAGAGACGTGTAATAGTTTAATTAACGGTTCTTTCATGCGTTTTCCTCTTTACTTTATATTATTGTTTTCAAGTGCTCGGTCGGATTATTTTTAAGTCAATCCATATTTATCGAGAAAAGTATCTAAGTTGCCTAACTAAGTATATCATTTTTTTCCTCTAAGAATTCAGCGCATTGCCCAGCAATTTTGACGAGCTTATCCCAAACTTATAAAAAACACTTTTTAGAGAAAAAATACAATTCCGAAATTTTAGTTTTGAGACGACAAAAAAATTAATTAAACTAAAAAACATACAAGAAAACGACCAAGAAAACATACAAGAAAGTAGTTGAATTCTCCTAAATAATGTATGATAAAGCCGAGGCAACTAGCAGATGGGATACATTCCGTCATTTAACTTAAACGATGAAATGCTCGAATCTGTAACGAAAATCGTTGAAATGCTTGGGCCTATTTCAAGAAATAGAGCTTTTATACCACAAATGAATACTACCTCGCTTTTATATGTTAATAAGAAAACTATTTTTTAGCCAAATAATTAGTTGAGCTTTGTTTCATATATTTTTATTCAATTTGATTTCTTTCTTCCTTATTTTGTATAATCTTCATTTGTTTAATGGCTAATCTATTCAAGCTTAAAAGTCGTTCTTTTTGCGAAATACCTTGTTCGATAAAGAGTGCATTATAGTTTTCAAGATTAGACAAGCAAATTAATTGATTGATATTGGCATAATCACGTATATTGCCTCTTTTATCAGTGTTTGATTCTCGCCACTCCTTTGCCGTTATGCCAAAAAGCGCAACATTTAGGACATCAGCCTCGGTAGCGTAAATAACGCTTGCTTTTTCCGCTGTTATTTCTTGAGGGATGATAATGTTTTCTTTGATTGACTCGGTATGTATGCGGTAATTGATTTTTGTTAATTCACGTTTTATATTCCACCCGATTTGTTTTTGTTCATCTTCTTTAAGTCTTTGAAACTCTTTAATAATATATAGTTGAATTTCTGGAGATATCCACGCCGCAAATTGTAAGGCAATATCTTTATGTGCATATGTTCCGCTCTTATACTTCCCGGCTTTTGAAGTGATACCGATAGCATTTACACCTTCAATCCATTTTTTAGGTGACATTGTAAAATAATTGTGGCCTGCTTCTGTTTTAAACAGGTCGAATTCGACCTGTTTAAAACTACCATTGTTAAGTTTTTCCCAAAGTCCTAAAAATTCAATTGTATCTTTTCTTCTAAGCCATGCCTTTATTACATCGCGTGGTTCTATCGAATTCTTATACCTAGCAATATCTGTAATCGAAAAATAATCATTCTTATTAATACGTATATTTTGTTCTAAAACAAATAGTGTTTTATCATTCATTATCTCTTGTACTCCTCCTTAATAAGAAATACAAGAAAAATTTATAAAACATCACCTTTCGGATACAGAATCACTTTTTTCTAATGATTGAACTGTTATATAAATTATATTTAAGTACCACATAAAAATAAAAAACACCCATATAACGGGCATTATTTT
>CAYJDS010000033.1:0-9337 GCA_964369015.1 uncultured Staphylococcaceae bacterium | reverse complement strand
GATAATATTATTTGAAGTTTGTTTCGGTAAAAAAGAAAACTCCCTGTTTGCACAAGGAGTTTAATTAGTTCTTGTAAACGATTAACGTTTCGAGAATTGTGGAGCCCGACGAGCAGCTTTAAGACCATATTTTTTACGTTCTTTAGCGCGAGCGTCACGAGTTAACATTCCTGCTTTTTTAAGCGTTCCACGATCAAGGCCTGCTTCTAGTAAGGCACGAGCAATTCCTAAACGGATTGCCCCAGCTTGGCCAGTGAAGCCACCACCTTCGACATTAGCGACGACATCATATTTTTCCGCAACATCAAGAAGGGTTAAAGGTTGTTTTAAGTCCATGATAAGTGTTTCATACGGCATGTATTCATTAACTGGACGGCCATTAACGACAATGCTTCCTTTACCTGGTTTCAAGAAAACACGGGCAACGCTTGATTTCCGGCGTCCGGTTCCTAAATAAACATCGGTTTTTTTCTTTGCCATTATTTACTTCCTCCGATATAACGCAGTGGTAATTCCACTGGTTGTTGTGCGCTATGTTTGTGTTCTGGTCCTTCGTAGACAAATAATTTTTTAATCATTTGGCGGCCAAGACGACCTTTTGGGATCATTCCCCAAACAGCTCTTTCCATCATTTCGACGGGATAGTTTTTGAGCATTTCGCCAGCACTGCGGACGCGAAGCCCGCCTGGTCTTTGACTAGTATTGTAATAATTTTTTGTTTGGCGTTTATTGCCACTTAACCCGACTTTTTCCGCATTGACGATGATGACATAATCACCACAATCAACGTTTGGCGTATATTCAGGTTTGTTTTTGCCCATTAAAACCATCGCTACTTCGCTAGCTAATCGACCGAGTGGAAGGTCGGTTGCGTCGACGACGTACCAATTACGTTTAATGGTTCCTACTTTCGCATTTGTTGTTTGACGTAGCATTTTAATTTTTCTCCTTTACCAATTTTCATCTTACCGGGATGACAAAAGGCAGATATGCCGTGAATAATAATAATATATTATTACTCTATTGTCAAAATAAGTTACTCTAAATTTTAAAAACTCGGCCCATAAGACCGAGTTTTCGCTTGTTTTCTATTAATTGTTTCTACTACGACTTCTTAAGACGATTCGTAAAAGATCAAGAACGCGAACGTAAATCCATACAAGCGTGACCATCAGGCCAAGACTAACTTGCCATTCATACATTTTAGGCGCTCCACTATTAACGATGATGTTGCCGTTATCAAAATCAGTAATCAGCATCAGTGCACCAATGATAATTAAAAAAGCCGAGACAATAATCATAACTGCAGGATCAGCAAAGATCGCCGCAAACAAGGTTGGGTTGATAAGCGAGATCAAAGAGACAACTAAGCTCGTTAGCATGATAGCAATGAGTGAGCCTAAAATAAAGCGGCGCAGTTTTGAAGTAGCACGAACTGCTTTAATACTATGGAGTCCAATCATAATTAAAAGAATGCCAAAGGTAATTCCTAATGCCATCATCCCAATGCCCGGAATAACCTCTTCAAGAAGATAGGTTAATGTTCCAAATGTTAAACCTTGAAAGAGCGAATAAATAATTGCGAAAATATGCGTTTTAGCTGGACGTCTCATCCCAAAAATGACACAGATAAAAGCAACAATTGGGCTAACCGCCACTAAGACATAAACTAGGGTAACGGGAAGAAACCACACGAGAATTCCCGCCACAATCGCAACAGCGGCGAGTAAAAGCGTTTTTAAAATAATCCCTTTCCATGACGCGGTTGCTTCAGTTACCTCAACATATGTATTTGTGGTTGTGTTTTTTTGAATATTACGGAAGACTGGGTTACTATTTTGGTTCATTTGTTACCTCCTTAAAACTATTAGTTTTAGTTTAACACTTTTGAGAAATTATTCAGGTATATTCACATTATGAAAAACTTCTTGAACGTCTTGAACGTCTTCAAGTAAATCAAGGAGCCGTTTAAATAAAACTAAATCTTCCTCATTAAGGTCAATTTTGTCATTTGGAATCATCACGATTTCACTAATATTAAATTCTTTAATGCCAAATTCATATAAAACGTCTCTCGTTTTGCCAAAAGCACTAGGATTGACTAATACTTCAATAATTCCTTCGCCTTCATTCATATCCCAAACGTCAACGTCATTAAGAATTAAAGTTTCTTCAATCTCATCAAGCGAAGGGGCGGCAAAAACAAAAAGTCCAACTTCGCGAAAGTTATAGGCGACGGTTTGAAAAACAGCATCACACTTTTTAATTACAGCCTTCAAGTCACTTACTGCGCGGTTAACGTTATCAGTTAATGTTGTCACAATGACATTAAAACTGCCTGGCCCCATAATTTCATAACGGCCGGGAATATAAGCGACTTGTTCACTACCTTCCGCCCGCTTAATCGCCCGCTCCATAACGTCACGCGTTGCGCCCATGGCTTTATATTTATCAAGCGTTGCCCGAAGTGCTAAGTTAGAATGAGGGTCCGCTCCACCACTTTTAGCCGCCAAATAAATTTCTTTTGATGCCCGCATATTTAAGGCGCTTTTTTTGGCTGCACTACTTGCCATACTTGCTGCTCTAACTTGAAAAGCTCGTCCCATAATAATTCTCCTTTTTTACTATTCTATTTTAATATAAATTCTGTTGTTAATAAATAACTTTTTTTAAAAATAAACCTGATCCGCTCGCTTTGTAAGTGATGATTTTTCGCTCCTGCACATTAAGGTTTTTACTAATAAAGTCCGGCGGCTCACGTCCTTCGTTAAGCGCTAAAAGGGCACCGACCATGAAGCGAATTTGTCCCCGCATAAAGCCTTCACCGATAAAGGTGATTGCAACGCGTTTTCCGCTTCTTTTGACCTCAATTGAGGTGATTTCACGGACAAAACCGGCTTGATCTTCATTTTTACTCGTAAAATTCATGAAGTTGTGGCGACCAATAAAAGCCTTACAATTTCTAGTTAACTTATTAATATCTAATGGTAGCGGATAAAACAAAACTTCATTGATTAAAAACGGATTCTTTGCTTCGTTACTAATTACATAAGTATATACTTTTGCTTTTGCACTATGGCGCGCGTCGAAGTCATCACTTACCTTAGTAATACTTTTTATTAAGATATCTTCGTTTAGCATTCGGTTGAGGGAATACTTAAGTTTCTTGACGTCTACCCGCTCCGCATCAAAATGAAACACTTGGCCTAAAGCATGGACTTTGGCGTCCGTTCTTCCCGCGCCATAAATTTTAACTAGCGTATTAAAAACGGTGCTGATTGTTGCTTCAAGTACTTCTTGAACACTCACAACATCATTTTGCCGTTGCCAGCCAAAATAATTGCTCCCATTATATGAGACCACTACTTTATAACGCATTAATTACCGCCTAAGGAAATAAAGAAGGCGAGGAAATCAACTTTATACACTAATAAGAGAATAACTGCGGTTAGCAGTAGTAGCGAGCCAAGCAATATTACGAGGTCCCGCCATGAAAAGGAAAGCGTTCGATATCTCGTTCTTTTCGCCCGCGGATCGTAACCGCGCGCAATCATTGCATTGGCAAGTTCGTCACTTCGTTGAAGGGCACTAACAAAAAGCGGGACAATCAGCGCGACTATTGCGCGTAACTTTTCACTAAGCTTACCACCTTTAAAGTCCACCCCACGACTCTCCTGCGCCCGCATTATGCGACCAGTTTCGTCAAGAAGGGTCGGAATAAAGCGTAAGGCGATCGAAATCGTCATCGCAATTTCGTGGACTGGAAAGTGAATTAACTTTAAGGGAGTCATATACCATTCAATCGCATAAGTTAAGTCAAGCGGCTTTGTTGTCCCCGTCAAGAGTGAAGTTAAGGCAATCATTAAAACAAGGCGGACAAAGATATAAAGCGTTTGATAAATTGCCGTGTCCATAACATTAAAAGTGCCAATGGTAAATAAAATGTTACCAGTGCTATTTTGCATTGAGAAAACATTAATGATTAATAAGAAAAGCATCATAAACCACAAACTCTTTAATTGTTTGAAAATGGGTGTAACCCGTAATTTTGCAAGTTTCATTAAGCCAAAAATAATAAGCCCATAAACACCATACATAATAAAATCAGTCGCGGGATTTGTAAATCTAAAGAAAATTAACACCATAAACACAATCAGAGCAAAAAACTTAACCCGGGGATCGCTTTTATGGACAAATGAATTAAGCGGGATATAACGCCCTAAGGAAATATTTTTCATTTATTTTTTACTTCCTTAATCGCGTTTGCTAAGTCGCTGATACTCGTTATTTTATTGAAATCAAGCGGACAACCTCGTTTTTTAAGTTTGAGCATGATGTCGTAGAGAACGGGTACTTCTAAACTGTAATCATCTTTAATGTTACTAAAAAGGGTATGCGGTTTTGTTTCTTCAATCACTTTACCGTCTTTCATCACAATAACATCCGTTGCATAACGAAGAACAATATCCATATCATGAGTAACAAGAATAATCGTTGTCCCATTTTCATGTAGTTTTTTAAAGGTTGCCATCATTTCTTGAGCACTAAGCGGATCAAGTCCGGCGGTTGGCTCATCAAGAACGAGAATTTTTGGTTTAAGTGCCAGAATGCCCGCGATTGCAACTCGGCGCTTTTCGCCGCCTGAGAGTTCAAAAGGCGAACGAGTGTAAAAAGATTCGTCTAACCCAACGAGCGTTAGTGCTTCTTTGGCTAATTCAATTGCTTCTTCTTTTTTTACTCCAAAGTTTTGGGGGCCAAAACTAACATCTTTTAAAACATTTTCTTCAAAAAGTTGATATTCTGGGAATTGGAAAACAACCCCAACTTTTTGCCGCAAATCTTTAATTTTATAAACTGGATATGTTTTAATTATTTCTAATAGTGTTTCAATTTCTTTAGCGCGATCAGCGTCCTTATTTTTCTTAGCTTCTTTACTAAGTTTTTTTAAATATTTCTTAGTCTTCATTGGTAAAACAATTTTCTCATCTACTTGTAAAATGCCTTTGCCCGGCGTTAAAAGGGCATTTATGTGTTGGACTAACGTGCTTTTCCCACTTCCGGTATGACCAATCACTGCGGTAAAAGTATTTTCTTTAATTTCTAAATTAATGTTATGAAGTGCGGCAAACTGAAAAGGTGACTTCGGGGCGTAAGTAAAAGAAAGATGGATATATTTTATGGCCATAATTCCTCCACTAAGTCATTTAGGTCACTGCTATTTAGGGTAATACCTTGCTTTTCCATTTCAAGCTTAAACTTAAAGATAAATGGCAAGTCAAGCCGAATCGCCGTTAATGTTTCGTGATTTTGGTAAATGAGGTCTGGAGCGCCTTGAAGGACAATTTTGCCTTCATTCATCACAATAATTTCGTCGCTTAAAAGCGTATCTTCTAAGTCGTGAGTAATGCTAATAATTGTTAAATCAGGAATTTCTTTGCGTAATTCTAAAATGATTTCTTTAATTTCGCGTTTTCCCTTAGGGTCAAGCATTGCGGTCGCTTCGTCAAGTAGTAATATCCGTGGCTTCATTGCTAAAACACCTGCAATCGCCACCCGTTGCTTTTGGCCGCCACTTAAATTAGTGGGTTCTTTGTCTAAGAATTCACTCATTCCGACTTTACTCGCAAATTCTTCAATGATTCCGTCCATTGCTTTTTGTGGTACCCGTTTGTTTTCAAGCCCAAAAGCAATATCGTCACGCACCGTCGTACCAATGAATTGATTGTCAGGATTTTGAAAAACAATTCCAATGTCCGGCCGGGCTTCGCCGTTTACAGGTTCCCCAAAAAATTTAATTTCAACGCTTTTATCAACTTCTAAAATGCCGGCAATGATTTTTGCTAGAGTGGATTTCCCGCTGCCGTTATGACCAATGACGCTAACGTATTTGCCGCGTTCTACCTTTAAAGAAAGACCATTTAAGACTTCTTTATCTTGCTCATAAGCATAACTTAAATTTTCGATTTCTAAAGCGTAATTAATCATTAAATTTTGGATCTAATACTTTCCCGCGAAATGGAGTTAATTTAACCCCCGCTAAAGTGAGGACATGACGGCTTGCGCGCATGTTTAAGTCGTTATGATATTTATCGTCTAAATAAACAATTTCGCTAATCCCAGTTTGAATAACGGCTTTCGCACATTCATTACATGGAAATAGCGTGACATAAATTCGGCAGCCCTTAAGTGAAGCCCCCGCACGAGTGTTTAAAATAGCATTAAGTTCCGCATGACAAACATAAAGATATTTACTATCTAAATCATCTCCCTTACCCCAAGGTAGGTCTTCATCCTTAATCCCGCGTGGCATCCCATTATAACCAAGACTGACAACTTTATTATCAGCGTCGGCAATACAAGCACCGACTTGAGTGGACGGATCCTTACTTCGTTTCGCGCTTAAAATCGCAACCCCCATAAAGTACTCATCCCAATTAATATAATCTTCTCGTTTCATGCTCTTTCCTCGTAGTGCCAATTATACCATAATTTCAAGTGACTAATTTTGTTAAGTTACTCATTTTTCTTATAAAGAAAAGGGTTAGGAAAAGGAGGAAAAGAAAAAACGGCCCGAGCCGTTATTTTCATTAGGCTAAACTTCTTAGTTTATTGCGGAACGGCATCAAGCAGTTCTTGATAAATTGCAAGGGCCTGAACGAGTTCTTTTAGTTCATCGTTTTCACTGACTTCATTGACACGATTATTTTTCAAAACATTTTTATCATTCATTGTTCGTGGACCTCTTTTCTTAAAGGTATTTTAAGCCACATTTATTTTCTTGCCAATAAAAACAGTGAATAATAATTAATACTATGTATTAATTTAGACAACTTATGTCAAAATATTTAAGTTATTTTTTAGTAATTTCAAACCCGCATTTCTTTCTACTAACTAATTACTAATTTGTTAATTTTCGTCGTTTTTCTTTGCTTCGTCTTCTTTTGCCACTAAATTAGGTTTAGCGGTTTTATTTGTTACTTTTACGTAATTTTGGCGTTCAAAAATGCGCGAGGTAATAATTAAAAGAGTTGTTTGCACTGGCAATAAAATAAGCCCAATCAGCGTATGGAAGAAAACACTGACGAAGTAATCAGTTTGGTAAAGATAGAGTTTCCACCACGAAGAGTAAAAGATATCAATGATAATTAAACTAAGCAAGATTGCAAAGGCAAGTTCACTTGGTAAACCAGTAAGTTCAGTTGCAACTTTTCCTTTAAAGCGTCGTTCTAAGTAAATCGTAACGAGCGAAACTCCAACTAGTAATAACGTAAAAATAAGCGTAAAGATAATTCTGAAGGTTGTGGTGAACATAATTGGTGCGGCATCTTTATTAAATGGATTACGAACGCTTTTATTAAGAAAAATATATAACTCAATCGTAATGAAGAGGAGAAAGAGAAATATATAAAAAAAGGGGATCTTTACTTTTTTACTGAAGAATTTGCTTGCTTTTAAAAATAACCACGGGAAAACCCCATACGCCGCGGCGCTTAAGACTGGCCAAATAAGAAGGCTCCCCACTGGCCAAATCGTTGCCCCAATCAAATCAGCGGAAGCACCAACAATCATTCCAAAGACGGGTCCAAGAAAGAGGGACGCCATCATAATTGGCAAATTGCCGAGTGAAAAACGGTACAGACTCGGGACGCCAAAAGGAATTACTAAAAAGCGTTGAAAAATAACTGAGAGGGCAATTAGAAAACCTGCTAACGTGATTTTATAAACTACGGCTTTTTGTTTATTCATAAATACCCTTTTTAAACTCTTGACTCACTAGCATTGCAAAATAAAGTGAGCCCGTAATTAATAGTAATTCATCTGCTTTTAAATTTTTTAATTCTTGCTTAATTAAATGAACATGATTTGCAACAAACCTTACTTCCCGATCAACAATTTGTTGAAGCGCTCGCGGATGATTAAAACTTGTCACGACTACTTCAGCGTTAGCAAGAGCAAGCATATCTAACTCACTCTTATAGTCCTTGTCTTTAAAAGCACCAAAAATAACTTTTAACTTTTTATCACTTTTAATTCCATTAATTAACTCTTTGAAAGCATGCGGATTATGGGCGCCATCAATGATGACGTCAGGGTTTCTTCTTACAACATTAAATCTACCTATGGGCGGCGCAATTAATAATGCGCGACTAAAAGCTTCATCAGTTACGGTGAAACCTAACTTACGGAGTCTTTGAATAATTTCGTAACTAAAAAGTGCGTTCTTTACTTCGTAATGCGCCTTAGTGTTAATTAAAAACTCTTTATTGTTAAGCTTAAACATTAACTTGTCATCAACTTCCTTAAGTTCAGGAAGGGTTGTGTCTACATTAATAAGCAGCGCTTCTTTCTCGCTTGCAATCCGTTTTATTTCGCGTTCTGCTTCGCCTTGACAAGGTCCAAGTAAAACCGGGACCCCTTGCTTGATAATCCCGCCTTTTTCGTAAGCTATCTTCGTTAAGGTGTTGCCAAGTTCTTTAGTGTGATCAAAACCAATATTAGTAATAACACTGAGAAGTGGCGTAAAAATATTGGTTGCGTCCCGCCTTCCCCCTAGCCCTACTTCGACAAGCGTAAAATCAACATGCTGTTCATTAAAATATTTAAAACTAACAAAAGTCATTATTTCAAAAGCAGAGAGGGAATATTCAATTATAAAATCTTCATATAGTTTAATTGTTTTGTAAACATATTCTGGACTTATTGCTTGGCCATTAATGTGTGCTAGTTCGGTATAACTTTCAAAATGGGGTGAGGTAAATAGACCGACTTTATAACCACTTGCTTGGAGCGTGTTAGCAAGGTAGGTTGCCGTGCTGCCTTTGCCGTTTGTACCCGTAATATGAATGGCGTTTTTTAAACTAACTTTTCCCACTACGTCAGCTAGGAAATTTTTAAAGCCTTGATCTTCATAACGAGTTTTTAACGAGTTTAAATAGGCATCTACTTTAGTCTTCATCACGGCGGCCTCGTTTGATCGCTTTGTCAATTGCTTTTTGATCTTCCCGAGCTTTAATTGTTTCGCGTTTATCAAAATGCTTTTTCCCTTTACCGAGGGCAATAGCCAGTTTGACCCGACCACGAACAAAATACATTTTAGTGGCAATTACCGTCATTGCTTCAATTTGCGCTTCTGCCGAGTACTTTTTTATTTGCCGTTTGTGCATTAAAAGTTTCCGCTTCCGACGTGGTTCATGATTAAAAATATTGCCAAATTTATAAGGGGCAATGTAGAGGCCTTCAATAAAAGCTTCGTTATTACTAAAAGAAACAAAAGTGTCTTTAAGAGACGTTCCACTTTGGCGAATTGACTTAATTTCCGTACCGGTTAAAACAATGC
>CAYJDS010000032.1:0-9380 GCA_964369015.1 uncultured Staphylococcaceae bacterium | reverse complement strand
GTATAATATTAGATAATCAACATTATGAAAAAAAACCAAACGATTAGTATTAGCAAACAAAAAAAGACAATGCGGAATTTAAAAAGTCTGATTGTCATTTTATTTGCTTTCATTGGTATTTTAAAAATTTCAATTGGTGGTGTTGTCAATGTTCCGGTTGCCCTTTTAATTGGTGACTTCTTTATCAGCTTTTTTGTGCTCGTTATTGTTTTTACACTCTACTTTATGCTTGTTCCCTTGCCGCTGAAACGGAAAAGATTAGTATTTGTGACGCTCGCTATTGTGGGCCTTCACTTTGTTGGCAGTGGAATTTATGGGGCAGTTTTACGTGATTTTGGATCTAGTTCACTCTCATTTAGCGCTAGTCTTGATGAAATGTTGAAGTTAGCACGCGAAAGTATTCAGTTTACGGCCTCCAAAGATAATTATTGGTATGGTTATGCTGGGATTATTGGCGAAGGCTTGACCCATATTTTTAAGCCACTTGGGAAGGCTTTTACAATTGTTATCTATACCTTTCTAATTATTGGCTTATTAGTAATTATTTTTTGGCCCGTGCTTGTTTGGCTGGCCAGCGTGATTAAAGAATACTTCCGTGATTTAAAGAAACGGAAAAAAGTGCTTCATAACGCCGGGTTAGTCAATCACGAAACGCCAAAAGACACCCCGACTCAAGTCTTACTCGAAGAATTAGTCCAGGAAAAAGATGTCCCACAAAAAAATCCACTGTTAAAACGAGTTGGCAAGTTTAGTGACGAAATTGTCGAAAGTGAAGAAAAACCGATCTTTAAAAAAGAACAACTACCAGTTTCGACGATTGAAGAAACGCCATTTATCTTACCAACGCTTGATAGTGAAGATAAAATTGAAGCGGTTGATTCTCAGGTCTTAAACGAACCAAACGAGGAGAGTGGGAAAGAAACTTTTGAAGATTTACAAAAAGCAGTTAACACTAGTGGTTCAATCAATGCTGTATCGTTTAATGAAACTACCCAAGAAACAAAAAACGACTTAAAAGTAGAACCGAAAGCTGAAGAAGAAGCGCCTAAAGTTAATGAACTACCACCATTTACCAATGATTTGCCCGAATTTCGCGAACTTAAAAATGAACCAGCTGTTCGTCTTAAAGAAACGCAAACCGTTTATAAATTACCGAACATAAATTTACTTGATGATCCGCTAGATAGTGATAAAAGTGAGTTAAATCGGATGATTGCAATTGATTATGAACAAAAAATTAATGAATTTTTCCGTGATTTTAATATTGGAGCACGCGTTGTAGCTTTTACCATTGGTTCGACCTTTACCCGCTTTGAAATTCAACTTGAGCCGACCGAAACTTTAAAAGCGATTACCCCAATTGTTAACGATATTTCACTCCGGCTTAACGGCGCATCCGTTC
The DNA here is from genome assembly GCA_964369015.1 of uncultured Staphylococcaceae bacterium. Classification (GTDB taxonomy): domain Bacteria; phylum Bacillota_I; class Bacilli_A; order RFN20; family CAG-826; genus UBA1361. The sequence continues at coordinate 7,978 of CAYJDS010000032.1, read as the reverse complement.
GCTTTGAACCAATTATCCCGGGTAAATCAACGAGTGGTTTAGAAGTCGCTAATACCCACCGTACAATTGTTAACTTCAAAGAATGTATGCAAAAAATGAATGAAGCTAAACCAAAAGGAAAGTTTTTAATTCCGTTTGGGAAAGATGTTGCCGGCACAGTAATTAGTGCCTCCTTTAGTGATTTCCCCCACTTATTAGTGGCCGGTTCAACCGGAAGCGGCAAAAGCGTTTTTATTCATACTGTTCTTACCTCGCTCATTATGAAACATTCTCCCGATGAACTCCGACTTATTTTAATTGATCCAAAACGAGTCGAATTGGCGCAGTATGCAAACATTCCCCATCTTTTAACGCCGATTATTAAAGAACCAAGTGAAGGAAAAGTTGCGCTTGATCGTTTAATTACCGAAATGGAGCAGCGCTATAAGATGTTTGAAGAAACAGGAGTTAGTAAAATTAGTGATTATAATGAAATTGCCCCTGAAATTGGCAAGCCCTTAATGCCGATTATTGTGACAATTGTTGACGAATTTGCCGACCTTTTTGAAAGTGAAAAAGAAGTCTCTTCGCTCGTTTTACGGCTTGTTCAAAAGTCGCGGGCGGCCGGCATTCATCTCCTTATTGCCACGCAACGGCCGAGTGTCCAAGTTATTACTGGTAACATTAAGGCTAATATTCCAAGTCGGGTGGCGTTTATGACCGCTAGTGCGGTTGACTCAGGGACAATTTTAGGACAAGGTGGCGCCGAAACACTGCTTGGTTATGGTGACATGCTCGTTGATAGTATAGCAATCCATAATCGTGGGTTTTTACGCATTCAAGCCCCATTTTTACCCGTGAAAGAAGTTTTACGAATTACAAACTATTTACGCACCAATTACATGACGAATTTCCATCCTGACTTTTTAGATTTAAAAGAAAAGGTTGTTTACTACGGAACTAATAATGGGAGTAGTGATGAACTCTATCCGAGTGTGCTTGAATTTGTTAATGAAAACGAAACAATTTCAATTAGTCGTATCCAGCAACAATTCGGGGTTGGTTGGCCACGAGCCAAACAGCTTTATGATATGCTTTTAAGTTACGGTGTAATTGAGGCGCCCGATGAAGCAAATAGCGCTAAAGGGGCCGTAGTTGTGAAGAATAAGAGAAGATAGGAGATTACTAAGATATGGCAGTTGGTATCGATATTGTTTATATTCCCCGCTTCGTTGGCAAAGAAAAAATAGCGGCGCGGATATTATCCCCCAATGAATTAGAAATATATAAAACTCGTCCGAATAAGGAAGAATTTCTTGCGGGACGTTTTGCGGCTAAAGAAGCCTTTATTAAAGCCTATAAAAATGCAATTGGTCGCATTGCTTTTCATCATCTTGATATTATTTATACTAAAGACGGGCGGCCGGAAATCGTTTATAAAAATAAACGTTTTTCTGTCTCAATTAGTCATGACGGCGATTATGCCGTCGCAGTAGTGGAGGCGTAAATCATATGGCATTTGGTCAATTTAGCGCGCATTTATTAACGCCAAAAACAATTCGTGTCGTCTTATTTAGCGAAAAATATCATTATGAACAAGCCCGCGTCGCAATTTATAATGCTGACGGGATTGTTGTCCCTTTTAATTTAGTCAATAAAACGAGTCATTATAAAGTGATAACTTATGAATTAGAATTAATTACCCCGTTTGTCTTAGGTGATAACTATAAAGTAAGTCTCCAAAACTTTGGCCAAGTACCCTTAAATGTTAGTGAAGCAACCACCTGGCCAACTTTTGACGAAGATTATTTTTATAAAGGCGAGTTGGGTCCGCTTTATAGTAGGGAAGCAACAATTTTCCGCCTATGGGCACCGCTGGCAAGTCGAGTTATTTTAAAATATCGCGTCCCGCATGAAGAACAATTTCTTTATCGGAAACTGCGCCGAATTGAAAATGGCGTTTACGAATACGTCCTCAAAGGTGACCATGAAGGATTACCTTACTCTTATTTAGTTTTAAATAATGGGGTCGAAGAAGAGGTTAGTGATCCTTACGCTAAAAGTAGTGGACCTAATGGCCGGTATAGTTATGTGATTGATTTAGCAAAAATAAAATATGTCTTTAATGATGACAAATTACCAAAATTTAATAAGGTGAGTGAGGCAATAATTTACGAAACGAGTATTCGTGATCAAACTAATGACGAACGAACTAACATTGAAAATAAAGCAACCTTTTACGGAATGACGGAAAAAGGCAAAACTGTCAAAGGAGTTTATCCAGCGGGGTTTGATTATTTAAAATCTTTAGGTATTACCCATCTCCAACTGATGCCGGTTTACGACTTTCAAACGGTCGACGAACTTAATAAATGGGAGAGTTATAACTGGGGCTATGATCCACAGCAATATTTCGTTCTCGAAGGAAGTTATGCCCGTGATCCGTTTGATCCTTATAACCGCATTAAAGACTTTCAAGCAATGGTTGATGCCTATCACCAAGCAGGTATTCGCATTGTCTTAGATGTTGTTTTCAATCATGTTTATAATTATGAAACAAGTGTTTTTGAAAAAATTGTTCCTAATTATTACTTCCGAAAAACGAGTGAAGGGATTATTAGTAATGGCAGTGGGGTTGGCAATGACTTTGCCACCGAGCGACCAATGAATTCGCGCTTTATTCTTGATAGTGTCCGTTATTTTGTCACGACTTTTAACATTGACGGCCTCCGATTTGATTTAATGGGGTTAATCGATATTGAAACGATTAAAAAGATTGAAAGGGAAGTTAGTAACCTTAAACCTGACTTTATGCTCTACGGCGAAGGGTGGGAAATGGCCACGACGCTTAATAAAGAACTGCTGGCTACGCATAGTAATGCGCGGAAACTTTTAAATGTCGGCTTTTTTAATGATTCTTATCGCGAGATTGTTAAAGGCGCGAGTTTTTCGGAAAACATTCATGAACGGGGCTATTTGCTCGGCGCGACTAATTATCGTGCGGGCTTTAAATTTGCTTATTGTGGCAGTGTCTTAAATACGACTTTTGCCCCTCGCTATCAAAATGCTGGCCAAAGTATTAACTATGTTGAATGTCACGATAATATGACAACGATTGATAAATTAGTGAAAAGTAATAGTAATGAATCGCTTGATGTTCTTTTAATGCGCCTCGAAAGTTTGAATACAATTATTATGCTCTCCTTTGGTGTTCCGTTTTTCCATCGTGGTCAAGAAATTGGCGTTTCTAAATATGGGGACACGAATTCTTATAAGAGTAGTGATAAAGTAAATCAATTTCCCTATACTCTTGCTTATAAACGAAGCAAAATGGTTGAATATTTTAAAGCCTTAACTGCACTGCGCAAAGATTGTCGTTTTTTACATGAAACTGATCCAAAAGTAATTAAAGAACTCGTTACTTTTAAAGATTTACCACACGGAGGGGCCGAAATAGTATATAATCCAACTTTTGACTTAGCCCCTTATAGTGAATTTAGAGTTTATGTTAATCCAAGTAGTGAACCTATTTTTGTGGATTTAGAAGTGCCGCTAAAAATAGTTTTAAATCGCGCTGGTTATATTGCCGCGCGTTCTAGTGAATATTTTGAACGGGTCATGGTTGCCCCTTTTAGTGTAATTGTGTTAGGAGAGCGAAAATAATTTCTTAACACAAAATAAAAGGAAAGGAGAATATAACCATGCTAACAGCAGTATTTGTTGTTGGACGACTCGGAGAAATTGACGGTGATTATCGCTATGTTTATGTGGAAAAGGTTCCAGAAGTAGAAGTAATAAGCAGTGATAAAAACGAAAATTTTGATAGAATAAAGTTACAGATGTGGTCAGGACCAAGTGGAATTCTTAGTCGCCTAAAAGAGGGCATTATGATTGTTCTTAAAGGTCGACTCCAAGTTAACAAAGAAAATGAACTATTCGTTGTCGTTGAATTGCTAAGGACGTATTGATTATGATGAAGTATCTTATTTGGGTTATTAAAGCGGTTATTCCCATTTTGTGGAATTATTTTACATGGATGCGGCGTTATGCCCGCCATCCCGAACGCTATAGCCAAAAAGAACGGTTTGAGCGCTGTCAAAAATTAGCCCGTAAGATACTTCGTCTTCTTAAGGTTGATGTTGAAATTCGGAATGTGCCGGAGTTAAAAGAGGACGAAGTTTATTATTTTGTCGGTAATCACACCTCGCTTTTAGATGCGGTTATTACTGTTGCTTATATGCCCGCAACAGCGCGTTTTGTCTCAAAAAAAGAAAATGGTTCAATCCCAATTGTTAACAGTGCCCTTAAAGCAATCGAAGGGGTATTTATTGACCGAGACAACTTAAAGCAAGAAATTAAAGCAATGCAACTAATTCGTGAGTCGCTGGCGAGAAAAGCCTCAAGCTGGGTAATGTTTCCCGAAGGAACGCGTAATAAAAATTATCATGCTCCGCTTTTAGAGTATAAAGCCGGAGCTTTTAAGGCGCCGCTGCAAACTAACACGACAATTATTCCTTTCGTTTTGCAAGGAACACAACTTGTTTTTCCGTGGAAAGTAAGGGCGCCGCGTTATTTAGTTATTTTAGATTTTTTAGCGCCGCTAGTTCCTGAAGGGTCAACGAATGAAATTGCTAAAAATATTTACGAGCAAAGCAATGAACTTTCAAGTAAACTTAAAGATGAATATGCCAAGCGCCAAAAATTAAATAAATATGGCCGAAAACTTATTACCCCGCCTAATTTAGCTGAAGAAAGTAATTAATATTTAGAAATAAGTTGTTTAAGTTAGAAAGAGCTTAAACGCCACTCGTTAGCGTCCGTTTGATGCTATTTTTAATATAAAGTATTAAAATATGATAAAATTATCTCATTAAAAGGGGGATTTTTAATTATGCGGATGTACGATATTATAGTTAAAAAACGTGACGGATTCACACTTAGTGAAGAAGAAATCAATTTTTTTGTAAAAGGCGTTACTAATGGTTCAATTCCCGATTACCAAACGTCAAGTTTACTGATGGCGATTGTTTTAAAAGGGATGAGTAAAGAAGAAACAAGTGCGCTTACTTTAGCAATGATGCATAGTGGTGATGTTATTGACCTTTCCGCAATCAAAGGGATTAAAGTTGACAAACATAGTACTGGCGGAGTGGGTGACAAAACGAGTTTAGTCCTTGGTCCACTGGTCGCTAGTTTTGGGGTTAAAGTTGCCAAAATGAGTGGCCGCGGTCTTGGTCATACCGGCGGTACATTAGATAAACTAGAAGCAATTCCTGGTTACAAAATCGCGCTAAAACAAGAAGATTTCTTTCTTCAAGTAAATGAGGTCGGTTGCGCAATTATTGGCCAAACTGGTCACTTAGTGCCGGCTGATAAAAAACTTTATGCGCTGCGCGACGTAACTGGAACAGTTGAATCAATCCCCTTAATTGCCAGCTCAATTATGTCCAAAAAATTAGCTTCTGGGAGTGACACAATTCTCTTAGACGTTAAGTTTGGAAGTGGGGCTTTTATGAAGACAATTGAAAATGCCCGTCTTTTAGCCCGGGCGATGGTTGATATTGGTAATAGTTTGGGGCGCGACACGCGGGCAATCTTGACTGACATGGATCAACCACTAGGATTAGCCGTTGGCAACGCCTTAGAAGTTAAAGAAGCAATTGATACCCTTAAAGGTCACGGACCGGCTGATTTTACTATTTTATGCCGTGAAGCTAGTGCAATTATGCTGGAACAAGCCGGAGTTGTTGCGCGCGCTGAAGATGCCTACCCTTTACTTGAAGAAAAAATTAAGAGTGGGGAAGCTTTTGATAAATTTGTGGAAATGGTTGCGGCCCAAGGCGGGGACGCTTCTTACATTAAGCATCCCGAAAAATTCCCGGTTAGTGAACACGTTTACGAAGTTTTAGCCACTAGTGAAGGTTATATTTCCCATATTGATTCACTAACGATTGGCACTGCCAGTATGAAGCTTGGTGGTGGCCGGGAAACATATGAAGATGTCATCGACATGAGTGCGGGCATTGTTTTAAATAAAAAAGTTGGAGATAAAGTTGATATTGGTGACCGTTTAGCCCTTGTTTATACGAATAAAGCGGACGTAATTTCACGGCCAATCCTCGTTGAAATTCATGATGCGTTTGTGTATAGCAATCAAAAAATTGTTAACCCACCAATAATTCACGATTACATTCGCTAATGCGTGTCGTAGCTCAAATTGTTCAAAATGCCGCCGTACTTATTAATGGCACGGTCCATAATCAAATCAACTATGGTTTGTTACTTTTAGTTTCTTTTTGTGCGGAAGACGATGAATTAGTGGTTGAAAAAATGGCTAAAACCGTTGCCTTAATGCGGGTTTTTCCCGATGAAAACGATAAAACTAATCTTAGTCTCGCGGAGGTTAGTGGTGAAGTACTTAGCATTAGTCAATTTACGCTATATGGGGAATTTAAAGGACGAAGACCTTCGTTTACGAGAAGTTTAAAAGGTAGTGAAAGTAGTAAACTTTATGAGACCTTCAATCGTGAATTAGAAAAATATGTGACGGTTAAAACTGGAATTTTCGGCGCAAATATGAATCTTACCTTTACCAATGTGGGACCCGCGACTTATTTATTAGAGGAATATGGAAAATAATAACAATATTAAAGTAATGGTTGGTCTTAGTGGCGGCGTTGATAGCGCGGTCGCACTTTTACTATTAAAAGAAGCGGGTTATGATGTCCATGCTGGCTTTATGCGTAATTGGGACGCGATTGCCAACAATGATATTTCCGGCAACCCAACGCTTGGGGACGATGCTTGTCCACAAGAAGTCGATTATGAAGACGCTAAAAAAGTCGCCGAACAATTAAATGTTCCGCTCCACCGGGTTGACTTTATTAAAGAATATTGGGACGATGTTTTTATTTATTTCATCAAGGAATATGAGATGGGCAGAACGCCAAATCCAGACATATTTTGCAATAAATATATTAAATTTGCAGCTTTTTTAAAGTGGGCGGAAGAGCAAGGCTTTGATTATATTGCCACTGGCCACTACGCGCAAAAGATTGAAAAAGACGGCAAAGTATATTTAGGAAAAAGTCTTGACCAAGATAAAGATCAAACTTATTTCTTAAGTCAACTTTCAAAAGAGCAATTAAGCAAAACACTCTTTCCACTTGGCGATATTAAAAAAGCTGAAGTTCGCCGCCTTGCAAAAAAGTTTAAGCTTGCTCCGGCCACTAAGAAAGATAGCACCGGGATTTGCTTTATTGGTGAACGACATTTTAAAGATTTTTTAAAAAATTATATTCCTGCAAAACCAGGAGTAATTGTTGACATTAATAACGGGCAGACGATTGGCATGCATACTGGAGTTTACTACTATACTTTAGGACAAAGACGAGGTTTAGGAATTGGCGGGCTTAAAAATTACGAAGAGAATAAACGGTGGTATGTTGCTAAAAAAGATGTTGTTTCTAATATCCTTTATGTTGCAAATGATGAAGAAGATGAACATTTAAAAAGCGACAAAATCACGCTCTCAAGGCTAAACATTATTAATGAAATTCCCGTCAATGGCACAAAATTAACTGCGAAATTTCGTTATCGCCAAAAAGAACAACCAGTTGAATGCTACTTTAATGATAGCACCCCATATTTAATCTTTCCTAATCCTTATTTGGCCGTCACCCCTGGTCAAGCGGTCGTTTTTTATGAGGGTAATCTTTGTCTTGGTGGAGCGATTATTGAAGATGTTTTCTATAAAGGCAAAAAAATTAATTAAGAAGTAATTATGTTATAATTATTTCGAAATCTATAAGGAAACTAAGTTTAACATCCTATTAGAGAGTAATACGCTGGTGAAAGTATTACAACTTGCTAAACACGCCCTTTCCTTCGAGCAACTAATCATTGCCGGCTCAGTCCCGTTAGAGACTAAAATAAGTGCATCAAAAGATGAATAAGGATGGTACCGCGGTCGAAACACCGTTCCTTGCGAAATGTTTTA
>CAYJDS010000031.1:0-9527 GCA_964369015.1 uncultured Staphylococcaceae bacterium | reverse complement strand
AATCGAACATGTGAAAATCTATAATTTAATTAGTTAAAATATATGAAAAAATAATCGGGTTTTATTATAATGAAGTTACAATTCGAGGAGAATGTAAATAATGACCAACGTTTTAAATGACGCAAGCCGCTATTTTGAATTAAAGCTTTTTGAATGTGGTTATGAACAAACCATTCCTGATAAAGTTTTTAGTTTTACTCCGAAGCATTATTATGTCGTTCACCTCATCATTGCTGGTCAAGGAACGTTTGTGACAAAACATCAAACTTTTAAACTGAAAAAAGGTGATATGTTTTTCATTAACCCCGCTGAATTACCTCATTATTATCCAGACCCCAGTGACCCCTGGACTTATGTCTGGCTTGGCTTTGGCGGTGTTAATGCCGCTGATTATTTAGCTTACGCTGGAGTAAGTCAAAAATCCCCAATTTTACGGGATGACGAAAGTCAAAGTGCGCGGCAATTACTCGAAATTATTTATTTTAGTTATTCTGAACACGGTTTTCTTGATTTAAATGCGCTCGGACTTGCATATCAATTTATGGCGACAATTGCCCGGATTAGTCGCAAAAGTGACACAACCCTCAGGGTCGCTCATCGCCATTTTAATAGCGCAAAACAGTTTATTTATAACAATTATGAATTTGAAATTTCAATAGAAGACATCGCCGGAAATGTAGGGGTCACACTGAATTACTTATCAAGTATTTTTCATAACACAATTGGTTTATCAACAAAGCAATTCTTAATTAGTGTCCGCATGGAACGAGCTAAACAATTACTTTTAATGAGCGGAGAACCAATTAAAGTTGTCGGCGAGAAAGTAGGTATTAAAAATGCCCTTTATTTTTCAAGTGCATTTAAAAAATATAGTGGACTAAGTCCTGAACAATATCGGAAAAAGGAGCAAAAATATGAAATTTAAGAAAGTGGCATTTGCCGCATTAGTCGTGACCTTTACCTTAGCGGGTTGCACGAAAACCCCAGAACAACCTAATAGTGATAGTCTTTTCACCTATGAGACAACATCATTTAGTGATACGATCGGTAGTAAAACTAATAATGAAAAGTATGATTACGACAAAATTATTGTTAATCCAATTAGTAATCTTCGAGAAGATTTTGCAATGGGGGTTGACGGTTCGATGATAGAATCCGTCCTCGAAAATGGCGGTGTTTATTATAACGAAGAAGGCAAAGAACAAGATGTATATCAAATAATGGCGCGCAATGGCGTAAACTTTTTCCGGGTTCGTCTTTGGAACAAACCAAGTAATTTGTTTGGCGACGTTTATGGCGGAGGAAATGTCGACACCGCCAAGGCAATTAAGATGAGTAAAAAAGCCCAAGCAGCGAATATGAATATTTTAGTCGACCTCCATTATAGTGATTTTTGGGCTGATCCTGCGACACAAAGAACACCGACCGCCTGGTCAGGATATACGCTAGAAAACTTAGCGAGTGAAGTCGAAAGATTTACCGCAAAAGTGTTAAATGACTTCAAAAATGCTGGAGTAAATGTCCAAGCCGTGCAAATTGGCAACGAAATTAATAATGGTCTTTTATTTCCAGTTGGTAAAATCGATTGGTCAAATGCGACCCAAAGTTATAAGAACGTTTCAACAATCTTAAAAGCAGGAATTAAGGGTGCGAAAAGTGTTAATCCTAATATTTTAACAATGATCCATCTTGCAGAAGGTGGTAGTTTTGATATTTTTAATAGTTTCTTTTCGGCAATGGCAACAAACGAGGTAAACTACGATTTAATCGGTGCTTCTTATTATCCGTTTTATCATGGTAGTCTTGCAAACTTACAAAACAATTTAAATAATACGGCGAATAAATTTAAGAAACCAGTTATTGTTGCCGAAACGAGTTATGGGTTTACGACCGCGGATAGTGAACATGCAAGTCACATTTATAACGCAGGAATGGAAGACGGCGGAAAATATTTAACGAGTATTCAAGGTCAAGCAACCCTTATTCGTGACGTTGTCCAAGTTTTAGCGGATGTCCCAGAAAAACGTGGCGCGGGTATTTTTTATTGGGAACCAGCTTGGTTACCTGTAGAAGGTGCGGGTTGGGCAACTGCCGAAGGACAAGCGTGGACGGAAACGGGTGACGCGAATGATATTAAGGTTGTCGCTGATTTTAAAGACGGAAAAGCAACGTGGTCCAATCAAGCTTTGTTTAGTTATAATGGACGGATGCTTCCTTCCTTAAAAACCTTTAAATTAATGCGCGGCAAGCATAATCCCATTGCCGAAGTTGCAGTTAAAGCACGAACTATTTCAATTTCATTAACGCTTAATATCGCCGCTGAAGAAAAACTACCTTCGACTTATTTAGTGGAAACAAATCTTGATGCAATTCGTCCGTTTGCCGTCGAGTGGAACGCAAGTGAGAGTAGTGCACTATCAAAGCCAGGAAGTTATATTGTAACCGGTAGAGTTGAAAATAAATTCCCAGTTGTCGCTAATGTTGTAGTTATTGAAAATTATGTCCTTGATCCTTCCTTTGAAAATCAAGGAAGTAGTGACCGGGTTGTTGCTCCGTGGGTTCCTAATAGTGATACTCATCCAAATGAAGTTAATAAAGTCGCTAAACTTAATCGCAAAGCGGGGGACGTTCGTACTGGAACAACGAATTTTAACTGGTATCACGGTAGTCAAGTATTTCATTTTAAAGTGAGTCAAGAAATTATTCTAAAAAATGCCGGCACTTATGAACTTAGTGCTTATATAAACGGACCTAAAGCGAGTGAAATGGAACATATGTCCCTAGAAATATTCGTCATTAAGGCCGACGGAACACGGTTAAGTGTTGATATGAAAAATGTTATTGATGGCTGGAGTAGTGGTTACAAGAAAGGTGTTGTTAATAATATTACAATACTTGCAAATGAAAAAATAGTTATTGGTGTGGAAGGACGCGCTGCGCCAACTGCATGGGGCCACGCGGATGACTTCTCGCTTATTAAGGTAAGTTAAGTATGGACAATAAATTAATTCTTAATCTTATTCATCGCCCAGAAATGGTTCCTGAGTATTCACAAAAAGTAACCGGACACGGTGAAGTTGAAGATTTAGGGAAAGAACCGCTTCTTCAAGAATCGCTTGATATTTTTAAAACACAACAAGCTATTGCTCATAAAAACGGGCTTAAAACGACAATTCAAATGACGTACGCTAGTTTATTTAACGAAGAAGCAGTCGCTCTTGCTAAAGCTCATCATCAAGAATTTGGTGACGAAATTTCTTTAACGCTTTTAGGATTACCAAGCAAACAGTTTTCCGCTAAATACAATACAAAAGATTTTTGTATTTGGATGTTTGAGATGGACGACAAAAAACGGATAGTTGACGACGTTTTTGGGCTCTTTTATGAAAAATTTGGTTTTTATCCTGCCTCAACAGGTAGTTATTACATGGACGCTGATTTAATTAATTATATTAAGGAAAAGTATCCAAGAGTTGTTTGCGCCATTGCTACTTGTTGGGAAGAAGGTCCTAAAGCGTATCACGCTACGAATAACTCATGGTATACGTTTATGGATGGCGGACCATGGAATCCGTGGATCCCGAGTAAAGTAAATACGCATGTTCCTGCTGAAAACGAAGCTGAAGATAGCGGTATCGTTGCAATCCCCCATTTATCACGTGATTTAAACGCTTGTTTTGACGGTAATGGGAGTAACTTTGGAACTCATCCGCAAAATGTACTACGTTCGATGGCTTACGAAAACGGTGAATATCCTTACTTATTTAATATCATTGACCAATATCGTCATTTAGGAAAATTTAACGATGGTTACGCTTATAATATGATGTTTGTTGGACCAGGATGGATGAATAAAATGGGCCGCTGGGAAGCGCCTTATGAATTACTCTTGAAGTCTTATGAAGATGGCATTGCTTATTACGGCAAACTTAAAAAAGAAGAAAAACTTCTTGACTTAACAATGAGTGAATTTGCCCCGTATTACCGTAGTAAAAAAGGTTATAAAACACCAGAAGTTGCTTTGTGGCGTGACGTATTATACGGCAGCGGTAAAGAATATTTTTGGTATCTTGATCCGTATTTCCGAACATGTGTTGACTTAAATCAAGGTGGAGCCCTTATTGACTTACGACCTTACGCGAGTAAATTATATTTACCAGTCGGTATTGGCACACCACGGATTGTTAACGCGAGTTATCCATTTTTAATTCAAGCAAACTATCGGGCCGGTTATTTTACTCATTACGCTGGTGAAGGGACGCTTAAATCGACAAAAGTAACGTATAACGGCGAAGAAATTGATTTAGCGCTTTGTCGCAGTAAAGGTCACTATTCTAAAGTAGGTGATACTCGCTACCTAAAACTTGACCCGTTAACGATTGAATTTAAAGATTTAACGATTACAATTGCGACAACGATTGAATTTAAAGAAGGAAGTAGTCAAATTTGTTATCGGCGAAAGTTAGTAAGTAGTAGTAAAAGAGAAGTACTTGTCCGCTTTGATGACTATATGACTGGGTCTTTCGGTACGACTGAATATCCCGAAGAAATGTATAACATCCTTCTTAAAGTTAGCAATAGTGAAAAGAAGGAAAAAATAAAATACTATTATAAAAACCGTAGTCTTAGTCTAAATAATGCAATTGCGGAAGTTATTATTCCTGATATTGATACAAATATTCAATTATCAAGCAGCGGCAACTACGAAGCTTATGTTCGTGAAGGTTATGCTTTTTCACCAATGTATAGTCTTGGGGTAGTTAAAAACTTAAAAGTAGGGGAGGAAATTGTCACATGGCTCAAGCTCGCAAAGGCAAATTAAATTATCGTTGTCCATCATGCTTTATGCGGGACATTGATATTGATCTTTTTTATGATGTTGATAAGCACGAATACTATTGCCTTCGTTGTAATTATGTCGGCAGTGAAAGTGATGTTCTTGCTAAAAACGAGTTAGCGAAATTTCGTTACCGCTTAATGAAAGAACGCTTTACTTTTAGCGAAGGAGATGAAGAGTGAAAAATAAGTTTCTCTACGGAATGGATGTTAGTTCACTTTTAAGTCTTGAAACTCAGGGAGCGAAATTTTTTGATTATCATGGTAAGGAAGATGACTTACTAATTATCTTAAAAGAATCAGGAGTGGAGAGCATCCGCTTACGGCTTTGGCTTGATCCGTTTTCCCCTGAAAAAGTAAGTTACGAAGGTGGAAGAAATGATTTAAATACGACGTTAATCCTAGCAAAAAGGGCCTCAAAGGTTGGATTTAGCATTGTTCTTGATCTTCATTATAGTGATTTTTGGGCTGACCCCGGGAAGCAAATAATGCCAAAAGCATGGAATGGACTTTCCTTTGAGGAACTCCTGCTTACCGTTGAATTATATTCCGAAAAAGTAATTTATCAATTTCATGAAGCAAACATTAACCTTGCTTATATCCAAGTTGGTAACGAAATCACTAATGGCATACTTTGGCCACATGGGCGCTTATATGATGAAGACGGAAACCTTTATCCTGACGGCTATAAACGGCTTAGTGAAATTTTAAACGCGGGAATAAGAGGTGTACGCAAAGCAAGTCCAGAGAGTAAAATTATTATTCATCTTGACCGCGGCGGCGACGTAAAATTATATAAAGACTTTTTTGGAGCAATGCATCCGCTTTTACTTAAATTTGATGTAATTGGCTTAAGTTATTATCCTTATTGGCACGGCACATTCACTGACTTAGGGAAGACGATTGATTTCTTAAAAGAAAATTATGAAGAAGAAGTGATGATTATGGAAACAAGTTATGCTTTTAACACTACTTCTGGCTACGGTCCATTTGTCGTTACTGAGACTAAAACACCACAGATAAGTGGGTTTCCGCCTTATACAATTAAGGGTCAAGTTGAATATTTAGCATTACTATTTAATTTTATTATTGATCATAAAGTTGATGGGGTGTTTTACTGGGAACCAGCTTGGGTACCGCTTCTCCATGACACGTGGGCAAGTCTAGAAGGAATGCATTATATTAAAGAAGACAATAAAGAAACAGGTAATGAATGGGCTAATCAAGGACTTTTTAATTTTAAAGGGATGGCCTTGCCGGCCCTTTATGTTTATAAAAATCAATTTAAAGGAGAAAAAAGATGAAGAAGAAATTTACTCTAAGCCTACTTCTTAGTGCCCTCTTAGTTAGTTGCGGCGGCGGAAGTAGCGACAACACAATTAATATCTTAATTTGGGAAGATGTTAACAATCACGAATTAATAAGTGAACTCTTTGAAAATTATCAAAGTATTTACCGTCAAAATTATCCTGACGGTCCCGCGATTAAAATAACGCTTCAAGAAGAAAAAGAAAGTAAAGCTGTCAGTGACTTAGTCACCCAAGGACCAAGCGGGGAAGGACCAGATATTTTTGCCTTTGTCCATGACACGCTTTCAAGTGCAATTACGAATGAACTCATTAGCGAAGTAATTTATCGTCACGAAGTAGTCGCAAATCATAGCGAAGACTCAGTTGCCGCCTTTACGAATAATAATAAACTCTATGGTTACCCAATAACCGCAGAGTCGCAAACTTTAATGTATGACAAGTCAAAATTAAGTGCGACCGATGTTCTTAGTTTTGAAAATATCTTCGCTAAAGGACAAAAAATTGTTCTCGATGTTGCCGATACTGATTCGAATGGTTACTACATGTTTTCATTTTTAAATGACGCGGATCTTTTCGGCGCGAATGGCACAACTGTTAACTCCTTTAATTTAGATGGCGTTAAGGGCGCAGCTAACCTTACTTCTTTAACGAAAGATTTACGAGGAGCAATTACTAAAGGAACACCGGATTCAAGTCGTGCCATTATGAGTGTTGGCGAAGCGGCTGGAGTTATTACTAGTCCATACTTATGGCCCTTGTTCCAAGAAGCAGTTGGCGTAAATAATGCTGGTATTGCACTTATTCCGAGTGTAAACGGGGAAGCCGCTCGACCATTTAGTGGTTACAAGGGATATGGCGTAAGTCGTTATTCGAAAAATCCGCATGTTGCCCATGATTTAGCTCGTTACTTATCTAGTGAAACTGCGCAACGGTTACGGTTTGCTCGTCTTGGTATTTTACCAACCTTCCAAAGTGAAGCAATTACTAGCGCTGTTAGTAAGAGTGCATCCGCAACTGTTTTCCAAAACGCCCTTGAACATTCTATTGTTATGCCAAACATTACGCAAATGGGTAGTTTCTGGGCGCCGATGAATGACGCAATGACTGAAGTTTGGAACTTAAATCAAACTGCAACGGTCGAAAAAGTGCATTCTATTCTAGTAGCAACGACAACCGCTATTAAAAATAAATTTTAACTGAAAGAAGAAACTCGTGAAAAAACTAAAATCATTCTTTAATAAATTAGGAGAAGTTCCGCGACGGATTAATCGCTTTGTTTTAGTATCGAGTCATACTTATCGTCACGGAACAAACTTAACCCGTTTCAATTTAATAAGTGGTTATTTACTTTGTTTTCTCCCGTTTTTTATTCGTAAACAACTAATTAAAGCGTTTAGTTATTTACTTATTTTGATTAGTTATATCGTCTTTATGGCAACGGTTGGGGCGAAGAACGTAAACGCTATGTTTAATTTATCATCTTTTGTCGGTGACCGCCGTCAACCGTTAGTCTACGGCATAATTGCCCTAATATTAACCGCGTTTGTGATCTTTATTTATATCAAAGCGCAAAATGACAATTTAAAAAATGAGAATAATCTTGTTAATGGTGAAAAGATTTTAAACTTTAAAGGTGAATACGAATCACTTAAACACGATAAAGCGTATATTGTCATGCTTTTTATTCCAATTATCGGGGCAATTTTATTTACGATTATTCCACTGGTCTTTATGATTTCACTCGCTTTTACTAATTATAATATTGCCAAACAAATCGGGATTAATGCTTTTGCATGGACCGGATTTAATAGTTTTAAACTACTATTTGACGGCGGGTCAAACTTTAAAGCATTTACGAATGTCTTTTCGTGGACGATGATTTGGTCCACACTTGCCACTGTTACTTGTTACTTTGGGGGTTTCTTCCTCGCTTTACTTTTAGCAAAGAAAACCTTAAAGTGGAAAAAAGTATGGCGTTCTTTATTCGTCATTACGATGGCCGTGCCGCAATTTGTTAGTTTGCGCGTAATGTATGCTCTATTCCATGATTACGGACCAATTAATTCGCTAATTGTTAGTCTTGGTGGCTCACGCTTTAGTTTTTGGTCGAATGAACTTGTTGCTAAAAACCTCATTATTCTTATTAATATGTGGGTCGGTATACCCTTCTTTATGCTCATCATTAGTGGTCTACTTTTAAATATTCCCAAAGATAACTATGAAGCTGCGGAAATTGACGGAGCGTCAAAAGGACAAATCTTCCGCAAAATTACTTTCCCGTATATTTTCTTTGCGACAACGCCCTTATTAATTACGCAGTTCGTCCATAACATGAATAACTTTAATGTTATTTGGCTTTTAACTGGTGGAGGACCAATGGGGCAAGGTACCGGCGGAGTAGCCGGCGCTACGGACATTTTCATTACGTGGCTTTATAAGTTATCGATGTACAACTTAAATGTTGCCGAATACGATATAGGCGCGGCAGTTGGAATTATTATGTTTATTATTAGTGCAGTATTAAGTCTTATTATTTATCGCCGTTCAAGCGCTTATAAGCATGAGGAGGAGTTCCGCAAATGAAAAGTAACATTAGTGCTAAACAAGTGCAAAAAACACGCCGCCAAAAATTTTATAGCTCAATTTGGTCACACGTCCTTGTTGTTGTGCTTGCTGTTATTTGGCTAATTCCAATTGTCTGGGTTATTGCTAATAGTTTCCGAGCAGAACCAGGACTACTTAGTCCAACATTTTTCCCAACTAATTGGACCTTTAAGAATTTCGCTGATCTTTTCGAAGTAACTGGAACACGCAAATACGGCTTATGGGTGTGGAATACACTGCAAATTGCCGTTCTTAATATGATTCTTACGACCCTTTTTACTTTAATGACTGCTTATTCACTATCGCGTTTCCGCTTTAAAATGCGTAAGCCATTAATGAATATTTCTTTAATACTTGGGATGTTTCCGGGCTTTATGGCAATGGTCGCGGTTTATCTTATTTTAAACTTGATGGGACTCATTGGTAATAAATGGGCGCTTTTAGTCGTTTATGTCGCGGGCAGTGGACTTGGTTTTTTTGTTGCCAAAGGTTATTTTGATTCAATGCCGACTGAGATTGATGAAGCGGCAAAGCTTGATGGAGCGAGTCAATTCCGGGTTTTCTTTCAAATCTTCTTACCAATGGCTAAACCAATTATGATCTACACCGCTCTTACGGCATTTATGGCACCGTGGAGTGACTTTATCTTAGCGGGTTTAATTTTACGTGATCCGAGTGAAATGACGGTTGCGGTTGGGCTCTATAATATGACCGCTGATACAGCGGCAATGCTCCAAAACTTTACTACTTTTGCTGCTGGTTCAATTTTAATTGCTA
>CAYJDS010000030.1:0-9634 GCA_964369015.1 uncultured Staphylococcaceae bacterium | reverse complement strand
CGCTCTCCCAGATGAGCTACAGTCCCACGCTCTATAAAGTTTATCAAAAAATACGAGATTTGCAAGGACTATTGTCCGTTAAATTTTTATTCTCTGCTTTTTTGCGCTCGCTGACAATCTCGTTCATTTGTTTTGTATAATATGGACATGGAAAAAGTGTTTGCTGTCATTGACTTAAAAAGTTTTTATGCCACCGTTGAATGTACGCTTCGCGGTCTTGACCCTTTTAAGACACCCCTCGTTGTCTGCGATGAAAGTCGGGGTGATGGGACGATTATTATGGCGGTAACGCCTTACTTAAAAACTTTAGGATTGACAAACGTTATGCGGAAGTTTGATCTTCCAAAAGGCATTAATTATATTTTTGCTAAACCACAAATGGCGCTCTATATTGAGAAGTCAACCGCCTTCAATGCCCTACTTCTTAATTACTTTGCCCCTGAAGATTGGTATCCGTATTCGATTGATGAATCTTTCGTTCATCTTACACCGTATCTTTCTTTATACAAAAAAACGCCTGAAGAAATTATTGAAGATTTAATTAAAAAGATTAGAGAACAGTTTAATCTTTATGTCACAGTAGGTATTGCTCCCAATATGTTTCTGGCTAAATGCGTTCTTGACTTAGAAGCTAAAAAGGATCCGCGCTTTTACGCTAGATGGACTATCGCGGACGTTGAAACAAAACTTTGGCACGTTAAGCCACTCCATAAGATATGGGGCATTGGTCATAATCTCGAACGACGGTTTCATAAACTTGGTCTCTACACCATGAAAGACATTGCCCATTATCCAAAGTTAAAAATCAAAAAACATTTTGGAGTCATTGGCGAAGAAATTTGGGAACACGCCCATGGGATTGATGATACAGATATGCGCGAAACTTATACGCCAGCGGACACCTCTTTTACAAGTGGCCAAGTATTATTCCGCGATTATGATGTTAGCGAAATACCCGTTTTAATTCATGAAATGTGTGACGAACTTTGTATGCGGATGCGAGCAAGTCATACGAAAGCGCAAAAAGTATCGCTTTCAATTTTAGAACCAAAACCCATTAACAAGAGTTACTCTAAATCAATGTCGCTTCTCCTTTCGACGAATAGTAACCATGAACTATATCTTGCTTTCTTAGAAATTTTAAGTCACTTCCCACTTAAAAGTGCCCGGCAACTTCATCTCGCTGTCAGCGGACTAATTAACGACTCGAGCGAACAAATTAGTCTTATTACTGACTATGCTGCGCGTAATCATAAAGAGGCAAGACTGTGGGAAACAATTGATGAGATTCATAAGAAGTACGGCAAAGATAAAGTAATGCGTGCAACCGCCTTAACTAAATCAAGCACTTATTTAAAACGAAGCAAGCAAATTGGTGGGCACCGCAAATGAGTCGCGGCATGAAAAAGTTTTTGCCGTTTGCGAGTTTAAAAGAACAAGCGCTAACGCTGCACGCGATGGAAAAAGAAAAACAAAAAGTTCCTAAACCGCTTTTAAGTGAAGACGATAAAGTGGAAATTAATGCTGTTTTGACGGAGTATAGTGGCGAAACGTTAGTTATTTATTATTATGCGAATGGTTTTATAAAAAAAGAAAACGGACCAATTAAGAAGATTGATCCGTTAAATAAATGTCTTTATATCAATGATTTAAAAATTACTTTTGCTAATTTATTAAAGCTTGAAAATATCGACTAAGCATTAAGTTTAAAATTCATTAACACTGGATTGTGGTCGCTATAAACAAAACCAAGACCATAACGAGGGTCACTTGTGGGTAAGTTTTCTTCTTGAAGTCCGAGACCACTGCCAATGGTTTCAACACTTGAGACGGTAATGTTATCACTTGTTAAGAAGCCGTCAATAACTACCATGGCATTATCAACGATACCGTTATTATTTTTATCAACAAACGGAATTGAAGCATCACGCACCGTTCCAATATTAATGGGTGCGTGTACATCTAAATTTAAGTCTTTAAAGTCATAAGCGTATGTTTCCGCTTTACCCGAAATAAGGTTATTAACTTCGGTTCCGTCTTTAGCGGCGTCAAGGCGCAAATAATTAAACCAATCAGTTGCTAAAATCTCAGTTTCTTGTTTATCAAAAATATTATCTTTGTATTCATCTTTCAGAAGTGGGTTATCAATGGCTAAATCATGATTGAAGTCTCCGCCGATAATAACATAATTATTAGCGCCTTCAATATCACGTTTTTCTTTAATTGCTTCTTTTAATTGCGCTAACTGTAAGCTCCGGATAACTCCACCCTCGTCATATGCCGACATATGGACATTAAAGATGTATAACTTCTTAGTGGAACCTTCAATTGGTAATTCACTAATTGAAAAAGCGCGGTCTAAATCAAAGAATTTGCCAAAGAAAGAATCGGTTATTTTAAATTCTTTCCGCCACGCGTTACTAACTTCATATTTTGAATAAGTGCCAATTCCAGATTCTGACTGACCAATTGGTTCGTTAAAAGGATATGCAAGGAAGGCAGAATGATAATTGAGTGCAAATGTACGATCATAAGTATCAAATAACTCATTTGCGATTTCCCGTTGGTTTACTTTGTAAGCGCGCGTGGACACTGTGTCGACTTCTTGGTAGAGCATAAAATCCGGATTAAGTCGCTCAATCGTTTCGAAAGCACCATTTGTGTTTTTTATAACATTATCTTTACTAATTCCATGCGCTTTTTTCCCTGCATTATTTACTTGACCTTGAGATTCTTGATACTCCTCTTTAAATTTACTCGTGTCCATAAAGAAACTATAATCGCGTTCATAAGCACCAAAACCAATGTTATAGGATGAAATACTAAACTCTTTATCGCCAAGATCACTTACCTTAAGCGCGGCGTTTTCACTCGTGTGGACGCAAAGGTCACTGTCACCAATTCGATAATAACTAATTGACACATAACCAACGTAACTTAGTAAAACCACAACTACTAAACCTAGGATTGAACCGACGGTAACAAGTGGGATAAAAACTTTAAGATTACGTTTTTTCTTTGCTTTTGCCATTAAATTGCCCAAGTGCCTTGCGCAAAGACAACAATCTTTCGTCCGTCTCTTGTCGTCGCTTCAATATGTAAGTCGTCACTACCAATCATAAAATCAACGTGAATGATTGAATCATTAACACCCATTTCCCGCAATTCCTCTAATGTATAATTTTCGTAATTTCGAATAGTGTTACTATATCCCATTCCAAGCGCAATATGGCAAGAAGCGTTTTCGTCAAATAATGTTGAATAGAAAAGAATGCCCATTTGATTGATTGGTGATTCTTTTGGGACAAGGGCAACTTCGCCCATATAACGCGAGTTTTCATCCATATCAAGCATTTGTTTTAATAATTCTTCGTTTTGTTTCGCACCAAAGTTAACTACTTTCCCATCTTTAAATTCAAACCAGAAGCCGTCAATAACTTCGCCTTGGTAACTAAGGGGCATTGTTGCAAAAACTTTGCCTTCTGCCGCACCCTTCTTCGGGGTCGTGAAACATTCTTCAGTTGGCATGTTTGGATTAAAAGGGATGCCACTACCAAGTGCTTCTTCACCACCAGCAATAAAATCAGCTTCCGGAATAATTCCGACCTTTAAGTCAGTCCCGTTTTTACTCGTATAATGTAAGGAAACAATGCCTAAATCGTTTAGTTTCTTCGCTTTTGAGTCTAATACTTTGTTATGTTCTTTCCAGTTAGCAATTGGATCACCATAGCCATGCGCAGCTTTAAGAATTGCGTCCCACAATTTTTCTTTAGCAGCTTTTGCACTTAATTCTGGGAAGAGTTTCTTCGCCCATTTAGTACCTGCAGCGCCGGCAATAGTCCATTGATACCGGTTTTCCATCTGGTCGCGATACGGTTTAGTAATTGCGTAAGTTAAGCGTCTTGCGCCAGCTTTCTTTTCTTGATCAATGCCGCGTTCTCCGTCCGGATCAGCGGATTCAATATAAATTCGGGCCGGAAGTTTATCAACATAATATTGGAATTTTTCTACTTCCCACTTTTCCATATGACCAAGTGACTTGACGGAACGGTGTTTATAACTTAGTTTAGTTAAGTCATCGTCAATCCAATCAACCATAACTCGATTGGCTTTAGCTTTATAAGCTTCTTCAACCAGCATTACAACAAAGTCACGTTGTTCTAATTCCGCGACAATGATGACGTCTTGGCCTTTTTGGACGTTCGCACCCATTCTCACAATTAATTTAGCGTAATTTTTTAAAATACTTTTCTTCATTTCCCTATTCCTTTTCTTTAATAATAAATTCGCTGAAATGTGGCAGGGTCAAACACCAATCACAAAAGGTGTGCCACTCTTTTAGTTTATGATGTCTTCGTTGGAAGTACATTGTTTTTAATTGTTGATAGTTTGTCGTCATTGTTGCCGTTAAACAAAACCCACTGGGAAGGGTTGCAACAATCTTGCGCCAGGCTCCGATTTTAGCTTCTTTGTCACTTTCTGGAATCGCATTATACTCGGCAATCAACTCGGCAATAATTGGAAAAACCCGCGCGTCAGTTTCGGGGACACAGCGTTCTTCAATATTAAACTTTAAAAGCATATGCATAGTTGATTGGCTGCTAATAAAGTCAAACCAGTGATAACGTTGGGCTTCTTTCCACCAGTAAAACGGCGCGGTAACGTCAACATGAACTAAGATCCCTTTTAAAAAGTTATCATGGCCTTCCCCGCCTTTAGTGCCCGCGAGTGCTTTGGCGCGTTTAATATCTTTTTCACCCAAATCACCAAGCTCAATCGCTGTTCGCATTGGATTACCACTTGCTTTGACTGCTCTTTCTAAACCGTAAACAAACGTGTTGTCAATTTTAAATTCCATGTTTATATCCCTCCCAAACATTTTCTAATAAAGTTAATCTCGTTAATAATCCGACTCCTCCGGGAACCGGCGTTTGGAGTCTTACTTTAAGCCCTGGTCGCGCGTCACCTTTTAAAAATCCGTCACTACCGCGATTAATTCCAACATCGACGATAACAGCATCTTCTTTTAAAAGTTGTTTATCAATAAAATGCGCTTTTCCCACTGCGACGACAATAATGTCGGCGTGTTTTAAATAAAACGCCAAGTCCTCTTTTGCTGTTTTAGAATGGGCGACGGTAACTGTCGCGTCTTCATTAATTAGCAAGTCTGCCATTGGACGACCAACAATGTTACTGCGACCAATAACAAGCGCATTTTTTCCTCTAAAAACAATTTTTTCGGCTTTTAAGTAATTAATAATCCCTAGAGGTGTACATGCTTTAAAAGGCGAAAGCGGATTAAAACCGTCAACGTCTTTTTTCACACTAATTCTTGCTTTTACTTTGTCTTCGCTAATATGTGAAGGTAAAGGAAGTTGGACAATAATTCCGTGAACATCAGTTTGTTCATTTAACTTGTCAATTAGTTTAAGTAACTCCTCTTCAGTCGTGGAAACACTTAGTTTAATGTGGCGGGCTTCGATTCCTACTTCAAGCGCGTCATTTAACTTTCCTTTAATGTATTTGTCACTCGCGTAATCCTCATTTACCTGGACAATAACTAAAACCGGCTTTGCTTTTAACAAAGCAACTTCATTTTTTAAAAGCGCTTTGCGCTCTTTAACATATTCAATAATTTCCATATATCTAGAATTATAACATGGACCACTAGCGAATAAGAAACGAAGTTTAAGAAACAAAGCGTTTTCACTAATATTGTTAAAATAAATAATTAAATCAATAGAAATAAAGACCGCTTTTTTGTGTTAGTTCAATGTGGTTTTTTCCAAGATTTAGAAGCCAACACTACATGTGGGTTGGATTAATTTTTCTCCAATCTTTGGAAGCTAAGCCAATATTCATTGCTTTATTCTCTTCTCGTCTAGTGTGATAACCGTATTTTACTTTGCATTTTGTGACATAAAATGAAATGTAAATTGACAACATGACTAAAAAACCACAAAATTTACCCTCAAACCTATGATGATTCTAAAAATATTAAACTATTTAATTTGATTAAAATAGCGGTGGTTAAAAAAACATCAGCATTTTCACTGATGTCTTATAAGTTAACAAATATAAATTAAAACTATTGTAACGCTTTAACAAGAATGGCCATTAAGAAGAAGAGAACCGCAAGACCAAAGGTAATATAAGAAATAACTTTTTCACTACCACGTTCTTTAGTTTTTGCAAAAATGTTTAAGCCGCCACCTGTAATAGCGCCGGAAACACCTTCACTCTTTCCCCCTTGCATTAAGGAAATAATGATTAATAATACTGAGACAATAATGAAGATAATATCTAACGCGTTCATAGCCTTCCTCCAACTTCTTTATTAATATACACTATATATTTATTTTTTCAACAAATTAAGTTGTTTATTTGCTGTTTTTATAAAGGTTTTTCTAAAAATTCCATGTTTTTATAATACTGCCGACCATGTTTATTGATTCGCTAAGTTTCTCAAATGTAATAACATCGTCTTTTTTTATCACATAAATATTTTGCATTTCATCATAAGCGTTTATAAACTTTTCATCCTTATCGAAATTATCATATATTGCAAACTTGACAAGTGGTTTTTCGCTTAAGTTACTTAAGTGTCGATGTTTTTCTTCTTCTCGTTTTATGTGCACTAACTTTTTGCATTTTTTTTCATCCTCAAGCAAACTTTTTGTCTCAGGCAAAGTGAACAATACAGCAATGTCATAAAGATGCTTTGCTACTTCGGTATACTTACGTTTATCTAAAACCGAATAATAATATTCAGCAGCAAAAATCTTATCAATAAATATCCGTTCAATTTTTACAGTTGCAATTTTAAAAGGACGAACGTCAAAATCTTCACGAAGTATTTTTTTGTATTCCTCATTTGCAAAATCATAAACAGCAGGCGCAATTTCCAATAGGTCGTTTGGTTCACTTTTTGTGAAAGAGGTTGCTTCGATTTTAACTCTCTGAAAACGTTGTAACGGATCATCGACTATTGGAAAGAGAGAACTATAACTATATACTTTAGTAACGCTGCGACTTCCTGTTTTATTTTCTACATCATCGACTCCCTCGAGTGAGTTATAATCTTTTGCGGCAGTTGCAACACGTTTTTTCTTTGCGGTTTCAGAAACACAATCATCTATGTTTACTGTCAGATCGATATCTTCGGAAAAACGACGAATATTTTTTAACGCCTTATACAGTGCGGTGCCACCTTTAAAATATGCTGGCAACTTATCCTGTTTTTCTGATAATTCTTTTAACATAAGAACTACGTAATAATCCTTTTCTAAAATATCCGCCCTTAGGTCATTCTCTTTTGCAACTAATGAAAGTAATGTTGCGAACGATTCTTTATTATTGTGCAATTTCATTACTAATACCCTCGTGAAAAACCTTAACTAATTCATCGGCTAATTTCCCACCTCCACACTCTTCGGCATAGTAAGCAAGCCTTTCAGTATTCAACCCTAGTTTCTTTATATGTTGATATACTAATCTTCTCGGTTTTTCTGCTATTATGGCTTCATTATTTTTTATAAGTGCATTAATTAGCTCAAGTGTTTGCAAATATAAATAGTTCACTCGGTTTACATTTTTAATTGGTTTTGATAAGTATGCTCTTAGTTTTGGATCTTTAATGTAGCCCCGTCCCTTGTATTTATTTGTTGCAATAAAGTTGTATGCTGGCACTTGAGTTGTAAGCCCTGCTTTATTGAGTAAAGATAAACCCGTCACATACCCTATCACTTCATCATTGTCCATAATATACTTTTTGCGGATAACAGCGGAAGGATCAAGTTGAGCGTAACCAAACACCGTTTTCTTTGCGCGATAATAAATTCCGTTTTGAAAACGAAAAAAATCAGGCCGAGTCTTTTCTAATCGACTTAGTGCCATGTTTACAGGAGCCTTAATCACTTGATTACTTTCTCCTGTAACCTCGCCAACATAAGTATAAAAATCCTCATTAGTTATAGGTTCTAAATACTCTTGCGCATCAATAAACTTGTTGAGCAACATTTGATATGTTTTTTTAATATTGTTTTCCATTTTCAACTTCGTTATCATTTTAATGCAAATATTCTTAAAAAGCAATAATTTTATAACAAGATTTTTGTTTTATAATGTTGTTGTATTTTTTCTTTGTCAGAATCAATTTAAAAATTATTTTCCCATTGCTTCAAGTTCAAATAAAATTTCGCGATATTCAATCGCTTTTTCAAAATCGAACTCTTTCGCGGCTTGATTCATCTTTTGGCGTATTTCGCGAACGAGGCGATCCTTTTCGCGTTTTGTGACAAACCCTTTACTCAATTTTTCTTTTTCACTACCGAAATTATGTAAAGGTTTACCAAGTGGTTTAATAATCGTTTGGGGAGTAATCCCGTTTTTCTTATTGTAATCTTCTTGAATTTTTCGTCGTCTGTTCGTTTCTGCGATTGCCTTTGTCATTGAATTAGTCATGTTAGTGGCGTACATTATTACCTTGCCGTTAACATTACGACTAGCGCGACCAATAATTTGAATGAGCGAGCGTTCACTACGTAAAAACCCTTCTTTATCGGCATCTAAAATCGCCATCAGCGAGACTTCCGGAATATCAAGTCCTTCTCGTAATAAGTTAATCCCCACTAAGACATCATACTTTCCTTGCCGTAATTCGTAAATGATTTGGCTTCTTTCAAGCGTCTTCGTTTCACTATGTAGATAAACCACTTTGTAGTTTCGTTCTTTAAGATAATCCGTTAAGTCTTCAGCCATTTTAATTGTTAGTGTTACGACCATCGCCCGTTCCCCGCGCTTAATTACTTTATCTAACTCGACCATTAAGTCGTCAATTTGGCCAACACTTGGATGGATTTCAACTTGTGGGTCCACGAGTCCAGTTGGGCGAATAATTTGTTCTACGACGACGCCTTCACTTTTATCTAACTCATAATCGCCAGGGGTTGCACTTGTGTAAATTACTTGCTTAATGACGCTTTCAAATTCTTCAAAACGTAAAGGACGATTATCAAGAGCGCTTGGTAAACGGAAGCCGTAATCGACGAGGTTTTGTTTGCGACTTCGGTCGCCGTTATACATCCCGCGCACTTGCGGTAAACTAACGTGACTTTCGTCAACAATTAGTAAAAAGTCTTCGGGGAAGTAATCAATCAAACAGTATGGTCTCTCCCCTTCTTTTCGTCCGTCAAAATAACGCGAGTAGTTTTCAATACCGGGACACATCCCAAATTCTTGGAGCGAATCAATATCTTGTTTTGTTCTAAATTCAAGTCGCTCTGCTTCCAGTGATTTTCCTTGATCGGTGAATTCACTAAGACGGGCAATTAAGTCTTTAAATATTTGTGGCACAGCTTTTTGAATCCGTTCTCTAGTTGAAGCGTGGGTGTAGGCCGGAAAGATTGGATAAGTCTCAAAAGTCTTAGTGCCTTTTGCGGTAAGTGCATCAACTTGGCGAATTGTTTCAATCACGTCGTCAAAGGTATCAAGTTGTATAACATAATCGCTTGTAATCGGCGGCATTATTTCAATCACGTCGCCTTTAACTCTAAAGGTTCCTGGCTTAAGTTCAAAGTCATTTCGCGAGTATTGCGCTTCAATAAGTTTTCGAAAAAGTTCAAGCCGATTAATC
>CAYJDS010000029.1:0-9640 GCA_964369015.1 uncultured Staphylococcaceae bacterium | reverse complement strand
CCAAAACACTCTGAGTTAGTCACCTGTTAAAAGGTGATTTTTTTAATAAAGGCAGTTAAAACGTTTGTTTCCTAGAGGAAAAAGCAAATATATAGTGTTTTTGGTCGGTTATAACGAACGAATTGCGATAAAACTGTTGTTTTGGCTGGTTATAACGAACATATTTGTGATACTTTAGCACTTTAGGTTTTATTTATAATTAAAGATAAGTGATGGAGGTGTTTCCGTGCTTTTTGTGGAAAACGAAAGTATTGAATTGAAAAGCGTAATTAATGATCGGCTTGAAGTTGCTATCGTTGCTTTTCTTAACACATTAGACGGTACTATTTACATTGGAGTTGACGATAAAGGCCATCCGGCTGGGATTAGTAACGTTGACGAAAATCTCCGCCGAATTGCTGATATCGTAACTGATCGTATTCTGCCTAGCGCAAGAGAATATGTTCGGATGAACGCTATTGAAGTTAAAGGAAAGCAAATAATTAAAATTGATGTAAAGAAGAGTTTAAATCCACTTCACTATCTTGAAGCTAAAGGACTTTCACCAAAAGGCGCTTATCTCCGCATAGGCACTTCTAATCGCAGTATGACTCAAGACGAAATCAACATCCGTTATCTTAAAAGTTTAAATTATAAGGAACCATCATTAACTGAAATCTCCAGCAGACATTCTAATCTTACTTTCAATGTTTTTAAACAAAAACTAATTGCAAAAGGATTTCACCTTAATAATAATGAATTTGAGAATAACTATCATCTGCGCAATGAAGCAGGAAAATATAACCTCCTTGCTGAATTACTGGCCGACAAAAATGACTTAACGCTCAAGGTTGCTCGCTTTCAAGGAGTTGATAAAACAGTTTTGATTCAAAGAGACGAATATGGAAAACAATGTCTATTATCTGCATTAGATACAATGCTCATTAGATTAGAAGCAGAGGATATTACTAAAGTTGATCTTTATTCGGGAATGAGAAAAGAGACGAAACTCTTTGATTTTAGTGCGGCGCGCGAAGCATTATTCAATGCAGTCGGTCATCAAAAATGGGACTTTAGCGCAATGCCAGCAGTATACATCTTTAGCAACCGCATTGAAATCATATCATATGGCGGAATGCCAGTTGGTCAGACAAAAGAACGATTTCTTCAAGGTAAAAGTATTCCAAGAAATCTTGAACTTATGAATAATCTGACCATTCTTGAATATACCGAGCAGACTGGACATGGCGTTCCCGAGATTATTAAAGCATTCGGTGAACAATCAATTGATATTGATCAAAGTTTGATTAATGTAACAATACCTTTTAATCGAGAAGTGATGGCTACTAGAGAAGGTCAAGATGGCACTCAATTTGGCACAATAAGTGGCACAATAAGTGGCACAATGAGTGGCACAATAAACCATGACAACAAGGAGAAGATAGTGATTGAACTAATGAAAGAAAATCCTAAAATAACAACAACAGAGATTTCTAAAATAGCAAATATACCGTTAAGAAGCCTCAGAAGGCTATTAGAATCTTCAAAACGTATCATTAGAATGGGTTCAAACAAATATGGTCACTGGGAAGTTATGGCCACTACAGAAGGTCAAGATGGCACTCAATTTGGCACTGTAAATGGCACTGTAAATGGCACAATAAGTGGCACAATAAGTGGCACAATGAGTGGCACAATAAACCATGACAACAAGGAGAAGATAGTGATTGAACTAATGAAAGAAAATCCTAAAATAACAACAACAGAGATTTCTAAAATAGCAAATATACCGCTAAGAACCTTAAAAAGACTATTAAAAAGCTCTTCAAAAATATACAGAGTCGGGTCTGATAAAGATGGTTACTGGGAAGTGATGGCCACTACAGAAGGTCAAGATGGCACTTAAATGATCTCAATCTGGCACTGTAAATGGCACTGTAAATGGCACTGTAAAGACAGTATAAGCAAAGTAGAACAAATCATCAGCCTAATCAGATAAAGCATAAGATGATTCGCTTTTAGATTTTGTTATAAATTTTATTTCCAGTAACAATTTAGATTGTCTATATTTATAAGCGGAATAAGAAAAACCCACTAATAGTAGTGATATTTCACAAGAAGCTGTCAAAGAACGCTAATCTACTAATTTATTTCAATTACTAGTAATGTATACCGAAGTAACAATTGCTGTTTCGTCAAAATATACATCAAAGTTTGATCCTTCAAACCAATCAAGATAAGTGCCAAGCCGGTAACTATAGCAAAAACTAAACTCTTCATCTCCCTGCGGCGTACGTACGTACCCTGGTTCGCCTAAATAATAAATAACTTCAGTTTCAGTCTTATTCACTAAATCGACTTGCTTCATAAATGATTCAATCATCCGTCCGCGGTCATAACCTTTTTCCAGCCACTTTTCCCGCGTATATATTTTTAAATCATAATGTCTTATTTCAATCCCGGCAACACTAAGAACGGTAACACTAAGGGCAGTTATAGCAAAAATGATTGCGGCTTTATTTTCGACTTTTTGCTTAATAAATTGATGACGGCGATTATAAAAAAGTAGTGCCATAAAAGGAATACTAACGATAACCACCACCGGAAAAAGCGAAAACATGAAAATAATAAAGATACTATCACTTAAGCGCGCAAATCCCCAGATAACATTAACGAGCACAACTACTAAACTAGCGAAAACATAGAGGAGAATATAAGCGGCAATGACAAACTTTTTTTGCTTTTCTTGTTTTTGATCCATATTTTAAACTTTCTTTCACTTGCTTTCTAATTATAGCAAAATCTCTCCTTTTCATAAGAATGAAGATGGTTGTTTTCATGCTGTGTTATACTTACTTCATTCCTTGAAGTGGAGAATTATTGCCATGAAGAACTTAAAACACACACGTTACGCGAATATTCAATTGATAGTTTTTGCGCTTTTTACAATTGCTTCCGCTCTCTTTCTTGATAGTAGTCTTAAAAGCAGCAAAACCGTTTTTGTTTATATTTCAATCGCCTTTTACATTATCATGCTTGCGAGTTTAATCTACGAAGCAATTAAATATAAAAAACATCGCCCAATCGCCCGAATTACTGTTGCAATTATTTTTCTTCTCCTTGCTTTATTAATGTTTAATAGTGATACTCTTCCTACCGAAAACGAAAGTGAAATGAATACTTTTGAATTAGGCGGCTTTGTTTTCTTACTTAGTATTTGGGTAATCTTCCTTATGAGTTGCCTCACTAACTTTATCTTAATCCGCGCATATAAGCGCGAAGGAGAAGTTGACCTCGTCAGTGGTGTTGTCTCAAACCTCACCCGTCCCTTAAAAGGCTTCTTACCAGTTGGCTTTTTTGAAAAGAAACATTTTATCTTTTTAGTGTTCGCTATGGTGCTTGCAACCCTCTTACCCGCGGGATTATTTTTCTATTTACAATTTGTCGTTTTTGATAATCTTCTTGTTAATGCGACGATCTTGTTTGTCGTCCTTTTAACGCTTTATCTTATTGTCGTCTTTATCTATGCCCGAGTTTCGACGAAAGCTTTTCGAATCTTTGAACGTGACTTAGACTTTCCGAGTGTAATTGCTGTGATTGATCAGTACCGCGCGAATCCAAAACTTCATCCCGAAACTAGTAATTATCTTCTGCTTGTTAAAGCTAATTACATGATGAATTATGATCCCTCCCTTGCGGAATCTTTATGGAATGAAGTAAGTGTTCCGTCTAACATTACTTACCGCCTAATGTACGACTTAGTCTATATTGAACGGCTTACATGGAAACTTGACTTTGCGGGCGCTAAAGCTTATATTCTTGAATCCCTTAATACGCAGAAACAAGCTAGAGCCAAACTAGAACTAAAGCGGCGCCTAAAAATGAATATCGCGCTAAGTGAAGGCACAAGTGAAAGTGAAGTAGCAATCATGTGGCCACTTAATAACAAAATAAAACTCTTAGTGATTCAAAACCTTGCCTTCCGTACCCTCTATTATCACCTGCACAGTAACTTTGAACTCGCTAAGACATATTTCCACGAGTTAAAAGCACTATCTCCTCAAAGTATCGGCATTATCGAAACAATCGCTACTCTCCTCCAAAAACCAGTTACTTTAGAAAAAAAAGAAACTCCAGCAGTGGAATAACCTTAAATAGTTAAGTAAATTAACTTTGATAAACGTGGGTTAAGTAATTCACCCGGGTTTTTAAGTTGTCTGCTCATGCTATAATTTGAATAGTCAAAAGAAATAACTAAGAAGGAGCATCACTATGGCTAAGAATAAAGTAAGTGAAGAAAAGAAAATGACGTTAGAAGAATATCAACAAAAGTATCCGAATAACGAAAACACAAAACGCGCCAAAACCTTTCTTGGCATATTGCAAACCACGCTTGCGATAATTGTCATAACGGCGTTGTTCTTTCTTAATCTCCGCATATATGAGATTCATGAAATTGCTGGTTACATTACTACTGGACTCTCAGTTTTAGCCTTTATCTTTTTCTTCCTTGTACCGCTTATTAAACTAAAACGCGTAAAGTCGTTTATGACGCGCGTAGACGACGTTCACAGCGCGCGAATCGCTAAAAAGTATAATCGCGATCTCCGCAGTGAAATCGCCGACAAAATGCTTGATTTAAGCGTTAAAACCGATGTTAATACGTGGTACTCAAAAGAAAACATCGAGTCATTAGCTTTTGCGCGCCATAGTAAGGATGATAAAGCGGTAATGAAAACCTTAAAGAAAATCTATGAAGGCGATATTACTAAAGCCTCGAACAAAATTATTTGGAATAGTGCCCTTAAAGTTGGCTTGACGACTGCCGCTTCCCAATCAGAAGCACTTGACACCTTATTTGTCGTTATCTTTCAACTTAACTTAATTAAAGACATTGTCTATCTTTATGGCTTTCGCCCGAGTGAAGCGCAGATGGCAAAGATTTATAAAAACGTCCTCCTTAATTCCGTCGCCGCCTATGGCTTAAACAAATCAACAACCAACTTAGGAACAAGTATTGGTTCAATGGTCGCAACTTCCTTTGCGCCGCTTATTGGTCCGCTCATTAGTTCCGGCATTCAACTTGTTACTAATGGGCTCTTAACAATTATTGTTGGTAACCAAGCGAAGAAATACTTAGTGCGCGAATTTAAACTTCAAGAAGCGCTTGATGATATTGAACTCCTTGCTGAGATTGAAAAAGAAGAAGCGGAAATGCTTGAAGCCGCGAGTAAAGAACTTAAGAAGCAAATGAAAAATAAAAAAGTTCCGCAACCTACTTAAACCCCTTAACTTATGAAAAAAACCTCAACTACTAAAGAAGCTCTTCTGTTTACGCTCTTTTCCCTTTCTGCAGGTATTATTCAACTTGCTAGCTTTGCTCTTCTTGATTTAATAACTCCATGGAGTTACTGGCCCAAATACTTAATTTCAATTGTCTTATCGGTTTTATGGAACTTTACTTTTAACCGGAAAGTTACTTTTAAAGGCACGAATAATATTTATTTAGCAATGAGCTTAACATTCCTCTTTTATGTCGCTTTTATCCCGCTTTCGACCTTCCTTGGTAATCTCTTTGAAACAAAGTTCGAGACGCACGAATATGTTATTTTGGCGGTAACAATGATTAGTAATTTTGTCTTAGAATTCTTATATACAAAGTTTGTTGTCTATCATAAGACAAACCCTAAAGAAGTGGTCAAAGAAATAAATAGTCTTGAGGACGAGACCGTATAATGTTTGTTACCTATTCTTTCACAAACATCGGTAAAAAGCGCCTTAATAACGAAGATCGGCTCATTATCAACGGCAAAGTACTTAACGAAGATGAACACTATTTTTCGAGGTTTGCTAATTCACAAAAAAGTTATATTGTCCTCGCCGACGGGATGGGCGGACTAGCGGCGGGTGAAGTTGCTTCAGAGATGATTGTTAATTATTTTAAAGAAAAAGCCGACGAAATTGCTTTTAGTGAACTTAAACTAAATCGCCTCCTTCATAAAATTAATCAACAAGTTATTGAATATAGTGATAATTTTCTAGCGGGCGCTAGTATTGGTTCAACTGTTGCCGGTGTCATATTAAAAAAAGATCAAGCCTTAATCTTTAACGCTGGCGACTCCTTAATTTACTCTTTTGAAAACGGAAGTTACACGGAACTAAGTGTTAGACATAATTCTTATAATTATCAAAAGCGGATTAATCCTGGGGCGCTTTTCCTTCGCCCAGACGGCTTAGTTGAATTTATTGGCAACCGTAAATCAAACTATTATTTCCCTTATAACATTTTTAAAAGAAAACTTAATAACGGTGAAATCCTCTTTCTTTCTACTGACGGGGTCACTAACTATTATCCTAACCCTACAACTTTAGCGCGTCTTTTTGAGGAAGAAAAAGACTTTGCAGTAGTCGCAACAAAAATTATTGATTATGTAACAAAGAGTGGCTCCGCTGATAACTTTTCTTTTGCAATTGTTAGTAAACTCTCTTGAGTTAAAAAACCATAAATGAGATAAAATATTCTTTAAAGTAATAATCACCATTACTAATAGTAAAATTTGCTAGTGTCTAACTGAGAGATGGTTGGTTTAGTTAAAGTCACCCTTTCTTATCGCTAACTTAATATTATCATTAAATGTGAATTTAATAGTCCAGGGTTTTCCTAACTGTATATTTTAAAAAAATAGTCAGCGCTTTATGATTATCCGCCGAAGGTCACAACAAAATCAATGACAATTTTACTTTGTACTTCATCTAAATAGAGGGTGATTTGTTCCACTAATTCAGTTGGTATTGGATAATAAGCGCTGGCAACACTACCGGTGATAGCCGCTAGGGTATCACTATCGCCACCGATCGAAATAGCGTTTCGGATCGCGTCTTCAAACGAAGTTGATTCAAGAAAAGCAACAAGCGCTTGCGGTACAGTTCCTTGACAAGTTTCATTAAACTTATATGTTGGTCGTATTTCCTCTAACGTAAAATCAAGCTTATAATAATGTTCATTAATATAGTGACGAATTTCTTCCCTACTTTTTCCACTTTTTGCTAAGTAAATCGCGACCGCCGTTGCTTCCGCGCCTTTTATTCCTTCGGGATGATTATGCGTTACTTCAGTCACGCTTCTTGATAAGCTAATTGCTTCTTCAATACTTTTGGCAACAAGACCGACCGCACTAACGCGCATTGCCGCGCCATTGCCGTAACTATTATATGGTTGAGGATTACTTGATTCTAACCATCTTGAAAATAGTGTTCCGTAACCAACACTCGGATATTTGATTCCTAATTCGCGCATATACTTAACCGCTTTAATGCCTAAATCACTATAATCAGCTTTACACTCAGTAATTGCTTTAGCGATTGCTAAAGTCATTGTTGTATCGTCTGTAAAGAAATTGTCTTCAGTAAAGAGTTCAAAATCTTTTGTTTTAATATTGTTCCACTCAAAGCGGGAACCCACTACATCACCAATAATTGCGCCTAATAATTTCATTGTTTCTAATTCCTCAAAAAAATTCTGTTAACTTTTGTGCATCTAAATAAAAGATATCTCTATAATTATATCAAACAGAAATAAAAAAGCGCCTCTTCATATATAACCCGCTATTGCAATCTAACCACAAACTTTTTTGTTTTATCATTT
The DNA here is from genome assembly GCA_964369015.1 of uncultured Staphylococcaceae bacterium. Classification (GTDB taxonomy): domain Bacteria; phylum Bacillota_I; class Bacilli_A; order RFN20; family CAG-826; genus UBA1361. Next base: position 2,016 of record CAYJDS010000029.1, on the reverse strand, counting down.
TTCTCTTTATAGGCATTACTCTTATATTGTAAATATACTTATTTTCCTACCTTTTTTGAGCTACAAATAGTCTTGCTGCTATCCTAGTTATATTTTGTAGGGCTATTTTGAATCAAAGTATTCTTTTTTAAGTTGTTCCCAATAAAGCGAATCTTCTTTTGTTAAATTTCTTAATACTTTACACGGATTTCCCGCCGCGAGGACGCCTGAAGGTATATCTTTTGTTACAACTGCGCCTGAACCAATGACAACATTATCGCCAATTGTAACCCCGGGATTAATTACGACGTTTCCGCCAATCCAGACATCATTTCCAATCTTTACTTCCTTACCAAATTCTAATTGGGTATTTCGGACATCTTTATCAAGGGGATGACCTGCTGTATAAATCGCCACTCGCGGAGCAAAAAAGACGTTGTTGCCAATACTAACCCGAGCAACATCTAAAATAATACAATCATAATTTGCGTAGAAATTATCTCCAACACTTATATTAACGCCGTAGTCACAATATAATGGCTTATTAACAACAGCGTTTTTCCCGACTGCTCCAAAAAGCTTAGTAAGAATTTCTCTTCTTGCCTCAAAATCAGCAAATTTTGTATTATTAAAGTCATCAATTAATTCCCACGCTCTTTTATTCATTGCTACGATTTCTGGATCACTCGCTAAATATAATTTACCTGCAAGCATACTTTCTTTTTCAGTCATAGTTTTGATTCCTTTTTAATATTCATGCTTTCTTTAATATATCTTTTTCACCCTCAATATACTCATTAATTACTATTTGTTTTGATGTTTTAAAGTCTTTTTTGTAACCTTCAAGTAAAAAGCTTAACGATTATCCTCCAAATGAAACAACAAAATTTATTAATATTTGCCTTTGTATTTCATCTAAATATAGAGTGATTTGTTCCACTAATTCAGTCAGCAGTGAATAATAAGCACTGGCAACACTACCAGTAATAGCCGCTAAAGTATCACTATATCCACCGATAGAAATAGCGTTTCGAATCGCATCTTCAAACGAAGTTGATTCAAGAAAAGCAACAATTTCCTCTGGAACAGTTCCTTAACAAGTTTCATCAAACTTATAGGTTGGTAGTATTTCATCTAAGATAAGTGTAACTGCTGTAAACCTATTTTATAATTGATCCCCATTTCTTTAAGTTTGGAGTATTGAGCAATTCTACACATCTCTCAAACTTTAAACTGATCGGAACACCGCAACTCGTCGTTAGAGTATTGACCAATTCTACACATCTCTCAAACAGTTAGTGGAAGATACACAAGCGTTAGCGGGTTAGAGTATTGACCAATTCTACACATCTCTCAAACCATAGAAAGCCGAAAACCGATATTGTTATTGTTAGAGTATTGACCAATTCTACACATCTCTCAAACTTGTTGTTCCCGCAGCGTAATTCATTGGATGTTAGAGTATTGACCAATTCTACACATCTCTCAAACCTGTTGTCAAGCGCTTATAATCGCTTTAAGGTTAGAGTATTGACCAATTCTACACATCTCTCAAACTGGGGTCATAGCCTAACGGCAAGGGTACTTTGTTAGAGTATTGACCAATTCTACACATCTCTCAAACGGTGACGGTGAGGACGTAGGATACGATATTGTTAGAGTATTGACCAATTCTACACATCTCTCAAACACGTAGAGCTCTGCACACTGTTTCGCCTGGGTTAGAGTATTGACCAATTCTACACATCTCTCAAACTTATTCCCCGATTGTAGGTGTAATCCAAAAGTTAGAGTATTGACCAATTCTACACATCTCTCAAACCAGCGAGCGGGCTTTACCAGTTGCATCTTCGTTAGAGTATTGACCAATTCTACACATCTCTCAAACACTTTAGTGGATTTACGACTTGTATATCTTGTTAGAGTATTGACCAATTCTACACATCTCTCAAACGCGCGGTGCTTGACTTCACGTTATCGCTTGGTTAGAGTATTGACCAATTCTACACATCTCTCAAACGTAAAAGCAGAAGGATT
>CAYJDS010000028.1:0-9887 GCA_964369015.1 uncultured Staphylococcaceae bacterium | reverse complement strand
TAAAACATAATGAACCACGGCCACGTCGTAATGATGACGATCGTCGACCACGGAAAACCCGGACCGAATACAGTAACAAACCACGGCGGGAACCACAAGCAAAAGTTGTGAGCAAAGACGAAGCAGTAAAAGAAGAAAGTGCTCCAGTCGCTCCAATAGAAGGAGAATAAAAATGAGTTTAATCGATAAAATTAAAGAATTGCGGGAATTAACCGGCGCCGGCATGATGGATTGCAAAAAGGCGTTACTCGCAAATGACGAAGATGTAGAAAAAGCCAAGGACTGGTTACGTGAACAAGGCATTACCACCGCTGCTAAGAAAAGTGGACGGATTGCTGCTGAAGGTTTAGCTTTAGCTAAAGTTGTTGATGGCGTAGCGGGCATTGTTGAAGTAAATAGCGAAACTGACTTTGTCAGTCGCGGTGAAGCTTTTAAAGCGCTTGTTGAAGAAGTCCTTGATTTATTACTTAAGGAAAAACCAGCCACGAAAGAAGCCGCTGATTATTTAGTGGAACCATTAATTGTTAATGCGACTGTTAAAATTGGCGAAAAGATTTCGTTCCGGCGCTTTGATGTTTTCAAAGTTGGTGATCGCGCGGCTAGTTACATTCACATGGGTGGAAAAATTGCAACCCTCGTTGAATTAGCGAAAGCAGATGATGAATTAGCGCACGGCTTAGCAATGCATGTTGCCGCTAATAGTCCCTCCTACATTAACGAAAAAGATATTCCAGTCACTGATTATGATCATGAAAAACATATTCAAATTGAATTAGCGAAGAAAGATCCAAAACTCGCTGATAAATCAAACGAAATGTTAGAAAAAATCTTGGGTGGCAAAATTAAAAAACACTTTAGTGACTTAGTCCTTGTTGACCAAACATACTTGATGGATGACAGTCAAAAAGTTGGCGCCGTCTTAAGTAGTAAACATAACAGCGTCCTTAAGTTCGTCCGTTTCCAAGTTGGCGAAGGGATTGAGAAAAAAGTTGAAGACTTCGCAAACGAAGTTCTCGGGCAAATTAAATAATTTTAAAAAACTAGAAACACCTTCGGGTGTTTTTATTTAGGAGGCACAATGAAATATAAACGAGTATTAATCAAGATGAGTGGTGAAGCACTAAGCGGCGATAAGAAAAATGGTATTTATGACCCAAAAATCTTTGAAGCAGTGCTTAACTTTGTAAAGTCATTTAAACACCATAGCAATATGGAAGTTGCCCTTGTAGTTGGAGCCGGTAATATTTGGCGTGGAAAGAACGCCAAGACGATGGGCTTTAGTGCGCGGGGAGCTGATTTTATGGGGATGACTGCAACCTTCCTTAACTCGCTAGCCTTACAAGATTACTTCAATAACCATGACTTACCTTCAGTTGTACTTAATTCTTTTAGCGTTGAAGGCTTAGCACCTAAAGTAACGAAAGATTTAGCTAAAAAGTACCTAAACGACGGCAAAATCGTTATCTTTGGGGGAGGAACTGGCGAACCGTTTTTCACCACTGATACTGGTGCGGCGCTGCGGGCGAGCGAAATTGACGCTGATTTAGTCATTATGGTTAAAGACGGAGTGGATGCTTTATACACGAAAAATCCCCTTGTCCACCAAGACGCCCAGCGCATTGTCAGCGCAACCTATCAAGAGCTGATTGATATTAAAATTGAAGCAATGGATTTAAGTTGTTTAGAATTGCTTAATAAGACGCCAATTGATACTTTTGTAATTGGAATGAACGAAGTAGTTAATTTCGAACCACTTGAAGAACACATGGAAATTGGTACAATTATAACCAGAGGTGAAAAGTAATGGAACGACACGCAGAAAACGCAAATGAACGCAACGAGAAAACAATCTTAAATTTAAAGAGTCAATTTTCAACCTTAAGAACTGGACGGGCTAGTGCCGCGCTTTTAGAGCGAATTGAAGCTGATTATTATGGTGAAAAAATGCCGATTAATCAAATTAGTTCAATCAGTGTCCCTGAACCACGGCAATTAGTAATTAAGCCCTACGACAAAGGCGACGTGAAAGCAATTATTGCAGCAATTAACGCCTCAACTTTAGGTATTAACCCGCAAAATGACGGTGATTTGATTCGTTTAATCTTACCGCCGTTAACCGAAGAAAGACGGCGTGATTTAGTTAAACAAGCGAAAAAATTCGCTGAAGACGCTAAAATCGCTATTCGCAATATTCGCCGTGATGCCAATACTGAGATTAAAAGCGATAAAGAATTAACCGAAGATCAAGTAAAACGGCAAGAAGAAGAAGTGCAAAAAGTTACCGATCAAGCCATTAAAAAGATTGACGAATTACTCAAAGAAAAAGAAACAGAAATTCTTACTGTATAAGCAAAAGCGAAAACGAAGATAGACCTCAAAATTGGGGTCTTTTCTTTTTTTAACATATATATGTTATTAATTAAATAAACGCGCTGCATTGTGTATAATTAGTATATGCAAAAAACAAGTGGAAAAGAACGAGAAAATTTTGGAATAAAGCACATCGCCTTTATTTTGGATGGTAATGGAAGGTGGGCAAAAGCGCGCAATCGGCCGCGAACCTTTGGACATAGCAAAGGGTTTTCAAGTCTTTTTGATGTTGCGCTTGCGGTTAATGAACGGAATATTCCGGTAATGAGTGTTTACGCTTTTTCAACTGAAAATTGGAATCGACCCAAAAGTGAGGTTAGTTTTCTTTTTAAAACTCTTGAAAAAAGATTAACTTCAACCCTAAAAAAAGTTAATAAAAATGGCATTAGAATTGTCACTTCGGGTGATTTAACAAAATTACCGCTTACAACGCAAGCGGCAATTAATAAGGCGGTTACTGAAACTAAAGATAACCCTCGAATGGTCTTAAACATTTGTATTAATTACGGATCAAAAGATGAAATTATTCGCGCAATGCGCAAGGTTTATCAAGCGATTGACGAAAAGGAATTAAGCGTTGAAGAGTTAACGCCGCAAGTGTTGGATACTTATTTAGATACGTCAGGGCTACCAGCGGTTGACTTACTGATCCGCACAAGCGGAGAACAAAGACTTTCAAACTTCTTATTATGGCAAAGTGCTTATGCTGAATTTATCTTCACCCCAACATTATGGCCGGATTATGATGAAGTTTGTTTAGAACGTGATTTAGGAGAATATGCGAACCGGAAAAGACGATTTGGAGGCTTGTTATGAATGAAATGACACCAAAGAAAAGATCGACTACGACGATAAAGTTATCGCTTAATGAAATAAGTAAAGCGACGAAGAAAACAATGGGCGTCCGAGTTATTACTTCAATCCTTATGGCCCTCATTGCAATTCCTGCGACAGTCTTAGGGGGATGGTATTTTGTCTCGCTTATTTTCATTATTTCACTTGTTGCAATTTTTGAAATTATGCAGGCAGTAAAAATTAAAGCTAACCAATGGTACATCTATGTTCTTGCTTTTTTGTCAATTATTGGTTTAACATTTTGGGTTTTTATGAAAACAAATTTTATTCGCAACATCGATAAAGGTTATCCGTTCTGGGATGTTTCAAAATGGGTTGTTGAATCGGGCTTCCCATCAATCCAAGTTTCGAGCTTTTTACTACCAACAATGTTAGTAGTTCTCTTTATTATCGTTATTTTGGATAAAAAGTTTCACTTTGATATTGCCGCCTATGTTTTCTTACTCGTTCTTTTAACGGGATTTGGCTTGCAGTCGTTTATCTTTATTCGCCTCTTCCCCGGTTATGTTGTTGCCTTAGACGGTTTAGTCCAACCAGCAATGTTTCCGAGCAGTTTTTTAATGTTTTACGTCGCTCTTGGCACGATTATGAATGATACTGGCGCTTATTTTGTCGGTGTTTTATTTGGTAAGAATAAAATGATTGAACGGATTTCCCCAAATAAAACTTGGGAAGGTTTTGCGGGCGGAATTCTCTTTTCTTTCCTTTTTAGTTTTGCCTTTGGCATGATTGTTTCCGCGGTTGGATATCCAATTTTACCGACTTTAACGCACCACGAATGGTATTACATTTTATTACTTAGTCTCGTGATTCCGCTTGCTGCTAACGTTGGTGATTTATTCTTAAGCGCCAGCAAACGCCATTTAGCGCTCAAAGACTATGGTTCAATTTTGGCAGGGCACGGCGGTGTCTTAGACCGAATTGATTCCTTACTAGTCGTTGGCATTGTGACTTCATTATTTTTAATTTTAATTAACAACGGCTGGAATTTATTGCTCTAGCGAGAAGTGAGGATTTATGGATTTTTTATATACATTACTGAATATACTTTTATTTCTGTTCATGCTTGGCGTCTTAGTCACGATTCATGAATTAGGTCATTTTATGATTGCTAAACTCTTTAAGGTTTATGTTTTTGAGTTTTCAATTGGTTTTGGGCCAAAAGTTATTCCATGGAAAGGCTATAAACCAAAGAAAATGCGGGAAACTAAATTTTCAGTGCGCGCCCTCCCCTTAGGTGGTTATGTTTCAATGTACGGGGAAGAAGGTGCGGTTCCGGATGGGTTTGAAGGGCTTGAAATTGATCCAAAAAGAAGTTTAAAAGGCATTAACCGCGGTAAACGGGCCCTGATTATGGCAGCGGGAATTATTATGAATTTAATTCTTGGCTATACGATTTTTCTTATTTCTAACGGCGCAATTGCCCAAACGCAGTTACTATCCGCGATAAAGGTTGAAGCAAATAGTCCGCTCCTTACCGCTGGTATCAATAATGATAAAGTATGGCATATTAACTTTGAAGAAACTGATATTGACGGGCAACGGATCCAATACTTTGGGGTTGGAACTATTAATGAAGAAGACGAAGAATATTATGTTTTATTCCAACCAACTAGTTTAGCTAACCTCGATTTTAGTGGTTCTGCGATTAAATTAATGCCGACAAATACTACTAAATTAACCGAAAATGTTTTTTATACTGACTTTAAAGAAGGCGACACACTGCACTTTAAAGCCGAATTTGTTCATTCAGTTGAGGACGGAGAGCCAGAAATTATTAATTATAACGCGAGTATTGAAACGGTGTTGATTGACGAAAGTAAACCGGATAGTGGATACCAACTTGGTGGACTTGGCTTTGGGTTGACTTCCCGTGAGTATCGTAATAACTTCCAACAAACTATTGCCGCCGCAAATGCGGACTTTGTCCAATCAGCAACCGCGGTTGTTAAAGGTTTGGGCTCAATCTTTACGAGTGGCTTAGACGGTTTCAGTGGCCCAATTGGGATTTTCAACATGTCGGCTTCGATTTTAAAAAATCAAGGATTATCGACCTTCCTCTTCTTATGGGGTTTTATAAGTATTAATTTGGCGCTTTTTAATTTATTACCTTTTCCTCCGCTTGACGGCTGGCATTTACTTGTTGTGACGGTTGAAGCAATTACGAGACGTGAGATTAGTCCGAAATTTAAAAACATTGCCACTATGATTGGCTCAGTTTTAATGATTGTCCTTTCACTCTTGATTATTGGTAAAGATATTATTAATCTCTTTGGGGTGCCCTTATAAATGAATTCTGTCGGTGAAAGATTTTTTTCTTCGATTAATTTCGATTCTGCCGCCGAAATAGGTCTTTCTTTCCTAACTTTTAAAAAAATTAATGACGTTTGGGAATACACTTTACTTAAAAAGAAGGCTTGGAAATTTAGTGATTTTATTAGCTTTACGAATGCATTAACAAATATTGCTTATCCTTGTTCAATTGTTTATGTCTATGAGACCCGCCCAACAGTTGAGGATGCATTGCTGCTATTTGACGAGTGGTACAAGCACACTTATTTTGTCTCCTCTCCTTTTACCGTTACGATAAAAAGCGAAAAACTATTGTTTCAGTTTGTGAGTGAAGAAGAAGCTGCTAATGTCAAAAATGTCACAAGTGATTTTAAACTACTGCTCAAAGAAATTAATTACTTGTTTGAAATTGAAACGCTTTTAATTAAGGAAGCAGATGATGAGGACGACTTTGTTTTAAAAGACGAGGACGCGCCCTTTATTGAAGAAGACGAGGAAGAAGTAATTGATGAAGAGGTGCGTTTGAGTTTAGAAATCCACGCCGGGGTCCGGAATGAACTGGAACAAAACTATCAAAAAATGCTCAGTGAACGTAAAAATAAAACAAGCCGCCAATATAATGTTGTCGCAATTAGAGATATAACTGCCGAAAACCTTTATGTTGATTTTGATGGCGTGGTTTATAATTGGGACCGTCGAGTGACGAAAAATGGCGTTCAATACTCAATGGGGATTGGTAAAGACGGCGCTGCTATTAGTGTTCGTTTTAACGAACGAAGACGTGATACTGTCCAAGAATTGTTTTTAAAATCTTTAAAAAACAACCGTTATGTCCGCATTCAAGGCGAAGTTAAAACTGATACCTATCGGGGGACACCGACTTTGTATGTTGCCGGTGCTCGTATTAATGAAATAAGCGCTCCACCCCTTCCGGGCGATGATTATCAAGGGAAAAAACGGATTGAACTTCATCTTCATACCCGCATGAGCGCACTTGACGCGGTCAGCGGCATTGAAGAATACGCTGAAATTGCGAAAAACATGGGCCACGAGGCCCTTGCGGTGACTGATCACGGTGTTGTCCAAGCTTTTCCTGAAGCACAAAAAGCTGGCGCCGCCCACAACTTAAAAATGATTTATGGCAGTGAATTATATGTCGTTGACGAAACACTAAAATTTATTAATAATCCTTCACCATTATTGCTTAATAACGCTTCTTACGTTGTTTTCGACTTAGAAACAACCGGCTTAAGTGCGCGTTATAACGATATTATTGAATTCGGTGCAGTCCTAGTTGAGCATGGGCTAATTGCAAAACGGCTCGATCTTTTAATTAATCCTGGAAGTGGAAAAATAATCCCCCCGCACATTGAAAAGATTACTAACATTAGTAATGAACTTGTTAAAAATAAACCAGTGTTAGATGAAGTTCTACCAGAAATTATCGCCTTTATTGGTGATCATATTTTAGTTTCGCATAATGCAGAATTTGACCTTGGGTTTTTAAATGCTGCCTTAAGACGGCGAGCGCTCAAGCCGCTTACTAATCCGACGATTGACACCCTTGCCCTTTCGCGCTATCTCTTTCCTGAGTCACGCGGGCACCGCTTGGGGATTTTAGCCCGTAATCTTGAGGTAATGTACGATGAAGATAAGGCGCACCGCGCTGATTTTGACGCTGAAGTCTTAAATAGCGTTTGGCAAGCAATGCTGACAAAACTTTTAGCGGATGACGAATTTTTAACCCATAGCGGCCTGGCTAGTTTAAAACTTCCTTCTTCTGGGATTGTTCATTTACGGCCCGTTCACGCTACCGTCTACGTTAAAAACAAAGGTGGACTAAAAGACTTATACAAAATCATTAGTGTTTCCCATACTGAATATTCGACGGATATCCCAAAAACTCCGCGCACTTTATTACAAAGTTTACGGGGTAATCTCCTCATTGGCTCTGGCTGTTTTAATGGCGAAGTTTTTACAACTGCCGCGCGCCATGACGAAAGTCGACTCTTAGAAGTAATGGCGTTTTACGACTTTATTGAAATTCAACCTTTTTCCAATTATTCTTATCTCATTCACATGGGGGAACTTGATAGTGAAGATCACTTGCGAAAAGTTATAAAAGACATTAAAAATGCCGCTCAAAAACTTGGAAAGCCGCTCGTGGCGACTGGGGATGTTCACTATGCCCTCCCGAGTGATAAAATATATCGCGATGTTTATATTGTCGCCAAAGGCTTAAAAGGGGTCAAACACCCGCTTAATCCCTATGACCGTGAACGAAAACCCTATTTTGAAAATCCTGATCAACATTATCGTTCGACAAGCGAAATGTTTAGTGAATTCCGTAAGTTTAACGTCTTTAGTGAAGAAGAATTACAAACGATGATTGTTGATAATACGCACCGAATTAATGATTTAATCGATCATATTGAACCATTCACCAAAGAGTTATATAAACCATCAATTGAAAATGTTGATGAATTATTAACTTCTTTAGTCTATGAAAATGCCTATCATACTTATGGCGATCCGCTGCCTGATATTGTAAATGCGCGGATTGAAAAAGAACTTGCGGGGATTATAAAAAATGGCTACGCGGTTATTTACTATTTAGCCCATCAAATTGTTAAAAAAGCAACCGATAATAAGTTTATTGTTGGCAGTCGTGGTAGTGTTGGCAGTTCAATTGTCGCCCACTTTGCGAAAGTTTCCGAAGTTAATCCACTGCCACCGCATTATTATTGCACCCACTGTCAATATAGTGATTTTCATAATCCGCAAAATGTTTTAAGTGGCTTTGATTTGCCCCCGAAAAAGTGTCCGCAGTGTGGTGAACTACTTAAGGCTGACGGTCAAAACATTCCGTTTGAAACTTTCCTTGGTTTTGCCGCAGACAAAATTCCTGATATTGACTTAAACTTCCCCGAAGATTTTCAAAAAGAAGCGCACAACTACACAAAAGTGCTTTTTGGCGAACAAAATGCTTTTCGGGCGGGTACGATTCAAAAAGTCGCCGACAAAACGGCCTATGGTTATGTTTTAAATTACTTTGAAACAATGAATATTCCCCGTGAAGAAACAACCAGTGAAAATATTGCCTTCCTTGCGAGTAAAGTCGCGGGAACTAAAAGAACAACTGGTCAACATCCAGGCGGAATTGTTGTTATTCCGAGTGAATATGAAGTTTATAACTTTACGCCCGTGCAATATCCGGCTAGTAACGTTGATAGTAACTGGCTTACAACCCATTTTGATTATGATTCCATGCATGACAATTTACTAAAACTTGATTTACTTGGTCATAAAGATCCAGTCGCCCTTAAAATGCTTTGTGACTTAACTGGAATTGATTTTAATGATGTCCCGACCAACGACTTAAAGACCCTTTCACTCTTTTCTAAAGTAGATGCGCTTAAGTTAGAAACTAATCCGCTTAGTGAAAAAACTGGGGCTTTAGGACTGCCTGAATTTGGAACCCAATTTGTCCGCCAAATTTTATCTGACGCCCAACCGATATCATTTAACGATTTAGTCATTGTTTCAGGACTAAGTCACGGCACTGGAGTGTGGCGCTTTAACGCGGACGAATTAATTCGTAATGGCACGACTGACTTACGGGGCGTTATTGGTTGTCGGGATGATATTATGACTTACTTAATAAGACAAGGCATGGCTGAAAGAGATGCTTTTACGATTATGGAACGCGTTCGTAAAGGGCAAAGTATTGATGAAGAACTTGAAGGAAAAATGAAAGCAGCGGGCATTCCGCCGTTTTACATTGATTCTTGTAAAAAAATTGAATACTTATTCCCCCGCGCACACGCCGTCGCCTACGTTATTATGGCGGTTAAAGTTGCTTGGTTTAAACTTTATCATCCGCTTTCTTATTACGCAACTTTCTTTACTATTCGCGGTGATAACTTTGATTTAAAGACGATGATCAGTGGTCAAGAAGCAATTCTTAAAGCAATTAGTGACTTTGATGAACAACGCCAAAAAGCTGAACTTAATCCCCGTGACACAAACATTTTAGAAAACTTACAGTTAACTTTAGAGATGATGAACCGAGGATACAAATTAGCAAATATCGATTTATACAAGAGTGAAGCGAGCACTTTTATCGTTGACGAGGCTAATGGACAAATTATTCCGCCCTTTATCGTTTTAAAGTCGCTTGGTGAAGCCGCTGGACAAAGTGTTGTTAATGCACGCGCGGACGGTGAATTTATTTCGATTGAAGACTTAGTGGAAAGAACAAAACTCAACACTAATAATATTGAAAGTTTAAAAGAACTCGGAGTTTTAAATGACTTGCCGGAAAGTAACCAAATGAGTTTATTTGATTTTGGTGATTATTAATCTAATTT
>CAYJDS010000027.1:0-9999 GCA_964369015.1 uncultured Staphylococcaceae bacterium | reverse complement strand
CCTTGGGGTGGTAGAGGTCGTGAGTTCAAATCTCATCGTTCCGACCATTTTTAAGAAAATATAAGTAAAAGGGGCCGTAATCGGACCCCTTTTTATTAACTATTAACTAACTATTAACCAAATTTCTTTAGTCTTAAGTAACGTTTTTCAGCTTCTTTTTCAGATTTTGTCAGTAAGAATTCAGCGTTTTCAGGATTAACGTGTGGTAATTGACTAAAGCGCGTTTCTCCCATCACGAATTCACGGAATTGAGTGTAATCTGGTTCTTTCATATCCCAAGTAAGCACTGGTTTATCTTCAGCTTCAAGCCGTGGATCATAACGGAAGATTGGCCAGTAGCCACTGGCGACTGCCTTCTTCTCAACACTGATGTGGTTACTAAGGCCGCCACTGATACCGTGTTCAGTACATGGACTGTAGGCAATAATTAAGCTCGGTCCGTTGTAACTTTCCGCTTCACTGATTGCTTTAATAGTCGCAACTGGGTTTGCCCCAAGCGCAACTTGCGCAACATATACGTCACCATAGGCCATCGCCATCATTGCTAAGTTTTTCTTTGCCCCAGTTTTTCCGCTTGCAGCAAACTTGGCAATAGCCCCAGTTTGGGTCGCCTTACTTGCTTGACCACCAGTATTAGAATAAACTTCAGTGTCCATCACAAGGATATTAACGTTTGCCCCACTCGCTAAGACGTGATCAAGACCGCCGTAACCAATGTCATAAGCCCAACCGTCCCCACCAATAATCCAGACCGATTTATCAATAATATCGTCTTTATATTTGAGTACTTCTTTAACTGGTTCATACTTTGAAGCTTCAATTAGCGCAACGAGTTCTGCAGCGAAGAGACGAACTTCTTTGCGATCATGTGGCGCTCCGATGTATTTGCTACTTAGTTCAGCAAGACGCGGTTCAACATGCGGTAATGATTTTTGTAAAATCTCTCCAATTAAGGCAATTTTGTAATCGTTTGCCATCCGCATTCCAAAGCCGTACTCAGCGTTATCTTCAAATAAGCTGTTTCCCCAAGCAACCCCTTCCCCATTTTTATTAGTGGTAAACGGAGTTCCAGGAACACTACCACAATAAATTGAACTACAGCCGGTTGCGTTTGCCACTAACATATCTTGGCCAAATAATTGGGTAATAAGCCGGTAATATGGCGTTTCACCACACCCAGCACACGCCCCACTAATTTCCATGTAAGGCATTAAGAAGCCAACACCTTTTGGCGTTGTAAGTGGGAATTTGTCACTCTTATAAGTAACGTTTTTGTATAAGTAATCAGCGGCGGGTTCATATTGATATTCACCTTTTGCATCAACCATTTCCAAAGCCTTTTTGCCGCCTTTTCCCGGACACGTCACAGCGCATAAGCCACAGCCAACACAGTTCATTGGACTAACTTGAATGCGGAATTTAAGGCCCGCTACTGTTGGTCCCATTGCTGGTAAGATATCATCTTTTACGTTAGCAGGAAGTCCTTCAACTTCTTGTTCATCAAGTAAGAACGGACGAATCGTCGCATGTGGACAAACAAGACTACATGTATTACATTGAATACAATTTTCTTTCGTCCAATGGGGCACCATCGAGGCAATTGAACGTTTTTGTTTAAACGTAATGTCATTGCGCATTGTGCCGTCAAGTAAGTCTAAATCAACAAAGGTTGAAACTGGTAAGTCATAACCTTCTAAGTTATCAATTGGATTAACGTATTCGTCAAAATATTTGTCGCCTAAAAGTTTGACGGTTTTTAAAGGTTTTAGTTCAACCCAACTTGGATCAACCTTAACTTCAATAATGCCGTGACTTCCGGCGTCAATCGCGTCGTAATTTTGTTTAACAATTTCTTCACCCTTACGGCCATAAGTTTTCTTGGCAAACTCTTTCATCATTTTTAAGGCGTTTTTGTAAGGCATAATGTCTTGATTTAAGAAGAAGAATGAAGATTGGAGAATCGTGTTAGTATGCCGTCCCATTCCTAGTTCTTGGGCAATTTTGTTTGCATCAATCACAAACATTTTGGCACCTTTTTTAGCTAGCGCGTACTTAACGCGGTTAGGGAGGGCATTAATTAATTCTTCCCCTTTAAGTTCGGTGTTAAGGAGGAATGTTCCGCCTACTTTGAGGTAACGAAGCATATCAAACTTATATAAGTAACTATCTTGCGAAGCACTGATGAAGCTTGCGTTTTCCACGTAATAAGTTGATCGAATTGGTTTTTTGCCAAACCGTAAATAACTTCTCGTTGGTCCGCCGGCTTTCCGGGAGTCATAAGCAAAATAAGCTTGGGCATATTGGTTAGTCGCGTCGCCAATTATTTTAATACTTGATTTATTCGCACTAACTGTGCCGTCACTGCCAAGCCCATAGAATAGACATTCGGTGTGACCATTATCAATGTGATAATCTTCGTCATAAGGAACGCTCAGGTGCGTAACGTCATCTTTAATCCCGACCGTAAAGGAATTCCATGGTTTTTCATCTAAGAAATCAAAGACGGCTTTTAAATGTTTAGGTTGGGTGTCGCGGCTACTTAAACCATACCGGCCACCAACGACAACGGGAATATCTCTTCCTTCTTGGCGTAATGCGGTCACAACATCAACATAAAGTGGTTCCCCAAGGGCGCCCATTTCTTTCGTGCGGTCGAGGACAGCAATTTTCTTGACGCTTGCAGGAATGACACTAACTAAGTGCTTTGCGCTAAACGGACGATAAAGGTGAACCTTAATAATCCCAACTTTTTCGCCTTTTTTAGTTAAATCGTCGACTACTTCGCTTAATGCTTCCGTAACTGAACCCATTGCAATAATAACTTTGGTGGCATCTTTAGCCCCGTAATAAACAAACGGCGCATAAGTTCTGCCACTTAAGCGACTTGCTTCATCAAAATAATGAATTGCGGTATCTAAGACTGCCGCATAATGTTTGTTTTGGGCTTCTTTGCCAGTGAAATAAATATCATCGTTTTCCGCTCCGCCACGGGTAACAGCGTTGGTATGCGGATTTAAGGCGCGGGCGCGGAAAGATGCGACTTTATCAACTGGTAAAAGTTTGCGCCATTCTTCATCATCAACCACTTCCACATGTTGAATTTCGTGACTAGTCCGGAATCCATCAAAGAAATGAAGGACCGGTGCACTAGCGCTTAATGCGGTTAAGTGGGCAACGTGCGCGAGATCGGCCACTTCTTGAACACTATGAGAGACCATCATTGTTACACCGGTTTGACGGACGGCATAAATATCTTGGTGGTCACCAAAAATACTTAAGGACCGGGCGGCAATGGCACGGGCACTAACATGAAGTACGGCTGGTAAAAGTTCACCAACCCATTTGTAAATATTTGGCAACATAAGTAATAAACCTTGAGACGCGGTATAGGTTGTCGCTAGTGCCCCGCCTTGAAGTGATCCGTGGACAGCACCAGCTGCACCCGCTTCACTTTGTAATTCGGTAACTTTTACTTTAGTGCCAAAATAATTAAGTTTACCTTGACTTGCGTATAAATCGACTAACTCCGCCATTGGCGAAGAAGGAGTAATTGGGTAAATTGCGGCAATATCGGTGTATAAATAACTAACCCGTGCTGCTGCAGTATTCCCGTCCATTGAGAGAAATGATTTTTTTACTGCCATAATGACCTCCACATTTTCATCTTTCTTTAATTATAAAGAAATGGTTCGTTTTTTTAAAGTGAAGTTGTAAGAACAAGGGACGTTTTTACCGATTAAGGCAATAATCAAAAAGAATAAGAAAAAACTCCTTTCGTAGAAGGAGTTTAAATCTTAACTGGTAGACCGTGCAGGACTCGAACCTGTGACCCGCTGATTAAGAGTCAGCTGCTCTACCAACTGAGCTAACGGTCCAGAAAACATGTTTAATTATACGCTTCTTTTCCCGCGTTTTGCAAATAAAAAACCCCGAGGATGACTCGAGGTTTCAATAACTTATCTTTAATGAATACTATTCAGTAAATTGCGTGGTAGCAAAGTGACCAGCAAATTCATATGGTCCAAGGACAAACTTGTTGTATGCACTAATTGCGCCACGGTAGTAAATGTCTTTGTCTTGGTTTGCTTCTAACCAATTTTTAATCGCGGTTTGATTTGCGCTTCCGATATGGTAGTTAATCGAGAGAATAACATCAAATTTGTAGCCGGTACTATCAGTACCTACAAGAATAACGTTTGTGTGGCTCGAACCACCAGTGTCAAATCCAGCAAATCCGACGACCTTACCATCACGGTCTTGAACTTCTTTGAAGCGGAATGGGGCATCAAAAGTAACAATACTATTGTCGCGACCAAACAAGGTGTTGGTTGGTTGACCTGGCCAGCCAGACTCAATCGTTTCATAAAGTTCATCCATAGTGTAGGTTGTCAGCGTTGGTTTCTTAATAGCTGGGAAATTTTCTGGATCAAGAACAGTAATTGATTTAATGAATTGAATTTGGGTCAAGCCATTATAAACCGAGTATTCACCAATAGCCTCAACTAAATCACCAATCTTAAATTTATCAACATAATCAGTGTCAGTCCGGTAGAGTCCAATTCCCCAGTCGCCATCAGCAATACCGACCGAGTTCCAGTCAGCAAGAATGCCGTGGACATAACCCTTAACTTTAACGATTTGTTTACTAACTGCTTCGGAACGAATTTCCGCGATTGTATATTCTTCAATAATCGCTTGCGGTTTTAAGATAACATCAATATTGAGTGTTTCAGTTCGTTTGCCAATTGTAATTTTAGCGTATAAACGAGCGGCAACTCTGGCGGGAATGTCTTCGCCTTCCTTATATTTGGGATAGTCAGGGATACCAAGCATGAACCCTTCATCTTCTTGGAAATCAAATTTTGCGGTGGAATCACTAACTAAGTAACTCCAACTAATTTTGAAATCTGGATAAAGGAAGACGTTATTTTCTTCGTCTTCATAGTGGAGTGTTCCGCTGGTAATTAACTTTAAATTGTTCCCGTTTTTTAATTCTGGGATTGGTAAACTATCGCCCTCACGACTTATGTTAGTTGGAACTTGTTCACCGGTGACAATGTCAAGGGCGAGGGGGACGACAGTCGCAAGATTATTGACTGCGATTTCAAATTCACTCGCGGATAAGGCTTTTCCACCACCACAGCCCGCTAAAGCGGCCACAGCAAGAAAGCCTACACCAAATTTTAAAAATTTCTTTTTCATCTTCTTCCTTCTTTCTTATTTCTTATGCATAAAGTGGGAGTTTATCAACAACACCCTTTATTGCTAATTCTGGGGTTAAACCATCAGCAAAGATTTGGCCCATAACAAACGAAACTTCATCCCGAATCCGCGCTGAACCAATAAAGCCAGGATCAACGAATTGTATCCAAAGTTGTTCGCCTTCTGCATCTTTTTCTTGATAGCCATCAGCTTGGACTCTTGCTGCGTCGCGAATTGCTTTTTCAGTTGCATCGACTTCATCAGCATTTAGGAATTCTTTATAAAGTTTATAGTCTTGATAACGTGGATTGCTTTCATCTTCGGCAAGCATTGTGCCGTCAGTTACTGGATAGTAGGAAGTTCTCATCCCAAATTCGTGGTTTACTTCGTAAGTTAAGTAACGGAGTAACCGCCATGCGGCATTACGTTCTTTTCTTGTCTTTTCATCAGCGATTTTTCCGCGAGTGAAAAGGGCAAGATTTGTTCCTTGTGAAATAACGTATTTTAAGTCAGGGTGGTCTTCGTTATACGGAATCTTATTAACTGAAACTTCAAACGGAAAGTCAGTAGTTCCAACTGGTATATTTTCATCAGCACCCGCACTACTACTAATTGTTAAAACTAATTTACCTTCTTTAAATGGTTTCGATGAAAAGCTTGATTCACCATAAGTAATTGGTAAACCAACAATTTTATCTTTATAGAGGTCTTGGAAATATTTTAAAGCTGCGACCGTTTTTGCCATATTTGGTTCTTTATGGAAAACCATTTTTCCACTTTGGAATGTTGCACCTTGTTCGGTAAACTGTGCATCCCATTGGCGGACAATTGTAATAAAGAAGTTTGCGGTACTATCCCAACTAAACGGAATGAATTCCTCTTCTTTTACGGTCGTAAAATCAAAGGCTACGAGCGGAACTAGTTCAGCAATTTGGGCTGGAGTTGGTTTTTCAGGTTTAACAAGGGTCGTCCCATCATGTTTAACTAATTTTCCAAACCACCCATTATTTTTAGCAAGCAGTTTAATTTTTTCGCCTTGAGTTCTTAATTCTTGCCATGTTTCTGGCACTTTGACCGTTGGATCAAGTTTAGTAGCAACGTCAAAGAAACTTTGGTTGGCAACCATTACTTCGGTTGACTTATTAAATGGTAACCCGGTAATTGCGCCTGGAATAAGTTCAAGGTTTTCATTCATATAGTTTGGCAAATATTGCTCAATATCTACTCCTACTTCCGGATTGGGATTTTTGATATAGGAGGTAGTGTTAAGATCAATAACAATTTGCGAGTTTGCATAGGTTGCAAAGTGATCAGGATAACCATTAGCAATATGCGGATAAGCATTGTTACTAATTGAAGAGGTCATCGCTTGCATTAAATTGGGATATCCACCCTTTGTCGTATATTCAACTTTGACATCAGGATTTTTTTCTTCAAAACGTTTTAAAAGATCGTCTTGTAAAACCTTATTAATGCCGGTGCCAAATCCGGTCCAAAATTGAACTTTGGTACGATCGTCTTTGTTACAACCACTAAGGGCGGTAAGTAAGACTAATGACATCATACCGAATGTTTTTTTATTTTTCATATTTTTTTCCTTTCTTCGTTTATTATAAACTATTTTTAAAGAGCGCTATCCTTTAATACCACTTCGTGAGACACCAGTCATAATGTATTTTCTAAACATAATGAAGATGATGAGGAGTGGCGCACTAATAATCATTGACCCGGCAATTTTAACCGTGTCAAAACTTGAGAATTCACTGGTAAAGAGACTCATAAGCCCGTTGCTAACGAGTTTCATTGAGTGCTCAATTCCAAAATTTTGGTAGAGGAAGCTATTGTTGCCATTAGCAATTAAGGTCGGCCAAATAAAGGCGTTCCAACTTCCCATCACATTTAAGATTAAAACTGTCACAATTGTTGGCATCGCAATTGGAATCATTACGCGCCATAAATAGCGAAATTCACCATAGCCATCAACTTTAGCGGCTAAGAAAAGTTCATTAGGAATTTGTTGGAATGTTTGTCTTAAGTAGAAAATGTAGAAGACACTAACGCCGTGGACAAAAATAAGCGCAGCGAAACTGTTTTCCCAACCAATTCCAACCGTCGTTTGATAGTTGGTAATAAGCATCATTTCCCCCGGAACCATCATCGTCGCTAGTAGAATACTAAAGAGGAAGTTTTTCCCTTTGAAATCGAGCCGCGCGAACGCAAACGAGGCCAAAACTGTTGTAATAATTGTAAACATCGTTGAAATAAGCGCAACGATAATTGTATTTAAGAAATATGGCAAGAAGTTAATTTTGCCACTAGAGGTCGTGATGACGTTTAATAACTGACTTGGCAGTAAGCTTTCGCGTCCTTCAATGCTGCCCCCTAAAATAATTTCAAAGTTAATTAAGGTTGGATTGGTAGTAAATAGCTTTAGCCCAGTTGTAACTTCACGGGCGTATTCAAGTGGCGCCTTAAGCGAGACAGAAATCATGAACCAAAACGGTAAGAGCATAAAGAGGGCAAAGATTGATAAGAAAACATAAGTGATGACTTTCACCACAATTGCCCGTGTCTTGTATTCTTTAGTTTTTTCAAATGACGGAATAAAACGATCATCAGCCGTATTTTCAACTTCTGCTAAAACGCCTTGTTCTTCAGGAGTTAAGACTACTTCGTCATGTAATTTTTTTTCGGTATTTTCCATAACCCCTCCTTAATAGTGAACCCGACGCTTGGAAACTTGCATTTGTACAAGCGTAATGAGCAAGATAATAATTAATAAGACGATTGAACCAGCCGCGGCGACTGGTAAGTTTGTATCACGGAACTTATAAACATACCCAACAACGGTAAGCCATTGTGTTCCGTCGGCGCCCCCCATATCAACTGGCGAAGTTCCCTTACCAACGATAGAAATAATACTTTGGTAAGCTTTAAACGCCCCAATAAAGGAGGTAATCGTTATATAGAGAATCTGCGGACTTAAAAGTGGAACGGTAATGCGCCGCATAATTGTTGATCGATTTGCCCCGTCAATCCGCGCTGCATCATAATATTGTCGATCAATACTAGCAAGCCCACTCATGAAGACGAGAATCTTAAAGGCTAACCCTGACCAAATTGTTTGGACAATAATTGCGAGTCCTAACGACCATTTTGTCGATACTTCTGTTCCTGGTTGGTCAAAACCAAAGTTAATCCAAGCCCGCGGGTTGCCCCCAAAAGCCATCACTACTTGGTTCATAATCCCGCCGGTCTGCGGCGAGAAGAGCGTATTAAAGACCATCCCGAGCGCAATCGAGTTTGTCACATATGGTAGGAAGAAAATTGTTTGGAAAAAACCACGTAGTGGTTTAATCGAATTAAGGGATACCGCTAAGAATAGGGAAATAATAATCGTCAGCGGGACAGAAATAATAGTAAGTATTGCGGTATTACCTAGTGCTTGTTGGAAATAAGGGTCAGTAATAACTAATCTAAAGTTATCAAACGTAATTAGTGGTTTAAGCGGCCTAACTGCCGTCGCTCCCAACTCTTCATACATGATTGCATACCACTTAGAATCCCAATTGTTATGCATATCTAATTGACGGATGTAACTACCTATCGCAAAACTACCCATGCCATTTTGCCACGAGAAGTTTTTAATAAAGGAAATGAGAGCAGTGTTAAATATAGGATAGATTGTAAAAATTACAAGGAAAATAAGAGCGGGCAACAGCGCAATTAAAGCTTTGAGCCAAATCGGCATGATTTTGCTTTGCTTCGTGGCTAACGGCCCTTTATCAATGAATAATACTTCTTCACTCATCTTGTCGCTCCTTTCCGATTTGATTTTTTTGTCATAACATTCACCTAAAGAACTCTTGAACCATCAAGGTCAAATAGATAGAAACGCTTTGGATATACTTTAATTGTTTCAGCGTTAACTTTATGCCGTTCTTCGGCAGGAATAATAACGCGGATTTTGTTCTTTTGGCCATGAATGTTGCCAACAATCGTAATATCACGTCCGATATGTTCAATAAAGAGAACATCAACTTCAATCGCCGGATTTTCATTTTTGTCTAAAGTGAAAGCTTCGGGACGAACGCCGATTTTAACATCGCGATTTACTCCCGCTTTAACGATTAAGCCGCCAACTTTTTCTTCAAATTCATCAAACGGAGCGCGATAGCCGCCCATGATTATTTCTTGGAAAATTGACTGCAGATTTAATTCGCCTTCAATTGGCGTTGGAACGTATTTCTTTTTAGGCTTAACTTTAAGTTTATTGATTAAGTCTTTGAAGATGTTTTTCTTCTTAGCTTCTTCTTCGCCTTCAGGAGTTACTTCTTCATCAACTTCTTCGACATATTCAACGCCAATCGTGGAAGCATATTCAGCCTTAGTGCCTAAATAACCACCTTCAACCGCGATATCATAAAGCGCTAAATCTTTAAAATCGAACTCGCCTTTTGATTTAAGACCTTTGTGATAAACATTGCCATGTAATAAAACTTGACCATTATTTAAATGACCATTAAAAATATTAATTGCAGGGGAACCAAGGAATTTTGCAACAAATAAGTCAACTGGTTCGTCATAAACAACTTGGGGGGCATCAATTTGGTGGACAACCCCTTTACGCATAACAACGATTTGATCACTAATACTCATTGCTTCTTCTTGGTCATGGGTAACGAAAATTGTTGTGACTTTCGTGTCACGTTGGATTCGGCGAATTTCTTCGCGGGTTTGGAGACGAAGGCGCGCGTCTAAGTTACTGAGCGGTTCGTCTAAAAGTAAAACTTGGGG
>CAYJDS010000026.1:0-10613 GCA_964369015.1 uncultured Staphylococcaceae bacterium | reverse complement strand
ACCATTAACCGAATAAATTTGTTGATCGGCAAAAATAAGAACATATCCGGGCGTAGCACTACTTCCACTAGGCAATAAAATTATTGTCGAAATAACAATTGCAATTAATAATACAACAACTTCAAGCGGGGAGAATATATCAAAAAACTTTTTAATTAATTTCATAATTACTGTTTTCAATCTTAAATATTCGCAGTCGAAGGATGACCGTTTTCGCTAGCCACGCAATAAGTAGCCCGGTGACTAAGCCGCTAGCGATCATTATCACTAAATAATTTAGCATTAAAATGTTTTCATAAATCCACGCAATTACTAGTACTTGCCCCGTTCCATGCATCACCGCACTAATGATTGAGAGGCCGTAGAGCGAAAACTTATTAAAAAGATATGCTAGTAAAACAAAGGCTGAAGAAATTAAAAAACCGCTCAAACTTAAAAGAAAGCTCGTCCCAAAGCCACTAAAAACGCCACTTAATAAAACGCGGAGTAAGCCGATACCTAAAAACTCTAATGGCCCATAAAGTGCGAGCAAAATCAATCCAATACTATTTGCAAGTCCGAGCTTTACTCCGGGTAGAGAAGGAATAAAGACGATATAATTTTCTAAAATATTAAAGATTACTCCAAGTGCCAAAAAGACCGCTAAATTGACGAGTTTTCTTGTTTTTTCACGTTTTGAGAGAGGTGTTTTACGCATTGGTAATACCTGGATAATAAGGCGGAGGAGCATCTTTATAGCTGTCACCCATAATTACAAAATAGAATGAATTTGGTAAACATAAAACCGGATTTCCGACTTCGGAAGTAAAGCCTTTTAAAGAACAATAATTAAGCGGGCTTTCTTCTTTTTCAACCCGAACTTTACCGCCTTTAACTTCAACCTCAATTGGGGCATTAAAAACCTCTTCATCATAAGCATATGTTTTATCAACCGTAAGTGGTTGCTTATCAATCAAGATATTTTGCACGAATGCGTAAAAATAAAGTGGTTCATTAGTTTTGAAAGCATTCCGTAATCCGACAAAAAGTCCACTTGTCAATACTAAAATGAGACTAAAGACAAAGGTGTCAAAAACCGTTTTATGCAGTTTTACTTTTCTACTATTCATTTCTAATATTAAAACTATAGTCCGATTTTAACTATTTTTCCGCTTTCATCGGGATGTGTATCTAAATATTCTTTAATTGCCGCACGGGCATCAGGCCGACTTGGCCGACATTGACTAACTTTAAGTACTTCACCTTTAAGCATTCCTTGGGCCATTTCTTTACAGCCTGGATAACCACATGTCCCGCAGTTTATTCCTGGTAATAAACCGTGTAGTTCTGCAATTCGTGGATCCTCTTTAACAGTAAAAAAGTGGTCAGCAACGCCAAGTAATAATCCTAAAATTGCGCCGACGGCAATGAAAATGAGTACGCCCCATAAATAATTCATTCTTTCTCTCCTTCTAAAGGATTATGACCACAAGATGTCACTTGACAACTGTGGCAATTTTCACTCACTATTTCACAACCCTCTGGTTTTTTTGTTTTTTTGTTTAAAAAATACGTTAAAAGATAAATACCAACAAGCGCGGCAAAGACGGCAATTCCAGCAATAACTCTTAAAACCGGATTCATCTTAAATCATCCCGCTGAAGCCCATAAAGGCCATAACTAATAACCCGAGCGTCACTAAAGCAATCCCACTTCCTTTAAAAGATTGTGGTGTATTCTTATTAGCAATCATCCGCTCTTGAATAAAACTAAAGAGAATAAGGATTAAGGCGTAGCCAACCGCAGTAAAGAAACTGTAACCAACCATGTTTAAGAAGTTATAAGTGGCTACCCCACCATTAACGGCTACGACATCTAAACTCACGGCTAAAACGACGCAGTTTGTCGTAATAAGTGGTAAATATATACCTAGACTTTTATAAATAGGCGGAGCAAATCGTTTTAAAACCATTTCGACAAATTGAACGAAGGAAGCAATAATTAAAATAAAGGAAACTAATTTAAGATATTCAAGATTAAGTGGTCGTAAGACGTACATATAGAGTGAATAACTTAAAATCGCACTAGAAGTAACAACAAAGATTACGGCAAGCGCCATTCCGATTGCGCTGCTATTTTTCTTGGAAACGCCAAGCAGCGGGCAAATACCCAAGAATCTTGTCAGAACGATATTATTAACTAAGACCGCTCCTAAACCCATTAACAAAAATTGCATAATGATTATTCTCCTACTTCCGCAGCTTTAAGGACCGCTGCTTTATTTTTTTTGTGTTCACCGACTTTAGCGATAATAAAATTAAGTAACCCAACAAGTAAGCCAAACATAATGAAGGCACCCGAAGATTGGGTAAAAATTGGGATTGTGTATGCATCAGGAATAAGTTGGAAACTCCACAACACTTTACCAGTAAATAGTGAGCTAAAGACTAAACCGCCCGTGCCAATAAATTCACGGAAAAAGGAAAGAATGAGTAATCCGCCAAGAAAACCTAATCCGGTACCTAAAGCGTCAAAGAATGAATCAGCAACGGTGTTTTTCATGGCAAACGCTTCCGCTCTTCCAAGAATAATACAGTTAACGGCAACCAGTGAAAGATAAACCCCGAGCGTTTGCGCTAAATCAAACATCAGGGCTGTCATACTCATTTCAACAATTGAGACAACCGTGGTAATAATAACAATTAAAACCGGGATTCGAATTTCGTTTGGTACAATCTTTCGCACTAAACTTACAAGGACGTTTGTTAAAATTAAGGTCACAATTACGGCAAGCCCCATTCCGAGCGCTCCCATAAAAGTTTTGGTGGTCGCTAGTGTTGGACACATCCCAAGGAAAAGTGCAAAAACAGCGTTATTACTAAGGAGTCCATCTTTAAAGACTTTTGATTTTTTCATTTTAATTACCTCCTTTAAAGTCAGAAGCACATACGGTAAAGACATTTTTAAGTGGCGTTCCAGTCATCGAAACACCGGTAGTGCCTAATTCACCAACAAAAATTTCAGAATCAATTGATGGTTGATCACGATTAATATTAGTGTCGACTCTTGAAAGTAAATCCGCCCCAAATCCTGGTGTTTCGCTGTGCGATAATAAATTAAAGCCGACAAATTTATCATCTTTTATTCCAAGTTGGAATTTAACATTAGGCGCATATCCCCGCATATCAACATCGTAGACGACTCCAAGTAAATCATCTCCGTTATAAAAACTAGATTTTGCAGTTACGCCTGCTTTTATTAAGTCTTCACTTACCGCTTCTTCTTCAACACTACCAAAATCTTCAATCCCTAAAACTTTCTTATAACCGTCATACTTCCGATTAAGTTCGGTTTTTTCAATAATTGGCGCGGTAAGTAAATGCACCGCTGTTAAGAGCCCGCCTGAGATCAACGCGGTCGCCCCTAAAAAGAGTGTCAATTTTAATATTTTATTCATTTTCTTTGCCATATTAACCTCCGTATCCTACTAAAGCAGCTTGGACAGCGGCAAATATATGCCCACGTGACCAAGTAACGCCAGCAAAACCACTAAGTTTATCACTTGGAATCATTTCAATTTCTGAAGTATAGGCTAAGAATGTTGTAACATCAACATCATGATATAACTCGAGAACTTCTTCGCCTTTTTCATCCCAATTTTGGTAACCTTCGCTGTGTTCACCTTCTAAAACATCAACCACTTTAATTTTATTTTCAACCTTATCAACGTAAACATCAACTTTAACAGTAAGCGGTTCGCCATTATAATAATCACTTGGTGAATCAGGTCCATGCTCTCCTTGATAGACGTCAATATTTTTAAGCGCGTCATCAATCGCACTGTAGAGTGCAAATGATGTAAAGATTTTATTAGGAATAATATGTTCGCCTGTTTGACCGACAACCGTCGTTCCCGTTGTTCCCCCACTTAGTTTTGGCGCTTCAAGTGATTTGAACTCGGAAACACTAATTGAAGTATAATAATCCACAACCGCGTCAATTTCAGCATCCGCATAATTTTCGGGATTAGCAATTACATCGTATTCAAGTTTAACGATATGATAATTAACATCTAGTCCGACCTCAACATTAGTCGTGAATGTTCCACTATATTCAGTCGCAGGAGCTGCACTATCAAACTTGCCCAAATATGTAACGTGAACTTCTGGTTCATCAGGCTCAATTGGACCAGGTTCCACACTTGGCATTTTCGCTGCGCCAACCCAACTTAAGATACCAACACTTAAAACAAAGGAGATACCAGAAGCCGTATATGGTTTCCATAACTTTGTATCAGTCCGTCCAGTGATGAATCGATCAATCATTGGGGAAATTACGTTAACTAGCGCAATACTAAAGGCGGTCCCTTCTGGGTAACCACCGGCAATTCTAATTAAGACATTAAAAAATCCGGCAAAAATACCAATCAGTGCTTTGCCGAAATTACTCGTCGGTGCGGTGACTGGATCAGTAAACATAAAGATAGCACCAAACATCAAACCGCCTAATCCTAATTGAAGTAACATATATTCAAAGACATTAACGCCACCAATAAGCCCGAGGAAAAGACTACTAACGGCCACGGTACCAAGCATAAAGACTGGCGTGCGCCAATTAATAACTTCACGTGCCGCAAGGACAACTCCAACAATTAAAATTAATAATGTAAAGGTTTCTCCAAGCGCGCCACTATGATTACCAATCCATAAATCAAGCAGACTGACGTTACTTGGTAAAGCACCGATAATAAATTTGCCAGCGCCGTTTCCAGAAAAGACTCCGGTCACGGTTGCCCCCGCAGTTAATCCTCCAAGATTTTCTCCGCCGGGTAAATAAGCTTTAAGTTGACCACCAAAAGCAAGGGCCAGAAAAATCCGTCCCATTGCGGCGGGGTTAAAGATATTATGACCAAAACCACCAAAAACGTGTTTTGCAATTAAAGTTGCAAACATACTACCAATAATAACAACATAGACTGGGGTG
Source organism: uncultured Staphylococcaceae bacterium (assembly GCA_964369015.1). Lineage (GTDB taxonomy): Bacteria > Bacillota_I > Bacilli_A > RFN20 > CAG-826 > UBA1361. Next base: position 5,651 of record CAYJDS010000026.1, on the reverse strand, counting down.
CCAATTGGCACGGTTAGCGCAAAAATAACACCCGTAACAATACTAAAGTTATCTTTAACAAAACTAACGATATATTCACCAAAGTTTCCGTGCTTTTCTTTACTATAACGAAGACTGCCAGCAATTATGTCACTAATTAAAGTAAACAAAATACTAACAACCATTATTCCAATCGTTTTAAATCCGTAATTAATCCCTAGAAAGAAATTATAGACAACCGCGGCCACAAAGATAACGGCTAACCCAATTAAGAGTTCCCGCATTATATGCTTTGTTTCGCGTGTTTTCCGTTGAAAGGGAGCGGTACCACTAACAATATTCATATCTTTCACCTACTTCTTTCCTTGTTGATGAACACGTAAGATTGTTTTGGCTTTTTTCACAAAGTCACTAACTTCAATCTTACTCGGACAAACATAGCTACAAAGTCCGCAGTCCACGCAACGTAATGTTTCTAATTTTTCAAGTCGCACGTAATCACGTGCTTCAAAAGCACGCATAATTTCCACTGGTTGAATGCCAGCCGGGCAATTTGCCGTACAGGCTCCACAACGTAAACACGGAATACTTCTAAATTTAACGCGTTCTAAAACGGTCAGCCCACCATGCGCAGCTTGAAGGGCAAAACTCGCGTTAGGTTGGGGCCCTGAAGTCATTGGCCCACCCGCTAAAAGATTAAGTTCTTTTTCTTGTTCAATTTCAAATTCTGCTAAGACAACTTCGGCTAATGTCCCAACTGGAACATAAATATTGCGCGCATTTTTCACCGCATTTCCGCTAATCGTAATCAGACGCTTTGTTATTGGTTCACCATTAACTAAAGCCTCATAAACTTCCATCGCGGTTGTACTGTTATTAACAACAACTCCAACTTCTGCTGGTAATTTAGCGTAGCGCTTCTTAAACAATTCATAAATTAAGGTTGCTTCCCAACCCATTGGATAACGGTCAGGAACTTCAACAATTTTAATATCTTCAAACTCACTAGCGGCAGCAATTAAAGCGTCACGGGCTGCATCTTTATGAACTTTAATAGCAATGATAATTTTGGGTGCTCCCGCCGCTTTTTGTAAGTAACGAGCGCCACCAACAATTTTACTTGCATTTTCAGTAGCACTAATAAAGTCAGTTGTTAAATATGGTTCACATTCAACTGCGTTAATAACAACGGTGTGAATATTTGCAACATTGTTGTATTTAACCCAGGTTGGGAACGCTGCCCCACCAAGGCCAACAATACCGGCTTCTTTAATTCCACTAACAATTGCTTCCTTGCTTTCGTCTAGTCCTACTTTTTTTAATGGCACATCTTTAGTACATTTGTAATCATTTTTAATAACCAAGTGGTCGCATTGTCGTCCCGTAACGGCATTAAAACGTTTTTCGATTCCAACCACTTCGCCCGAGACACTACTAAAAAGCGGAACAGAAAATTGTTCACGAAAGGCAATTTTAGTTCCTATTTTTACCTTGTCTCCAACCTTAACAAGTGGATTATATGGTGCCCCATTACCAGCAACAAGCGGAAAATAGACATGTGTTACTTTTTCGATTGCTAACTCTACTGGATCAAGCACCAAACTTTCTTTTTTGTGGCCAACAATTTTACGTCGACCTATTGTGGAAAATAAGCGCATATTTTATCCCTCCATTGCGCTTATTATACACGCGCGAGCGCGTCAATGTAAAGTAAATCGGTAAAAAAATATCCGTATAACAAAAACAAGAAATCCTAAATTTAAAGCTCTTTTTGGATGTCTGTTTTAAAATAGACTTCTATTTTTTTCTTAAGAAAACTAAAAATTTGAGAATTCAAATTTCTATCACACAATTTTTAAATTTCATAACGTCAATTAAAAAAAGCAATAAACTTTGCTAAACATTATTAATTAGCCAGCAAAACGGCCCTATTTTGCTAGTATATCTAGTAATTCAGCACTACTTGATTCAGGGTCAACATCGGGGAATACATGAGTAATTACACCTGCTTCATTAACAACAAAAGTAACGCGCCGTGAATTAATAACCAAGTCGCGATAATGAACATCGTCAATATAAACCCCATAATCTTTGATTGTTTTAAAGGATGGATCACTTAGCAAAATAAATGGAATATTATTGGCAGTACAAAACCGTTTGTGCGATTCAACTTCATCTCGCGAGACCCCGATTACTTCATACCCTAAACGTAAGAATTCTTCATAATACTTACCAAAACTTTGGGCTTGTAAACTACAGCCTTTCGTAAAATCAAGTGGATAAAAATACAGAATTACTTTCCGCCCATGAAAATCATCAAGACTAACTGGCTTTCCTTCTTGATTCAAGAGCGTAAACTTTGGCGCCAGATCATTAACTTTTAACATAATCCCCTCCTTATAATTTTATTATAACAAAAAGGGAGAACCATAAAATTCTCCCTGCATTCTATTTATAAATAAAGTAATTAAATCCGTGGAACTTGATAGCCAAAGATTCTAAATATTCGACCTATCGCCTTCCAGCAAAAATCAATAAATGGATTGGCGTTTGCGGCAACAACATTAAAGTTAACGAGTGCCCAAACAATCGCTAAACCAATTAAGGCAACGATTGCAAGAATTAAGGCAATTACTAGAAGGACAAATAATACCCGAAAGAATCCTTTGACAAACTTCCAAAGATTTGCCGCCCAACGACTTTGTTTTTTAGGCTTCGCTCCCGATAGTCTTGATTCTCCACTCCGGTATTGTGGTCTTTCTTGGGTTATTTCATGGCGTTCTCGGATTACTAAACGTTCCTTTTCACTGCCAACAAGTGGTCGAAAAAAGTCACTATCCATATAGACATTAATTGAATTTTTGCCTCTTGTTTTTACTGGCGGATTTTCAACTGGAATACTTTTTTCTTCCAAATCCTGTTCGAGCACAGCTATTCGTTGTTCTAATTCGGCAATTATCTTCTTTTTACTCATACTAAATTCCTTTCCTCAATGAAGTTGGCACTAATTAAACCAACTAGCAACTGTATCAAAAACTAATTTTACAATGCTATGAAGCCAACTAATTGCTGCGTTAAAAGTATCGGCTAACCACGGTGGTCCGGCAAATGGTGCGCCCCAATATTGAACAGCAGCCCAGCCCAACATAAAGACCCCGACCGTTAACAAAATAAGAATGAAAAGCGTCCATAAAAAGATTTTGACGCCTTTGCGCATTTTTTTCCTTGGTTTCTTTTCAAGTACTCGTTTGCCACTAGCGCCTTTTTGACGAGCAAGCATTTGTTTAGCAAGATTACTATCAAAATAAAGATTCACTTCGGTATCATTGACACTTGAATCTTGTTGCCGACTCTTTGGTTCTTCATCATAATCATAACGTCGCGCTTCACGACGGACCAATTCTAATTGTAATTCATGAATTTTGTCAACCAGTCGATCGACTTTTGCGTTAATGTTATATAAAGCACCTGGTTCTTCATAACGGGAAACAACCTCTTCTTCACGCCGAATTGGTGCGGTTTGCCGTTTATTAACTTCTTCTTCTAATTCAACTTCTTTTTTCGCTAATTGTTCCTTAATCTCGTTATATTTAGCGAGTACTTCGGCTTGTTCGTCACTTTGGGTTAAGAAAAGCGCCCGTTCTTTTTCTTGTTCAGCAATAATTGCCTCGTATTTTTCTTTTTGTCTGAGAAGTTCTTTTTTACTAACAACGGTGCGAACAACAGTTGGTCCTTGCACTTCCTTAACGACTTCGCGTGGTTTAATTCTTAACTCTTCGCGTAAGGCTCTTAATTCCTCTTCTAGTTCAACGATTCGCGCCGCAGATTCTTCAACCGCAGTATGATCAACTACTTCTTTAATGACTTCTTTAGTGACAACCGCTTGTTCAACTGGACGTGAAGCAAGTTCTTTTTCTAATTTCTTAATTTTTTCGGTTAAGTGGTCAACTTTGGAGTCATCTTCCACAACGCCTTTGTCATCCACTCTTTCTGGCAGAACAAACTCTAAATCATCATAAACTTCTGGATGACCTAATTTATCAAATTCAGCAACAAGAATTTCGCCAATATCGACTTTTTTAAGTTCGGTTGCCACTTCAAGATTGTGTTTTTCAACAAAAGCCTTTAATTCAGCAATGGTCATATCTTGTAAATCTTCAGTAATTGCGGGAATATCTTTAGCTTTGGCAACCCGTGGGAGCAATGCAATAATACCATCAAAGATATCTTGTTTTGTAATCGTTGTTGGTAATGGAATCGCAAACCGTTCGCCGATTTGACGTAATTCTTTAAGCGTTGCGCTATGAATTGATTTTTTGGTAAATCCACTGATTAAAACGCCATCAATATCACCGACCTCATCTTCAAACAAACTACCGATTGTTGGAAATAGGTCTCTGAGAACAATGGGACTCGTGGTGCTTGATTGGCCGCGTTTAATAAGCGCAACTAATTCTTTGTTTTTACCCTCAACAACTTGAAGTGCAAAAAGCCATAAATCTTCTAACAGCATATCAACTAATTCTGGTTGATTTTTTACCATTTTTAAGAAGAGATTTTCAAGAACTGTCACCGGGCTATCTTCAAAGAAATCAAGCCGACTATAAAAATCATGAGCCAGTCCTTTTTCGGCCACACTAGAAACAAGTTTGAATTTAGAAACTTCTTCTTTCATGACATTTTTCAAAATAGTTGCGTAATCGCGGCGTGAGTAAAAATGTGGTGCCTTTAAAAACTTCACAAGTTCACTTATTGGCAATTTGGCTAGTGATTTTACGATGTCATTAATACTTAAATCGCCGTCTTCTAATCGAACAACATCGAATCTTGTCGTAATTTTCATATTTTTCCCCTTAAATAAAATAAACTTATATAAGCATTATAACATTAGAAAAAGCTATTTAGTCAACAATGAATACTAAAATTATTAAAAATGCATATTTTACAACCTAAAAATTCAACACAAAGCCTTTTTGTCGGTGAAAATACGATTTTTATATTGAAAATTTGAAATCAAACAAAGATTTTTTTAGAAAAACACCCGAGATCACCGCTTTTAATTCAGCATCGATTAGTAACAAAAACCAATACTTCATAAATTAAACTTCTTCTCCCAAAAAGTTCTTATCTATAGATAGTTACATCTTTGTTCATGTCTTCAATAAAAACACTAACCTTGTTTTTCGATTGGCATTAATAATAATCTTGGTGACCCGTACGGGATTCGAACCCATGAATGCATGCGTGAGAGGCATGAGAGTTAAGCCGCTTCTCCAACGGGCCATGGAAGGATTATATCACTTTCTAAACGTTTGATAGTATCAAATAAATGAAAATTAATGCAAAAGGTTTGAATCAGTTGGATAGTGCCACTAACCAACTCATACTCTGCACCTCAAATATTTGGTACTTATTTTTGAATTTGTTCACATGTATTCACAATATGTTGGAGTTTATTCACTAGCAGTAAACAATTACAACTATAAGATGGTTCGTCATTTCGTTTTCCACCGCTGCTATTTTCTTTCGTTGCATTTTGTTCCACTACTGTGGCCATCATAACAAAACAAGCAATAAAAAAGCCTACCTTGATTTTCGGTAAGCTTCTGTTTCTAAATTGGTGACCCGTACGGGATTCGAACCCATGAATGCATGCGTGAAAGGCATGTGAG
>CAYJDS010000025.1:0-10816 GCA_964369015.1 uncultured Staphylococcaceae bacterium | reverse complement strand
AAGGTAGCGCACTACCAAGCTGTGCTACGTCCCGACTAGACATATTATAACGAAATTTAGATAAAGATAAAGCACTAATAATTTTTGTAGTCATTTTTCTCATGAAAACTTGACATATGCGGTAAAATGAAACGTATGAGCGAAAAAGATTACATTATTATTAAAGGCGCACGGGACAACAACTTAAAGAACATCAGCCTGCGCATTCCCAAGAATAAACTTGTTGTTTTTACTGGTCTTTCGGGATCAGGAAAATCGACTTTAGCGTTAAACACGATTTATAACGAAGGACAAAGGCGTTATGTTGAAAGTTTAAGTAGTTATGCGCGGCAATTTTTAGGCAGTGTTGCTAAGCCTGATGTTGATTCAATTGAAGGATTAAGTCCAGCGATTAGCATTGAACAAAAGTCAACCAGCAATAATCCGCGCTCCACCGTGGGGACAATTACGGAGATTTACGATTATTTTCGGCTTTTATTCGCGCGGATTGGGACCCCTTTTTGTCCTAATCATCATATTCCAATTAAAGCGTTTTCGCCGGAACAAATTTTAAATAAAGTTTATGAGTATCCCGAAAAAACCCGCATTCAAATTTTAGCCCCGCTTGTCACCGCCCAAAAAGGAAGTCATAAAGAGACCTTATTAAAAGTAGCCAAAGAAGGCTTTGTTCGGGTTCGGATTAATAAAGAAATTATCACGCTTGATAGTGTTGGTGAATTAGATAAAAATAAACGCTATGACATTGATTTAGTAGTCAATCGGGTAACACTTACGGAAGAAAACCGTTCGCGAATTTTTGAAGGCATTAAAACTGCCCTTGATTATTCTCACGGTTATGTTGTTGTTTTATTTAATAATGAAGAAGTGCTTTTTTCTTCGCATAACTCTTGTCCCCATTGTGGCTTCAGTGTCCCGCGGCTTGAACCACGCCTTTTTAGTTTTAATGTTCCGCTCGGCTTTTGTCCTGAATGTCGCGGCTTAGGAATTAAACGCGAAGTTGATTTATCCTTACTTGTCCCTTTTCCAACGATGAGTTTAGCCGAAGGGGCCGTTGAATATCATCGCAATATTGTTGGAAGCAAAAATATTGAATGGCAAGAATTCGTTAAACTTTGTGAATTATATGACATTCCAATGCACGTTCCTTATCGAGAATTAACCAAAACCCATCAACAAATTATTTTAAATGGTTCTCCCAAAGAACACGAATATAAAATTGTTAGTTCTAGTGGGAATACGCTCCATAAACGCGGGCGGATTGAAGGGGTTAAGGCCCGTATCGAGCGTCTATATGAAGAAACCACGAGTGAACAAATGCGCCAATACTATGAAAAGTTTATGCGTGACACAACGTGTCAGACATGTGGTGGACGACGACTTAACGAAGCGGCCTTAGCGGTACAAATTAATACCAAAAACATTTATGACTTAACAATGATGGAAATTAGCGATTTACAAGAGTTTTTGGTGCAAACCCGCACTACCTTAAATAAAACCGATAAAACAATTAGTGATTTAGTGCTCACCGAAATTAATCATCGCTTAACCTTTTTAATTAAAGTTGGTCTTGAATATTTAACGCTTGCCCGTTCAAGTAAATCACTGTCTGGTGGTGAAGCACAACGGATTCGACTGGCTACCCAAATTGGCTCAAAATTAACCGGTGTTCTCTATGTTTTAGATGAACCAAGTATTGGTCTTCACCAACGGGATAATGACCGCCTTATTCAAGCGCTCAAAGATATGGTTGATTTAGGTAATACTTTAATTGTGGTAGAACATGATGAAGATACAATTCGGAGTGCAGATTTTATCGTTGACATCGGCCCTGGAGCAGGAGTACATGGGGGCGAAGTTGTCGTAAGTGGCTCACTTAAAGACGTAATGAACGAACCTAAATCAATTACTGGCGACTATTTAGCGGGTAGAAAAACTATTCCCCTCCCGCCCCGACGGATGCCAGGAAATGGGTACGCTTTAGAAGTGTTAGGGGCAAGTGTTAATAATTTAAAACATATTAATGTGACGATTCCTTTAAATACACTGACCGTTGTCACCGGCGTTAGTGGCTCAGGAAAAAGTAGTTTAGTTGAGGAAGTAATTTTTAAAGCCGTTGACGGCTATTTACGGCGTGTTGAAACGTTCCCAGGTGATTTTGAAAAAATTAATGGCTTACAACATATTGATAAAGTAATTAATATTTCCCAAGATCCAATTGGTCGCACCCCACGCAGTAATCCTGCAACGTATACAAAAGTTTTTGATGACATTCGCGACTTATTTAGTCAAAGTATTGATGCGCGCGCAAGAGGCTACGATAAAGGTCAATTTTCCTTTAACACGAGGGGTGGCCGCTGTGAGCATTGTGAAGGTGCTGGCGTTGTTCGCATTGCCATGAACTTTTTACCTGACGTTTATGTAAAATGTGAAATGTGTAATGGTAACCGCTATAACGATGATACAATGGCGATTAAATATCACGGCAAAAACATTGTCGATGTCTTAAATATGACAGTTGAAGATGCGCTTGGTTTCTTTAGTAATCGGCCCCAAATTGTTAGAAGACTGCAAACTTTAAATGATATTGGCTTAGGGTACATTAAGTTAGGGCAACCCGCTCCGGAGTTAAGTGGCGGCGAAGCACAACGGTTAAAACTAGCCTTTGAACTCCAAAAGCGTCCGACCGGAAAAACCCTCTATATATTAGACGAACCAACGACTGGTTTACATACTGATGACGTCTCACGTTTAATCGGCGCCCTCCAAGCAATTGTTAATAATGGTGATTCGGTCATTGTAATTGAGCATAATTTAGATATTATTAAGGTAGCAGACTATATAATTGACCTAGGTCCAGGGGGCGGCAATTTCGGCGGCGAAGTTGTTGCAACTGGTACGCCAGAAGAAGTATGCAAAGTAAAATCTTCTTACACTGGACAATTTTTAAAACCGTATTTAAGAAAGGAGAAAATTTAAGATGACAATTACCCTTTATGTTATATTTGGCTTACTTTTTATTGCTAGTGCGACCTTGCTTGGGTTAAGTCTTTATGATTTTGTAAAGAAAGAGGATGATGTTCGGAAACTTTTTAAAGGAAAACATCTCTTAATTTTAGGAAGTGTTTTACTTGGAGGTGTAAGTTTAATGTTAGTCTTCTTACCGCTGACCTTTGGTGGGACACACTTACAAGGAAAGTTAATGACGCTTTTTGGCGGATTAGGCTTTGGACTAGCTAGTTTAACCTTTGTTGCTTCCTTTGTGCTTCACTATTATAAGTTTAACGTCTTAAAGATCAACTTAAAAATTGCAAAAATAATTGCTATTGTTAGCGGAGCTTTAAGCTTAATTTTACTCGTTGTCTTGTTGGACGGCCTTACTTATTTAGAAGTACTTAAATTTCCACTGCCGACGGGAATTCCCTTTGATAATCCGCTGGTCGCCTTTTACGCACTCTTTATTTTAGGTGGAGCGCTTTTAGTTCTTAAAATTAGTGATCACGAATTTTATAAAAAATATGGTCGCCACGGTATTTTAGAGAGCGTTTTTTATGTTGCCTTTCCTGCAGGTATTATCGGTGCGCGGATATGGTATGTGGTTGGTAACTGGACGCGTGAAGGCTTTAACACTGATTTTTGGTCGATTTTTAATATTCGCAATGGTGGATTAACTATTATTGGGGGCGCGATTTTTGGGATTGGAATTGGCCTTTGGTACTACATTGCCAAACGAAAAGAGTATTCTGTTACTTTTGCAGTCGACGTCATTGTTCCGACCATTTTAATTGCGCAAGCAATTGGCCGTTGGGGCAACTTTATGAATCAAGAAGTTTATGGCGGAGTAATTACAAACATGAATGCTTGGGCGTGGCTTCCCGAATTTGTTAAGCGCCAAATGTTTATCAGAGGAGCCTACCGTCAACCATTCTTTTTAGTTGAATCAATCTTCAATTTACTTGGTTATTTCTTAATTAGATATGGGGTTGGTGAAGGACTTAAAAAATATAAGAAACCACTTGATCAAGGACTACTCTATCTCGTCTGGTATGGCTTGGTCCGTTTTATTATGGAACCGCTGCGTGACCCAGAATTTATGATGGGAGACGGAGGAAAATGGTCGTCAATTAACGCGCTGATTTTCTTAATTGTTGGGATAGTAGCAATTGTTTTAAATCATATCTTTGATTTACATAAATATCTTGAACGCAAAGAATTCCGGCTGAACGATAATAGTGAGCTTAAAGATCGCCGGATTGATTCTAAATTTGTTGAAACTAAAGTAGAAGAAAAAGACGAGGAAAAGGTTGATGAATAAATACCAATTAGTGGTCTTTGATTTTGATGGCACGCTAATTGATAGTGACTTAGCGCTTGTAAAGGTTGGCTTAAAACTTAGTGAGTTCTTTCTGCCCAAGAAAGATGTTTCGATTGACGACTATTTATATATGAATGGGCCGTCACTCAGCGAATCCTTGCCGCTCATTTTCCCTGATGTTCCGTTTGAAGAATTACGTGCTAAGTATAGTGAATTAGCGCTTGATAGCGCTAAAGACATGACGGTTTTCAACCATGTTTACGAAACAATTACTTACTTAAAAGAAAAAAAGATTACCCTTGGCCTTTTTACAAGTCGCTTCCGCGCGACAACTGAATTAGTTTTAAAGCAAAAAGGATTATTAAATGAGTTTAAAATTCTTGTCTGTGGCGATGACGGGTTTAGTAAGAAGCCAAGTGGAGAAGGATTAAAGTATATTAGTAGTAAACTAAATATTGATCCGAAACGAATGCTCTTCGTAGGTGATAACTGGCGTGACGTTGTTGCTGGAAGTGACGCGGGGGTGAAAACTGTATTTATTAAGCCGCACCGTCGGCATTATAAATTAGATATTAAAGCTGATTACGAAATAAATGATTTAAGTGAATTAAAGGGAGTGATAGAAAATGAGTAAAGAAAAAGAAATCCATAAAATAGTCATTGTTGGCGCTGGTCCGGCCGGAATGACGGCGGCGATTTACTTAGCGCGGGCGAATGCAACTTTCAAAATTGTTGATAAGTATGCCCCAGGCGGCAAAATGAATATTACGCAAGTGGTCGACAATTATCCCGGCTACACAAGTATTAATGGAGCGGATCTTGCTTTTAAAATGTTTGAACAAGTCCGCGGCTTAGGAATTGAAATTGATTACGCGGACGTAACCGCAATTACTAAAGAAGATGATATTTTTAAATTAACTACTGATGAAGGCGATATTTTCACTGAAGCCGTCATTGTTGCAACCGGTACGAAAGAACGCAAACTTAAAATTCCTGGCGAAGCTAAATATACTGGCCGTGGAGTTAGTTACTGTGCGGTTTGTGACGGTAATTTATATAAAAACGAGGCGATTGTTCTTATCGGGGGTGGAAACTCCGCGATTGAAGAAGCCGCTTTTGTTTCAAAAATAGTTCGTGAAGTCCACATTGTCCACCGCAGTGAAACGTTTCGCGCGGACGCTAAACTTATTAAAGAGTTAAAGAATTCACCAAATGTCATTTTTCATTTAAATACTATTCCAGTGGAAATTTATGGTGATGATGACGGGGTGACAAGTATTCTTCTTAAAAATATTAAAACCTTTGAAGAAGAAACATTAGCAGTAAAAGCCGTCTTCCCGTTTGTCGGTAGCGATGCCGTAACCGATTTTTTAAGTGCTTTTCCAGTGCGCGATGATAAAGGGTTTGTCCTCGTTAATAACGAAATGATGACCACGGTTCCCGGTTTATTTAGTATTGGTGACGTTAATCAAAAAGTGTTACGACAAATTGTTACGGCCACAAGTGATGGCGCAATTGCTGCGCTTGCAGCTAATAAATATGTAAAAAAGAAAGATAAATAGTTAAAAAGTAGAAGAAAAAGGGGCTAAATGGCCCTTTTTGCTTTATAATTAAAAAGACATGAAAGAAATCTCATTTACAACCAAAGCCAAAGAAGATATTACCTTTAATACCCTTCATTACAGCTTGCCGCGCCGTAAAGCAACATTAGCAGCTTTAATCAAACATAGCGGGCATTTTGTTATTACCGAAAACGGGGAAACAATAAAGTTAAGTACTGAAAACGCTAAGGTGGCAAAATACATTTATCAATTAGTGAAAGATATTTTTGGTTTTGAACCAACCTTTTCTTATGTTACTAATCGTAAATTTGGTAAAAAAATTAAGTTTAATGTTATTATCAGCCAAAAAGTTGACGAGATTATTGAAAGTTTGGCGATTAATTTTGACGATAGTGCAGTTAGTCGCAAGATTGTTTATAGCGACGACACGTTAGGCGGATATTTTACTGGCGCTTTTTTAGCGAGTGGATCAATGACGAGCCCAACAAGTTCGAACTATCATTTAGAAATTGTCGTTGATAATTTAAAGTACGGTGAACGGTTAGTTAAAATGCTTGAACGCTTCACAAAAACAAGATTTAGTGCGAAAGTTAGTCAAAGACGTGATAAATATATCGTTTACTTAAAAAGAAGTGACCAAATATCAGCCTTTTTAGTCTTTGTTGGGGCGGCGAACGCTTCGCTTGAATTTGAAAACATTCGGCTTGACCGTGATATGCAAAATACGACAAATCGGATGTTTATTTGTGACGAAGCTAATTACCAAAAAACCATCAAGAGCAGTGCCTCTCAAATTGAAAACATTTTGATTGTTAAAAAAAGTTATGGTATGCGGCCGCAAGGAAATGAGAAACTTGGGGCTTTAATGCGCCTTCGACTTGAAAACGAAGACGCAACTTTAAGTGAACTTGCAAACATGTTAACTGCAGAATTAAAAAGTGAAAACCCGATTAGTAAAGGTAATGTTAATCATCTTTTTATTAAACTAAAAGAATTAGCAGCCCCGTTTAAGGACATTAAAAGTGGAAATAAATAAAGCTTTTGGAATTAGATTACGCCAACTACGCAAAGCTAAGGGGTGGAGTCTTTTAGAACTTTCCGTCCGCTCCGACGTTAATCATAATTACTTGGGTGACCTTGAAAACGGACGGCGAAACCCAACTCTTAAAGTCCTGGAGAAAATAAGTGAAGCCTTTAATATTAGTCTTTCCTCGCTGCTTTTAGGAATCGAATTAATTAGTGATTAACTAAATTTATCAAGAAATGAATTATTTCGGGATATTTTTCTCTAAATATTCAAAATCAGATGTTTTTAATTGTTTTTAGTAGGCGGAGTTTATTCGTTTAGTGTATAATAAAAGCGCAGAAAGAAGGAGGACTATTAAATGGCAATTAAAGTTGCAATCAACGGATTTGGACGGATTGGCCGTCTCTCATTCCGTCGCATCGTCGAAGAGGGCGATATGGAAGTCGTCGCCATTAATGACTTAACGGACGCCGCGAACCTTGCGTATTTATTAAAATACGACACCGCGCATGGACCATTCCATGTTGATGATATTAAGGTTAGTGCTGACGGAACCGCTATCGTTTTTAAAGGGCGTGAAATTCCGGTGTTTGGACAACCAGACGCAAGCAAATTAGAATGGAGTAAATACGGAGTAGATGTCGTGCTTGAATGTACTGGCCGCTACAAAGGAAAAGAAGATGCTTCAGTTCATCTTCAAAAAGGCGTAAAGGGTGTTATTATTAGTGCCCCAGCCGACGCTTCAACCCCAACCTTCGTGTTTGGAGTTAACGATGAATTATTAACAAAAGAAATGACTGTCGTTAGTGGCGCAAGTTGTACAACCAACTGCTTAGCCCCAGTTGCGAAAGTTATCAATGACGTCTTTGGCATCGAGCGTGGTTTTATGACTACAGTTCATGCCTACACCAACGACCAAACAATTCTTGACTTACCAAAGAAAGGTAATATTCGTCGGGGCCGTGCGGCCGCTATGAATATCGTTCCTTCTTCAACTGGAGCTGCCAAGGCAATCGGTCTTGTTATTCCTGAACTTAAAGGAAAACTTGATGGTGGCGCCCTTCGTGTTCCAGTCGTTACTGGCTCACTTGTTGACTTAAGTCTTGTTTTAAAGAAAAAAGTTACCAAAGCCGAAATCAACGAAGCTTTAAAGAAAGCCGCTGAAGGCTCCTTAAAAGGCGTTCTCGCCTATACGGAAGATGAAATCGTCAGCAGTGACATCATCGGTAATGCCCACGGTTCAATCTTTGATGCAACCGGGACCAAAGTTCTTGAAGCCGACGGCGAACAAATTGTTAAAGTTACCGCTTGGTATGATAACGAAGCAAGTTACACTGCTCAATACATCCGCTTAGCCCGTAAATTAGCACATCTTCACGGCGTTAAATAAAAAATAATTAAAAATTAAGAAGCGCCTTCGGGCGCTTTTTATCTAAAACAAGGAGAGAATATGGCAAAAACAATTAAAGACATCAATATTAAAGGTAAAACAGTTTTAATCCGCGCTGATTTTAATGTTCCTTTTAAAGGCAGTGTTATTAGTGATGATAATCGCATCCGCGCTGCTTTACCAACCATTAACTATGCCCTCGAACAAGGGGCAAAAGTAGTCCTTTTTTCCCACTTAGGAAAAATTAAACACAAATTAACTCCCGAAGAAGTTGAAGCCGCGAAAGCAAAGAACAATATGGTAATTGTTTTTGAACGTCTCGCGGATATTCTTGGCCGCGACCGCGTCTTCTTTAGTCCGGAAACAAGCGGGGAAGAAGTTAACGCCAAAGTTGCAAAACTTTTACCAGGTCAAGTTTTACTACTCCAAAATACCCGTTACGAAAAAGGTGAAGAAAAAAATGATCCTGTCTTAGCGGCAAAATGGGCAAGTTTCGCTGACGCTTTTGTGATGGACGCGTTTGGTAGTGCTCACCGTGCTCATGCTTCAACATTCGGTGTTCCAGAAATTCTTAAACGTGAAGGAAAAGCAGTCGCGCTTGGCTTTTTAGTTGAAAAAGAAGTTGAAGCTTTAGGCCGAACTGTTCACGTTGCCGATGATGACCGTCCTTACGTAGCCGTTATCGGTGGCTTTAAAGTAAGTGACAAAATTAAAGTTATTGAAACCTTAATTGCTAAATGTGACAAAGTCTTAATCGGTGGGGCCATGGCCTACACTTTCCAAGTCGCACTTGGGAAAAAGGTTGGTATTTCCCCATTTGAAGCTGATCAAGTGGCTTTTGCCGCTTCGTGCTTAGCCAAAGCTGGTAAAAAAATCTTATTACCAATTGATGGCGTTGCGACTGACGCATTTAAAGATTGGACGAAGAAAATTTCGGTTGACGGACCAGATATTCCTGATGGTTTTGAAGGAATGGATATCGGACCAAAAACGCAAAAATTATTTAGTGACGAAATTGCTAAAGCGAAAATGGTCTTTTGGAATGGACCAATGGGTGTTTTCGAACAACCAGATTTTGAAGCTGGAACGCGCGCAATTTGTGATGCGGTGGCCAAATTAAAAGGTGCTTTTACGGTAATTGGCGGGGGCGATAGTGCTGCTGCGGTTGCGCAATTTGGTTACAAAGATGTGTTTAGTCACATTAGCACAGGTGGGGGCGCTAGTTTAGAAATGATTGAAAATGACGGACATCTTCCGGGAATTGATGTGATTGCTGAATGAGCCGCAAGAAATTATTAGTCGGCAATTGGAAAATGAATAAAACGATTGCTGAATCAAAAGTATTTGCCGCTTCCGCACTTGATTTATTAAGTGAAGCCAAAAAGAAAAATGTTGACATTGGCGTTACTCCCCCTTACTTATCACTTGAAACCTTAGCTAAAGTTAGTCCCGAACTCATTGTTGGATCACAAAATGTTCATCATTTACCATCAGGAGCCTATACTGGCGAAATTAGTATTCCAATGCTTGAAGAACTTGGCATTAAATGGTCACTTGTTGGTCATAGCGAACGAAGAACCTACTACGGCGAAACAAGTAGCAGTTGTAACTTAAAGAATTTAGCGCTCCTCCAAGCTATTATGACGCCACTCTATTGTGTTGGGGAAACGCTTGAACAATTTGAGGCCGGTATTACCAAAGACGTCATTAAAGAACAAATTGAAGTTGGACTTAAGGGCGTAAGTGACGTTAGTAAAGTTGTTATTGCTTACGAACCAGTTTGGTCAATTGGGACTGGTAAAAACGCAAGTGAAGCAATTGCAGAAGATATTTGTGGTTATATCCGCTTACTCCTTACTAATCTTTATAATAAGGAAGAAGCTGATAAGGTTAGAATTCTTTATGGCGGTAGTGTCAAACCGAATAACATTAAAAGTTATATGGCAATGCCAAATATTGATGGTGCGCTTGTCGGAGGGGCCTCCCTTGCCGTTACTAGTTTTGCGGAACTAATTAATAATATTTAGTTTATATAAATATAAAAGGCTTATTGAAAGTAAATTTAGTAAGCCTTTTTCTTTAATAAAAGGCGAAAAACTAGAAGAATTCACGAATAAAAAACTAATCCAAAAAAAATATTTAAAATTAGTATCATATTGTTTGTAAGAGGTTTTAAGTTGTGGTTTAATATGTCAAGCATCCACCGAGGTGTTAACCAGAAGTCAAAAAAAGTCGTGATAATATGAATATATTGTTGACAGCAAAGTTGATTGATGGTATTATATGAAAGCGCTATATTTGGAGAGAAAGTATTACTTACTTAAGTAATAATATCAATATATGCGTTCTTGATCTTTGAAAACTGAACAGATGTACAAAAATAAACAACGTCAATTTTTTAAATTATCTAATAATGAAAGAACAAATGAACTAGGTTCAAACAAACAAAAAAATTTATAAACAAATATTATTGAGAGTTTGATCCTGGCTCAGGATGAACGCTGGCGGCGTGCCTAATACATGCA
>CAYJDS010000024.1:0-10830 GCA_964369015.1 uncultured Staphylococcaceae bacterium | reverse complement strand
TTCTAATCGCAATCAACAACAATAATGTTATTTTCCTAGTTTTTTTTCAATGTCCGCAATTACATCAGCTACCGTGCTAAACCCGAGCATTTCGTCATTGCTAAACTCAATCCCGAATTCCTCTTCGATTTTCATCATAACTTCGACTAAATCAAGACTATCAAGTCCGAGGGACTTAAGTTCCATGCTTGGATCGATTTTGTCGATTTTCAATAATGAAGTAAAGATTTGTTCAATTTTTGCTAAATTTGTCATATTTTTTTGCCTCTTGCAAGATTTTAACAAATCACGCATTTTAATACAAACAATAATCACTAGAACATTTTTTTCTTTTGCTAATTTTCAAAATTAGAAAAAGTGTTCCCAATATGTCGTAAAATTTCTTCAACGCTACCGTCGAAAACTTCCTTCACGACTAAACCAA
This sequence comes from uncultured Staphylococcaceae bacterium, assembly GCA_964369015.1. Lineage (GTDB taxonomy): Bacteria > Bacillota_I > Bacilli_A > RFN20 > CAG-826 > UBA1361. The sequence goes on along the minus strand of CAYJDS010000024.1, from coordinate 10,406 downwards.
CCGTACCAAAAAGAATAATCACCAGTATCAGACCAAGAATTTGTCCTTTTAGTTCACCCATAAATTTTCCTCCATTATCTTTATACTTATAAATACCCCACAATTATCGTTCTTGTCACACTAATTGTTAATTGTTCTTGACTAATTAATATTGGCGTATAGTATTTTATCAGCTCATAGGTTAGTTCTTCCCCCACACTAATATAAGTACATTCGTTAAGACAACTTATAATAATGTTTTGTTTTTCGATTTCATTAATTAAAGCTTCGCGTAATCCCCCTTGTTTACTAATTTGATAACCAATTGTCGTTGCTTTACTTTCAAGCGATACTTTAATGCTATTGATGATAAACAAATCGACCCCAAACAAAATAGTGGGGAATATTAAAGTAAAGGAAAGTAATAGTCCAAAAACATTACTCATAAAACCGTCCCAATTAATGAGAGGACACTCGTCATTAAAGTAAACATCATGATTCCAGTTCCTAAATAAAGTAGAATCTCGAACCTTTCAAGGCTACTGCGATGATTTTCAATGACCTCTGCACCGTATTCCTTAGTAAGGGTTTCAAAAATATAATTAAATTGCCAAAGTCTTTTTACATTTAACCCATGGTTAATTAGCATATAAACGTTAATCATAATATGAGTAATAAAACGATTTTTAAAAGCGGAGGCAAAGGTAATAAAAGGTTGAACGGTATGATCAGTGTTAATCAATTTAATTAATTCATCTAACTTTATATACATTTCACCTTTAGTAATAGCTAAAGTAGCGGTTAATGCTTGATAAACATTAGCGTCACTATCAAGTGCAACGCGGAAATGGGTAAAAACATCAATAAAAGTATTAATCGTTAAGTTTGATTTAACTTTTGGTTTTAAAAAAGTCAGAACAACGAAGATTATCCCGCCGATTACCAAAGCTAAGGCAACATAAATTTGCTTGAAAATAAAGTAAGTAAATAAAGCTGCTAAGAAAAGAACAGTACCACTGATAAAAAATATTTTTTTAAGGTTCACGGGTTCCCTTTCTAACGATACTTTCAAGAAGTATTGTTAATCCAAATAAATAGACTGCAACAAAAATTAAATTGCCACTGATGTAGATAATTGGTAAATTATCAAAACTCAAGAAGGCGGCAAGTGCATAGCGAAAAACAATTCCAATAACCATAATAAAAATCCAGCTGAAACTGAACTTAACTAAAAACGAATCGTTCAACCGCTTCAGCTTTAAACTCCGACTTTCATTTTCTGAAAGCGCAGCAAGGAGTACTTCACTAACCTTAATTATGTTCCCGCCTCGTTCGGTCACTACTTTGACGAGATCAATAAAAGATTCGTAATAATGATGCACAAAGTAGGAACGCAATTGTTCAAGAAAATTAATGCCACTAAACTCTTTTTGAATTGCAAGATATTTTTTCTCTTTATTACTTGGTAAAAGTGGAAAAATCGTTGGCAACGTAGCGTCAACACTTTTTTGGACATCAAAATTTAAAATAAAAAGTTCAATTAAGGCAAACATAAAATTTTTCCGCCTCTGTTTTTTGTCAAATTCATTAAAACGCCAGTAAAGATAAACTAAAACCAAAACGGTTATTAGTAAGACTATTAGGAAGTATTTTAAATCTTGGAGAGTTAAATATATATAAAGCGGTATTATTACGCCTGTCAATAATAAAATAATGATGATTAATGTCATTAATCCGCACTATATAGGGTTATAAACCCATCCTCATTATTTTTATAAAACACGACACTGCTAACATAACGAATTACTTCTTGTTTTTCATTAAGCTTTTTTGCAAGGTGGATAATATAAGGAAAAGCTTTATAAATTGCTGCACTTACTTTCCCATTTATTAAATAAGCTATTCGTTCATGGACTAAACTAACGCTTTCGGCATGGAGCGTTACGATATTAGGGTGCCCACTGATTGAACCTTGGACGATTTCTTTCATTTCCTGGCCGCGACTTTCAGCAATAAGTAAGTAGTCAGGATGAAAGCGGAGTGCTTTTTGAATATAATCCTTAATCTCGGTTTCACTATTGCTTCTGGTTTGCCATAAAGTAATATCGAGATTTTTATTTAGCAAATTAACTTCTCCTAACTCTAAAACGTTATCAATAACTAATACACGCGTATTATTCGGTAATAATGTTAATAAATGTTTTTGTAAAGTAGTCTTACCGACGCCAGTCGTGCCGCTAATGACGATTGATTTCATTTGTCTCATTATTTCCTTAAGTATTAATTCAAGATCGGCGGGTAAATAATGCGGATTTTCAAATAAAAAACTATGATTAATCCGCAGCGCAAAACTTAAACTCTCGCTGTAACCATACCTGCTTAAGGCGTAATGCATCGCACTCAAACGATATTTATCAAAAGAAACGTCAAGAAAAGTATCCGTGTAGGAAAAACGTTCATTCGTCAAATTAGCAACATTGCGGAGAAAGATTGCGACTTCAGCTTGCGGGATTTCACGGTAAAACTGGCGTCCGCCCGCGGTAGTGTAGTAATAAAGATTTTTGCCATTATAACTAATATCAGTAATTGTTTTGTCTAACAATAACTCTTTCATAAAACTATCTTCGATAACTTTAATTACTTTTTCCATATTTAGGTTAAATAGTAGGAAAATGTTTTGTCATAATGAGCGGTAAAACCAAGCTCTGCTTGAAGATTAATTGTAAAATACGAACTCATGACATCTTCGTTACACTCCTTTCCGTCCTTATAAAAAGCAATGACATATTGGTAATTATTTACTCTTAAATTAACAGTAAAATGGGCGCTGACTAGGTCACGAATTACGTCTTTCGCAAAATATACTTCTTCATTGATCAAGTCGATTAATGTTGCGTGATATAAATAGTCGTGAGTAATTGCATTAAACACTTCATTCACATGGTGATAGTTTGAACTAACAAAAAAAGAAGCAGTGAAGAAAAATAAAAAGAGAAAAGAAAAGTTGGCCCACATTTTAATACCGTTCTATTTGTGCTTCATGGATTCCGCCTTGCCCTAAAAACGTCGCCCCGATTTCTAAATAAAAATCTAAATTTAGGGTCGCTTTTAAATAACCAAACCCCTTTATTTCTAACCTAAATTTAGTTAAATTTAACTCACCCATCCTACCTTTTGGAAAATAAAGTCGGCTTGCGGGTATAAGTCCTGGATAAGCGTATTGGGCAACAATAAAAGTCTCTTTATCAACGTAGAGTGAAAAATTAGGAATAAAGTTAATTTGCCCTCCTTCTTCACTTAACTTAAGGGGAATAACACTCTCCGCACCAAGCCGACTAAGCCGCGGAAAAATTGTTAAATCCTTCGTATAAAGCGTCGCACTTTCATAAAGTCTTTCGCTATAAACGCGATTACTTGTAAATAAAAGCGCACTAAAATCAAAATACAAATCATGGACAAAATAAGCACTGCCACTAAAAATTGGCGCACTTAAGGTTGTTTTAACTTTTTGACTGCTATTATCTTCGTAACCACTGTAGCGATACGTTGTTTCGGCATTTTCAAAATTTCTTAATTCTGTTTCGTTATTTAAATTAATGACTAATTCGCTATTGTAACCGTAGAAATAGACAAAATGAAGAGCATCAATGCCTGTTTCGGTTGTACGCCACTTTATGATCATCGTATTTTCACCAGCACTCGTTACCCCCGGCTTAGCGCTATAAGTAATATAGTTCGTCGAAGAAGGAAAATATCTTTGTTCAATTACCCCTGAAGTAAAGATGATATGTGATTTTGCGTTAACTACTTGATAGCTATAAGTACAGGTTGTGGCATTTTTTGTTAAAAAGGGAATTGCTAAATTTACATTGCCATTTATATTAAATGGTTTAATCTCATAAGGACCAAATCCTTGGCCTGCGCTACTTCGGACAGCACCGGCCAAAGAAGGGATAAGCAAAAGTAAAATAAAGACGTTCACACTATGTTTCATACTTATAAATACAATCATTTAATAATTTTGTTACATTAATCGACTTGTTTCGTGCAATTACTCGAAAATTAGTCTAATATTTACTTATGATTGTTTTGATGGGTGCCTCTGCAAGTGGAAAAACTGAAGTAGCAAAAATGCTTGGCCAAATTTTTGGCATTAAAAAATTTGTTACTCATACCACCCGTCCGATGCGTGAGGGCGAAGTTGATGGGGTAGATTATAATTTTGTCACGCGCGAAGAATTTCTTGCCCTTGCTGCACAAGACTATTTCCTCGAAACGGTTGAATATAATAACAACTTTTATGGCACTTCAAAAAAAGAAATGAGTGCCAATAAAGTTTTAATCATTGAACCAACCGGACTCGCCCCAATTAAAGCCCTAAAAAATAATGAAATTGTTGTCTTCTTTATGCAAACGAGTCGCACTGTCCGCCGGAAACGAATGATTGCCCGCGGCGATAATCCCAATACTGCCTTAGAGCGAATTATCATTGACGACCAAAAATTTGACCCACGCTTAATTGAAGGAATAGATTATACGATTGACAGCGAACATCAAACCATTCGTGATATTGCTTTAGAAGTATATGAAAAATATGCGTTAAGAATTATTAGTTAATTTTTCGGGATTAACAAAGACTTCAATTTTATTAACGACAAACCCATCAATATCCGTAATCACAACGCGGATATTTTCATAATCAAAGGAATCCCCAACTTTGGCAAAGCGGTCTAAGCGTTCTAAACACCATCCTGCGACGGTGTCATAATCATTTTCTTCGTCCTCTTCTAAATCAAAGAGGCTAAAGAAATCTTCAATATTAACCCCACCATCAATAATATAATGTTCTTCGTCTAGTTTAATAATTGGTTCGTCCACTACGTCACTCTCATCCCATATCTCACCGGTTACTTCTTCTAAAATATCTTCCAAGGTCACAATCCCTTCAGTGCCGCCGTATTCATCGATGACGACTGCAATATGGTTTTTGTTTTCTTTAAATTCAGTTAATATTTCACTAATACTTTTGCTATGATGGACAAAAAGCGGCGGTTTAATTAAACTGCGAATATTAATTTTTTTCTTGGCGAGTATTAGGCGAATCAAGTCTTTTGTCGACAAAATGCCGATAATATTGTCGATTGTTTCTTCATAAACTGGAATCCGACTATAGTTAAATATTTCTTGCTTTTTGATAACTTCAGTAATATCGTCATCAATATCGTAACTGACTAAATCAACCCGTGGAGTCATAACTTCATAAGCTTCGGTTTCGGTAAACTCAATTGCCGAACGCACTAATTCGCCAGTCTCTTTATCAATGATTCCTTGTTCTTCAATTTCATCAACAATGACTTGTAATTCGTCTTCAGTATACGATTCGCCGTTTTCTTCCTTCTTTTGCCGCGAAACAATGACTTTTCTATTAATTAAACGGAAAGGAAATAAAAATGGGGTAAAGATAATGTAGAAAAAATTAAAGACATAATAATAAGCGTAACTTAGGCGATAATTGAATTTAAGGCCGATTGTTTTGGGAATAATTTCACCAAAAACAAGTAACACAATAACAAGTAAAATTGTAATAAGGGTAATATACTGTCCAGTTCCGCCTTGACTATTATCAACGCTAACGGCAAACCCTGTAGTTAGTGCGGTTAAACTGATATTAACGAGATTATTACCAAACAAAACCGCTCCGATGGTATTTTCATAGTTGTGAATAAAATTGGCGACATTTTGGCTATTCTTTTTTCCTTCTTCAATATCGCGCGCTAATCGATGCTTATCAACCGTTGAATAAGCGTTTTCCGCACTCGAAAAAAAGAAAGAGAGGCCAAGAAGCAAAACCGCTAAAATAATTCTTAATGTATTATCCATTGGGGTTTGCCTCTTTCAGATTAGTGGTAACTTCCGCAATTTGACCAACAAGCTCTTCCAAAACGTCTTCCATCGTTACCATCCCGACTAATTTTTTGTTATCATCAACAACAAAAGCAATGTGTGTATTATGACGTTTAAACCCTTCAAGCATTTTCATCAACGTTATTTTATAATTAACAAAATATGGTTTACTCATAATATTGCGCAGTGGAACATCCGGGTTTTTTTGCACTTGTTTAACGTATTCACGAATGACAATAACGCCAATAATCCGATCAATATTTCCCTCATAAATTGGAATCCGTGAAAATGAAGTTTTTAGAATAGCCTCACTAAAGGCGCGACTATTATACTTGTTAATATCAAAAGCAATAATTTCGTTTTTCGGCGTAAGAACATCTTTAACTACTGTTTCACTAAATTCAAGGGTTGAGAGAATTAACTCACTTGCGTCTTCATTAATATCCCCATGTTCTTCAATTGATTCAATAATATTTTCAAAGTCTCTGGTTGTAAAAATGTTGTCTTCACTTGAGCGAAAGATTTTTTTAATTAACCAAGTAATACTCCGAAAAATCATTGAAATCGGATAAGAAATAATAACTAAAGGAACAAGCAAATAACCGCTTATCAAACTAAACTGACCACTAAAACGTTTCGCAATCATTTTGGGTAACATTTCAGCAAAAATAAAAATAATCGGCACAGAAATAAGTGTTGAAATAAGTTCAACAACATTTCCACCGATTGTATTAACAATAAGTACCGTCACAAGACTAGTAAAAGCCGTATTAGCGAGATTATTAAAAATTGTAATAGTAACAATTGAATTTTCAAGGCGCGCAATAACCCAAGCTGCGAGTCGTGCACTAAAATGGCCTTCTTCAGCCTTAGCTTTAATTTTAAAACGGTTAGCGGTCATAAATGCCGTTTCACTAGCGCTTAAATAGGCACTACTTAAGAAATAAAAGATTAACAGTAGCCACGTCTGAGGCTCGTCAGGCATTTAGCCACCACACTCCTTTTTATGCGATTTGCATGAAAGTATCATAACATATCGCCCGATGCTTTGCAATTTTCCTAATCAAAAAGTACTGGATTGCCCGCTACTACCCGCTCTATTAATAATTATTTTAAAAAAAATCCGAAGCGACTGCTCCGGATTAATGTTTAGAATATTATTGTCAATTAGGCTAATTCTTTAACGTGATCAACAGCAACGGCATCATTTTTCCGCGCAACACCATTTTTAATCATAATGTCATCGATTAATTGTTTGGCGCGTTTCATTGAAAGGTCACTACGAATATAAATGAAGGTTGGAACATCCTCATATTGTTTGAGTCCTTCGGCGGATTTAAGCGGGATTTTGCTATCAGGATAATCTTCAGGCTTAATTGGTAAGAAGAGTTTAAGTCCAGAGTTTCCGGAGTTAGTTAGCTTCGCAAATAATGTTCGGCCGAGACGGAATGAATCAGCAACATTAGAAACGCGGGAATTTAGACCATAACTTAATAAGTAACTCTTAAGATCGTTATAATCAACTTTTACTTGATCTTCGACGATTTGCATCCGTTTTGGGAAGGCAATGCGTTCAACCTTTTCCGCTTTTGGAGCGGCGACTGGAGCAACGACTACCGGCGCTTTTTTAACGACTGGTTTTTCTTCAACAACTTTAATAACTCGTTCTTCCTTAACGCGTGGGGTCACGACTTTTTGTGGTTCACTAACGACTTCACGCACTGGTTCAACCGCCTTTTCTTTTTCAACAACAACTTCACGAACGACTACTTCTTTTTTTGGAGCAGGCCGTTTGTCAATTTCTTCATTGGCAAGTTTACGAATTAAGGCTTGCAGTTGTTTGTCAGAAAGGTCAATTTCCGCTGGAGCGTCAGCAGGAGCACTAACAACTTTTTCGGGAGCAATGACTTCTTCTTTAATGACGACTAAATCTTCATCATCATCATCTGCTTCTTCTTTAACTTCTGCAACTTCTTCTTCAACGATTTCTTCTTTAACGTGTGGTTCAACCGCTTCATCAATGACAACATATTCATCATCAATCTTGCTGAGAATCGATTCAACTTTAACGCGCCCTGAAGAAGCTAATCCAACGACGAGGAGGTGAAGCCCGATCACAACAATTAAAATACCAATCACAAACCAGTAAACACTCGCGATTTGACTTGGTCCTTGACTAAATGCGGTTTCTACAATTTGGTGACCGACAATTAAATAGACGGCAACAAAAATTGATAGAAGGAAGAGAAGCGGCGAGAAAACATTAGTCCATTTTCTGCGGAAAACAATTAAACGAATAATCCAAACGATTGCAAAAACTAAAGCAATAAATAACGCTCCAACTGCAAAAATAAATCCGAGTAATTGGTCGAGAACGCCAAAATCAGGGACAAACAATGTTTTAAGTGAATCAACGCTAGCAGCAAAGAAACCATTAAAACCAGCCGCGTATCCCGAAAGCACTACTAAACCACCGACGACATGGGTGAAGGCAATAAAAAACACTAAAAGGTGACCAAGAATAAGTGTCAACACTGCACTTGCTTTTCTTTTTTTCATAAAAATATAATCCTTTCCAGTAATTGATACTTTTATAATAATTAAATAAGCCGCAAAATGCAATAAAAAGATTGCAAAAACGTTATATTTTTAGTTTAATTCGTCTTATAAGTTATTTTCAACAAGTTTTAAGCGACGATTTACTTCTTTTTGACCAAGAATTGATAAGACTTCATACAAATTAGGACTTTTTCTGCTGGCAACAACCGCTAATCGTAAAACTTCGGCAACATCGGCCACAACCCCTCGATAAATATCGGGTTTATTATTGAATTCTTTATTGTTCGCGGCAAAATTATGGCGGAATGCAATTTCTTTAAGTGAGGTAAACCAAGCATCATTTCCTTCATCATATTTTAGATCAGTTGCAAACGCTTCTAAAAGGCTAATTATTGTTTCTTTAGCTAGTTTTGGGTTGAACATTTCCCGTTCATTACTGTTAATCAAATGTAAAAATTCATCATTAAAGAAAAACTTAATTGAATCGTAAACTTGTGCATAATAACTGTAATCCTTGCGTGGTTTAGGCGTTTCCCGTTCAATGTTTAAAATCTTTTTAAATAATTCAACGTTATTTTCAATGCGGTTGATTAATTCTTCATCCTTAATGTATTTAGCAAAATTTAAATACTCAGTCACCACTTCTTCAGCGCTTAAACTAGCAATATATTCGCGCGCAAAAAAGTTCACTTTTTCAATATCAAATAAGGCACCATCACTACTCATCTTTTCAAGACTAAAGGGGAATTCACTTAAAGGACTTTTTCCGTTTTGCATCCACCATTCTTCAAAATTGGAATTAGCAATGCTATAAAGATAAGTTAAGATGGCTTTAACAGGATAACCCAAATCAAGAAAATAGGTAACAGCGGCTTCTTTATCTTTCCGTTTACTGAGCTTGCGTTTGTTCCCGTTATCAAGTTTATTAATCACCGGTAAGTGTGCATATTTCGGTGCTTTGAAGTTAAGTGTCGAAAAAAGTTCTAAATGTAAGGGAACACTACTAATCCATTCTTCGCCGCGTGTTACTAAGGTTGTGCGCATAAAATGGTCGTCACAAACATGAGCAAAATGATAGGTTGGTAAACCATCACTTTTTAAAATAACAATATGTTGATCGTTTTCAGCAATTTCGATTTCGCCTTTAATGTAGTCCTTAAACTTAATCTTTTGCTCGTGATTACCACGGCTGCGAAACCTAATTACATATTCCTCCCCGTTTTTGATGCGCGCAAGCGCCTCGTCTGCGCTTAAGAAACTACAGCGCGCATAACTACCGTAATAGCCAGGTACGACTTTTTGTGCTTCTTGAATATCGCGCATTTCTTTTAAATCGTGACTCGTGCAAAAACAAGGATAAGCCGTGCCATTTTCAATCATTTCCTTAATAACAACTTGATAAATATCCGCCCGGTCACTTTGTTTGTAGGGACCATAATTGCCACTTTCTCTTTCCCCTAAATAACCTTCGGTCGGGGCAACATTAAACTGTTCCATCTCCCGCAATAATGCTTCACCAGCCCCCGCAATTTCGCGTTTTGTGTCAGTGTCTTCAAGTCGAACATAAAAAACGCCATTCGTTTGCGTTGCGCACGTTTTTGCGATTAAAGCGGTAAATAAACTGCCGGTATGTAAAAAGCCAGTCGGAGAAGGCGCAAAGCGGGTTACTTCCGCACCACTTGTTAATGGACGCGCTGGATATTGTTTTTCTAAATCATTCAATGTTTTACTTGTTTTTGGAAAGATCAAGTTTGCTAATTCTTTGTTGTTCATAATTTCCTCAAATTCATATCTTCAAATATACCATAAAATGAAATTTTAAAGCGCTGTAACAGTTTGACGAATGATGAAATTAATAGCAAAAAACCATAAATTTGCATTTACATTATTTGCAATATATTTTGAGTAGTGATATTATTGTTTTTGCACGCAGGTGTAGTTCAATGGTAGAACACTACCTTGCC
>CAYJDS010000023.1:0-10898 GCA_964369015.1 uncultured Staphylococcaceae bacterium | reverse complement strand
ATTTCAGCATTAGAAGGAATATTTTTTCCACTTTTATAATACGCTAGTAAGCGAGTGGTGGCGGCTTCAATATTTAAAGCACTGCCTAATTGTAAATTGAAAAAAGCAAGCGAGAAAGCGCCCGCTTCTTCATAAAGGTCTACGAGCGGAAGAAGGTAGTGATTGGCGCCTAGTTGCACTAAAAGACGGTAAAGCACTTGTTTTATTGCGGGGCGATGGTTATAAACTTTTAAGAGTGTTTCTAAATAAAAACTTGTCATCTCTTTCAAGTTTCCGCCATTTTGTTCGGCAAGCAGTAAAAGAAGTGGTTCAAGGAAAGAGGTATCATTTGCAATTAAGTTATTAAGTAAAAGACGAAATGTAGCAAAGGCAAAGCCTTCTTTACTTAGTAGCTCGAGATTACTATCTTCGAGGAGCGGGTCTTTGAGATAATTAATTAAAAGGGCAAAATTATCACCATTATTTTGGGCCCGTTTTTTGCTTTTATTGGCAAGAAGCAACTTTAAGTGTGGCGCTAAAGGGTAGTCGGGATAACTTTTAAGAGCGAGCGCTAAATTAGTTTCAGCCTGCTTTGTAATTTTTTCTGAAAGTAAAAAACTAATTAAAAAAGGGAAAAAGGGATGAGAACTATATGCGGGAGAAGTTTTAATTTGTGCTAAGAGAGAAGCAGCGCTCTCAATATCATAATGTTTGAAGTAAGTAACTAAAAAGCGAGCAAATTGCGCGTTTATTTGCCGAAAATAATGACTATTCCCCTCAAATGCATTTAAAGAATTACAAAGAAAAGATTCATTAAAGATGTCGGTTTGTAGGTTTTTTTCTTTCATAAGTTCAAAGTAATTGTATCATTTTTTTATTGCGGGAAGGTCGGTAGTTATAAAATAATTTTATAAAAGTGAATTAAGTTTTGTCTTTGCTTCATGCGCAAGGAGTTTGATTTTAAAATTAACTCCGCCAGTGTAACCGCCAAGCGTGTGATCACTTTTAATAATGCGATGACAGGGAATAAAAAGTGGGATGGGGTTTTTACCTAAGGCATTCCCAACTGAACGAGCGTGAGTGGGTTTATTAAGGCGACGAGCTAACTCGTGATAAGAAATAGTTTCGCCATATCTAATATTTAATGCTTCGGTTAGTATTGTGTGAGTATATGGACTAACAACGGGGTGAAGCGGAGGAAGAATTAAGGGGCTTTGGCCTAAAAAATAAGCATCTAAATAATTTTTAGCGCTAATAAAGACTGGTAAGTTTGAGTTTTCCTCATCATTAATACTAGGCGAAAAGTCTTCATTGGGAAGGAGACATCTTGTTAAATAAGCCCCGTCACTAACTAGGGTAAAGACGCCAAGGGGTGTCGAATGGTTGGTAAAATAACTTTTATTCATATCTACAAATTGAGTATAACATAATGGTAATTATTGTTAATTAAAAAAATTGGCGACTATTTTCTAATTTTAGAAAGCATCAGGTAACGATATGATAACGAATTAGTGCAAACGCTATACAAAACGGAGTAAAAATCCGAAAAACGTAATTTATGATAAAATTAAACAAAAGAAGCGGAGGAAATTATGAAAGTTTTATTATTTAATAAAAATCAAAAAATGTACGATAAATCCGGAGTTGGACGCGCAATGCGTCATCAAGAAAAAGCTTTGCAAGAAGCCGGTGTTCCTTATACTCTTAACCCGAAAGAGGACTATGATTTAGTCCACATTAATACGATTGATCCTGCTTCCTGGCAAATGGCAAATAAAGCTCACCGGGCAGGGAAAAAAGTTGTCTATCACGCCCACTCGACCAAAGAAGATTTTCAAAATTCTTTTCTTTTTTCTAACCTTATTGCCCCGCTTTTTAAAGTATACATTAAAGCTGCTTATCGCCATGGCGATGTCTTAATAACCCCGACGCCATATTCAAAAAGACTGCTTGATTCTTATAACATGAAACGCGACATTTACGCATTATCAAACGGCATTGATTTGGCGAGATTTAATGTTGATAACAAAGAAAAGATTAAGAAGTTTAAAGAACACTTTAACATTCAACCCGGCCAAAAAGTTGTGATGTCGGTTGGCCTTCTTTTTGCGCGCAAAGGGCTGCATGACTTAATCGAGATTGCTAAAGATCGGCCAGAATATACTTTTATTTGGTTTGGCCATACCCCCAAAAGTGCTCAGTCGGCCAAAATTCGAAAAGCAATTAAAAATAAACCTAGTAACGTAATTATGCCAGGTTATATTGCGGGCGACATTATTGAAGGCGCCTACGCTAGTTGTGACGTTTTCTTCTTCCCAACTTACGAAGAAACGGAAGGAATTGTTGTCCTTGAAGCGCTTGCCTCTAAGTGTCCGGTCTTAATTCGTGATATTCCGTGTTACGAGGACTGGCTGATTAACGGGCAAAATGTCCACAAAGGCAAAAATAATGAAGAGTTTAAAACACTTTTGGATAGAATTATTAATAAAACCGCTGTTGATACCCGCGAAGAAGGCTATCAAGTAGCAGCGGAAAGAAGTTTATTAAATATTGGTCGTGAATTAGAACGCATTTATCAGCTTGCTTTAAAAAAGTAATTATCGTTTTTTAAAATAATCTTTGTAACTAATAGTAGTGCTAAGACCGGCATCATGATGATGGCCAAAGCGCTGGTTTTCGGGTGGCAGTTTCATATAATCGCCGTACCTTCTTGTTAAATATTCCTCGACATGTTCAGGAACGATAACGCTTACGCCTTCAAAAGTAGCGCGGCGTCCTTTGCCATAAATGCTTTTTGGCATCGCCTCTTTATTGCCTCCCCAAAGTAAGTAGGCCCCAACGAGTTTAGCTTCACTATAGGGAATCTTTTGCATTTTTTTATCAATAACTTTTAACAACCAATTATTGATTTTTAGTGGAAAAAGTAAAAGCGACACGAAAGTTAATAGTAACTGCGGCACGAATGTTTTGCGACGTGGTTTTCCATAAAAATTAGCGGCGTAAACTAAGTAATAAAGCAGCCATAACGAACCATTTTTTGCTATGTTCGTTAGCGTCTCTTTTCGACTCATGCCGTCAATAATAAAGATATCAATCCAAATTCCGTGATTAATTTTGTGAAATTGAAAAAAGTTTTCAACGTAAGTGGTCTTACTATTACGCAGTTTCATAAACGGATAAGAGTAACCTTTGTCGGTTGAATAATGTTGTAAAAAATAAGGGTCGCTAAATTCGTCTTTTAACGCTAAAAGTTTTTTGGCGTCTTCACGCGGCATTGCAACATCAATATCATCATCCCACGGAATAAAACCTTCGTGGCGAATGGCGCCTAATGCACTGCCGGTAACAAGAAAGTACCTTAAATTATGTTTTTCACAAACGCGAATAAACTCTTTAAGTGATTCTAACATTACGGCTTGTAATTCGTTCATATCTTTTAAAGTATAACTGATTTTTGGCGGTATTAATAACAAAAACCCCCGCTGAATGCGAGGGAATTTGGTTATAGATAATTTTTGTTAAATATTAGACAATTGAAGCTTCATAAATTTCGTTAACAACTTGGCCAAGAACTTTATCAAATTCTTCTTCACTTTGTTTGACATTTAAGTTTTCCGCTAAAGCGCGCGAGAAGCTAGCAATTAAGCCTTTGTTTTTGCGAAGTAATTCATTAGCGTGGTCTAAAGGATAACCGCCACTAAGGGCAACAACCCGGACAACGCGGGGATCAAGCATTAAGTCAGCGTATAAATTTGCAACTGTAGGAATACTAAGTTTAAACATTACAAGTTCGTCTTTGCCTAACTTATTTAATTCAATCCATAAGTATTTATGAAGTAGGGCTTCGGCTTCGGCCTTATCTTTAATGTTAATATCAACTTCTGGTTCAATAATCGGCACTAAATCATAGCTAATAATTGTTTTAGCAACAGCGAATTGTTGTTCAACAATCCGTTTAATACCAGTTTCCGTTGCTTCTTTAATAACTGAACGCATCTTCGTACCAAAGATATGACGTTTATTAGCAAGTGCAAGTAAACTGTCTAAGCCGTCAATCGGTCGCATTAATTGGACCCCGCCATCAAGGTCGGCTAAACCTTTATCTATTTTAAGAAATGGAACAATACCCTTTTCTTCCCATAAGTAATCAGCACTGTATAAGCCGTCAATCTTTTTGTTCATTGTGTTTTCAAAAAGAATCGCGCCGAGCACCTTATCACTTGAGAAGGTTGGGCTTTTAATAATCCGCGTCCGCATTTCATGAACTGTTTTATACATTTCTTCTTCACTAACGTTTGAGGGAAGAATAACACCATAAGCGGCTAAAGCTTTCGGAGTGGAACCACCACTTTGGTCTAAGGCGGCGATGAAGCCTTCCTTTTTATGCATGATTTTTAATTGTTCTTTATTCATATTAATTCCTTCTTTCTTAATCAATAATATGATCACCTAATTATACCACTCTCCCTTAAAAATTAATGAAAAGTGTTCGCTCTATACAAGAATAAATGCAATGTTTTTACCTCAAAACTTAGAAAAGTTTAATGTTCTTTTCGTTAGAAGAAAGGAAAAGAAATAGTTGTGATAATGTAGACAAGGATAAAAATTATGAACTTTAATGAATTAGGCTTAAGCCGTGAAATTACTCGAGTACTTGAAGAAGAGGGATACGAAGCTCCCTCCTTAATTCAAGAGCAAGCAATCCCGCTTATTTTAGCAAACGAAGATATTATTGGCACCGCGCTTACGGGAACTGGAAAAACCGCGGCCTTTGCCCTTCCCCTTTTAGAAAAACTAGCGGAAACGGCTCAAGAAGGACCACGTAAAAATTTTACGGTCCTCGTTTTAGCGCCAACCCGCGAATTAACCGAACAAATTAAAGAAAGTTTCCTTACCTATAGTAAATACTTAAAAATTAAAACCGGCGCAATTTACGGTGGCGTTAGTCAAAAGAAGCAAGAAGTGATGCTTGAAAAAGGCGTTGATGTTTTAGTGGCGACCCCTGGTCGTTTAATGGACTTATATGAACAAAAGATTATTAGTTTTGAAAATGTCACAACTTTTGTTCTTGATGAAGCCGATACGATGCTTGATATGGGTTTCATCAAAGATGTCTATTATATAAATAGCTTGCTTCACCACAAGAAACAAACCTTGCTTTTTAGCGCCACCTTTAATGAAGAAGTCCAAAAACTCGCCGATCGCCTCCTTAATAATCCTAAATTAGTCTTGACCAACAATAAAGAAGAAATGCTTGATACAATTATGCATCGCGTAATTTATTTAACGAAAGAAGAAAAAAGAGAGGCACTCTTAGATTTACTCGTTGATCCGTCTTTTTCGAGTGTGCTTTTATTCACCAAGACAAAACATGTGGCAAATAAATTAGTTCCTTTCCTCCAAGTTTTTGGTGTCAAATGCGATGTTATTCATTCTAATAAATCACAAACGAAACGTCAAAAAGCGTTAAATGACTTTAAAGATCATAAAATTAGAGTTTTAATTGCCACTGATATTGCTAGTCGCGGTATTGACATTGATTCACTAAGTCACGTTGTTAATTTTGATATGCCCGCGACGAGTGAAACATATGTTCACCGTATTGGTCGGACTGGACGGGCGGGCAAGACTGGCGCGGCAATTAGTTTTGTAATGGCGCCAGAAAAATATCTGTTACGAATCATTAAGCGTGATATGAACTTAACTTTTATTGAAGATAAGTATACGATGTTACCGCTTGAAGAGCGTCTAACAAAAGATCCTAATTACCGTAAGCCCGAACCCATTAAGTATCAAACGGCAAAAAGACTCGCTAAAGAAAAGCAAGTTGTCCAAAACACGAAAGAATCCAGAGTTAAGAAAAAGAAAATTGACCCCCTTTTTGCCGAAGCAAATCATGAAGACAAGCAGCAAAAAGGTTATAAAAACCCGAAACCCGTGCCGAAAAAATTTAAAAATAAAAGTAATCAAAATAAACAAAAACGAAAAATAAGATAAAATTTTAAAGAGCCTTTATTATATTATTCGTTATAATGAGGAGAGGAAATATGAGAAATCTTTGGAAGAACACAAAAAAATTTATCTTAGAAACAACGAGTGGCATGGTTTCTGGCCTTTTTGCAACTTTAATTATTGGGGTCATTATTAAACAGATAGGCTTATTATTTAATTTTGATGTAACGTTATTTTCCACTACTTATAATGTTGGCGAAGTAATTATTAATGTTGGTAATGTCGTGCAATCTTTTGTCGGCGTTGGAGTGGCAATCGGGATTGGCTTAGCTTTAAAGAAAGACGCTTTAAAGTTAATAAGTCTTGCCGTAGCGGGGGGGATTGCTACTTCAAAGCAAATCTTTAACACCTCCGACCCACTTGTTGCTTACTTTGTAGTCATTGTGACAATCTTGTTAATCGACTTAATCTTTCGCAAAAAAACGCCCTTTGATATTATTTTAATTCCTTTCCTTTCAATTATTTTTGGCTTCCTTTTTGGGGCGCTTTTTTATACACCAATTACTTGGTTTGCGACTACCGTCGGTTCCTTTATAAACCGCGTGAGCGAGTTTGATCAACCACTTTTAATGGGAATACTCCTCAGTGTCTTTATGGGCATTCTCTTAACTAGTCCGATGTCTAGCGCTGCGATTGCTATTTCCTTTAGTATTGGTGGCATTGCAGGAGGAGCAGCGCTGATTGGCTGCGTCACACAAATGCTAGGCTTTGCGATTATGGGCCGTAAGTCTAATTCGCTAGGCGTGACACTATCCGTTGCTTTTGGGACAAGTATGCTTCAATTTAAAAATGTTTTAAAGAAACCAATTATTTGGTTACCAACAATCATCGTCAGTGCGATTGTCGGTCCACTTAGTACGTTAGTTTTTAAAATGAAAACCGATCCGATTGGCTCAGGAATGGGTACAAGTGGATTAGTCGGGCAATTTGCGACTTACGCGGCGATGGGTAATACCCCGATGACGTGGGTTTCAATCTTTGTATTTCAGTTTTTAATTGTTGGTGTATTAATGTTTGTTACCGATTTAATATTCAAAAAATTTAAACTTTATAAGGACGAAGACTTAAAGATTAACTAGAAACTGAGATTTGTTGTTAGGTACAGTTTTAATGGAAAACGAGGTCGAAAAAGGTTAAGAAATGAATAAAAAAGAAATCATTTCCGCGATTATTTTAAAAAGTATTGCAGTTATATTAATGGTTGCAGGGGTATTAAACGATGTCTTTGGTAGTGGTGTATTTATGGCCGGACCAAAGAGTTTATTATATTTTACAATTCAAAGTAATATTTTAGCGGCGATAATTTGCGCGGTTGATTTAGTTTTTGATGCAAGACGGCTGAGCGGAAAAGAAGTTTTATTGCCACGAGCATTTAACTATTTTAAACTAGTCGCGACAACCAGCGTTACTCTTACTTTGCTTGTGTTTTGGACTCTTTTAGCGCGTTTAATGCCCCTTTCTTACCTATATTCTTTTTCAAACTTATCGTTGCATACTTTTGGTCCCTTACTGATAATAGGTACTTATATTTTCTTCACGAAAGAGTTTAAACCTAAGAAGCAGATGATTATGATTACCTGGGCTTTTCCAATCCTTTACTTTATTTTTGTGATGGGGTTATCATTATTTAATGTTCAGTTTAGTAATGGTAGTCACGTCCCTTACTTCTTTTTAGATTATGAAAAATACGGATGGTTTAATATTACAAACTCTGGAATAGGGGTTTTTTACTGGTTAATCATCATCTTTATTCTCGTCTATGGAATTGGGTTTGGGATTAATTTATTAAATCAATTTGTCATAAATAATAGAAGCCGCGGATAGTAATTGTTTCTTTTTAAGCCATAGTAATTTCTTGCTTTATCGTTATTGCTTTGCTCGCATTAACATAGCAAGGTCAATCTTTAGGGGAATGATCATTTGTTTGGTGCCAGTATTTACTTAAAGGGTAAGACTTTTTTGAATTAAAATTCATCAACTGGTTATTTTTTTCCTTTTTGGGTAAATGGCGGAATGTATGTGTAACCGTTGGTATTTCACAGAAAGTTTGGGAACTTTCATATAAGAGTTAATTTGTGCCGAGTTTGGGTAAATGGTGGAAAGTATGAGCAACTGTGTGCCAATTTTTTGTGCATACGAGTTCGCTCCTTGTCGGCTTGTGCAATTAAGGCAAAAAAAGGTTTTAGTAGTGATTTAATAACCTTTACTAATCAATTATTGAAAAGTTTTCCTGAATTTTTAAATTCTGACATTAAAGTTGTAATATATCAATATTATGATAAAATTATGATAGGAGAGAAATTATGAAAATTATTATTCCATCATCAGATTTAAGAAATAGATACAATGAAGTTTCAAAACTAGCTTTGGATGAGCAAAAACCTGTTTATATAACTGTAAACGGACATGGCGACACGGTGCTGCTTAATCAAACTGTTTATGAAACCCAACTAGCGGAGTTAGAACTTTTACGTTTACTTGCAGAAGCAGAAGATAGTATTAGTAAAAATGACGTCATTGACGCCAAAGTTGCTTTTGAACGAATTCGCAAAGAGTTAAAATAATGTATAAAGTAATATTAACGAATGATGCTCACAACGATTTGCATCAAATTATTATTTTTATTGCTGCTGAAGCACAATCCAAGGATGTGGCGTTAACTTACTTAGATAAACTCGAAAAAACAATCTCAACCCTCGAAGAATTTCCAATGCGTGGAACAAATCCCCGTTATAAAATCCTGCGAAATCAAAGTTATAAATTTCTTCTTGTAGAACGGCACATAGTTTTTTATAAAGTGCACGAGGAAAAAAACCTGGTAATTATTTATCGAATTCTCCGCCAAAAAAGTTCATATCAGAACTTCTTGTGAAATAAAAAAATCCCCTTTTATTGTAACCTCTTTTAGGCAAAAATAAGGGGAAAGTTTCATTTGTTTGGTGCCAGTATTTACTTAAAGGGTAAGATTTTTTTGAACTAAAATTCATAAAAGGGTTAATATTTCCCTTTTTGGGTAAATAGCGGAATGTATGTGTAACCGTGGGTATTTCACAGAAAGTTTGGGAACTTTCGTAAATTGGTTAATTTGTGCCGAGTTTGGGTAAATGGTGGAAAGTATGAGTAACTGTGTGCCATTTTTTGTGCATATAAGTTCGCTCCTTGTCGGCTTGTTCAATTAAGTCAACAAAATGATTTAGCACTAATACATGACTTTTTGTCGCTTTTTTTACAAAGAAATACTGCACATACTATCGAAGGTATATCAACTATTCTTAATTATGAAACTCTTCGTGGACTTATTCTCATTTTATTACCATCCATCTTCCATCACGTTTTGACCCAATTCTTTCAAGAAAACCTTTTTTCTGTAGACTAACGAACGTTCTTTCGACGGTTCTTTTTGTTACATTAATTATTGGTGCCAATTCTCCTGCATTATAGGATGGATTTTCAAAAAGTAAATTGATTACTTTTTTCTCTGTTACATTTAAACCGACATCCAAACCGACATCCAAACCGACATTCATTGTCGCAACAACATCTTTATCAAAAGGTATTGTTACCATAATATGATTGCTGTGAATATTAAAGGCTTCCTTTCCATATTTACTAATTATTATTGGTATTCCATGTCCGGTATGATCCACAATACTCAATTGATTAAATATTTTCATTAATTGGATATTCCTTGGCTTGCTAAAACCCATATAAAATTGGTCTATTGTCAATCCAAACGGAAGACCACCATGTGATAATATCTCAATTCTATCGCTATAAAAAGATATTTGCGGTTCTGTAATACTCCAATCATTATGAACTATCGCATTAACAATAGCCTCATTTACGCAATTATAATCATATAAATAGATGTCTTTTCTCGGCCGTACTGATGTATCGCTCTTACAAATGTTTTCAGCCTGAATTCTATTCATCAGTTGGCTATATCCAAACATTATTGATTTATTACCATAATCACTTCTTTGTGAAAGGCTAGCCTTGTTTATTCCATCAAATTTTACAAAGATTAATGAAAATCTGTTATTATCTGATAAAAGTTCTGCCATAACATTGTACTTTCCGTTTGAATTAGTTAGTTTTAAATTCGATTCAAAAGTATCATCATTCAATTTGTATCCATTTTCTAGAAAATAATTTTTTAGAGTTGAAAATGACAAAGTAAGAAGGTTCGTAGATGAAGAAATAAGCAAATCATCATCAAAAAATCTTTGTTTATATCGTTCGTTAATTTGATCCTCGCTCATTTCCCGACATGATGAGCCAATTCTTATTGGACATCCAACGCTTGAAAAACCATACTTTTTAATACAGTATATGGGTGCAATTCCTTTGTTTATATTTACAACAATGACCGCTTTACCATCTATTACTATAATTTCCGGCGCTACAATATCAATAGCGTTTGGTTCAATTTGAGTTATGCTAATATCAGCAATTTTTCTAAGCGTTTCATCAATATTAGTTGCGCCAACAACATTCCCATTATCATTAACTCCTATATAAATTTTCCCGCCCTCCGAATTAATAAATGCGACTATTTCTCTTATTAATTGATCGGTGTATCTTGACTTTAATTCGATTTTGTTAGATTCAATAAATTTCATGTATTTATCCTCATAAATAAATACAATAAAAATCAAAAAATGCTCACAAGACTGTCCTCTACTGTCCCTTAATTAGCAACTTTTTTAATTTTCTAGGAACATTTTGACAATTTTTGACCTCATAAATTCAAACGTAAAGTTTTGTGAAAAATATCTCACAAACATCATGGTTATAATAAAAAACCGCCAATTTAAGGCGGTTTTGCTGTGTTTTTAATAGGGGGAAGGATCATTTTCTTGGTGGAGCCGACGAGGATCGAACTCGCTACCTCTTCCATGCCATGG
>CAYJDS010000022.1:0-11339 GCA_964369015.1 uncultured Staphylococcaceae bacterium | reverse complement strand
CCAGCCGCAAAACTTAAAAACCATGGTAGCAAGTTGCCAAAGAAAGTTGCAAAAGCAAAAGCTAAAAGGGCACCCAGCGGTTCCACAATTGCGCTAACAACACCAAAACCAAATGCTTTACCGCGGTTATTCACCCGCTGCGCCATTGGAAGGCTTACTGCTGCACCTTCAGGAATATTTTGGATGGCAATCCCAATTGCAAGCGCAAGTGCACTTAGCATTGTCACACTTGAATTGGTTGTCCCGATTGAGTTAGTATAAGCAACTGCAAACGCAAAGCCAACGGCAATTCCTTCCGGAAAATTATGAATTGTCATTGCAAGGAATAATTTCGTGTCACGACTTAATTTAGAACCTTTTAGTCCTTCAACTGTCTTAGTTCTTTCATGCATATGTGGCACAATCTTATCAATGCCCCACAAGAGGAAGATGCCAAGAAAAAAGCCTAAAACTACGGGAACAATTGCGGCATTACCCCAAAAATTTTCTCGAGCGTGATCAAGAGCGGGAATAATCAGCGACCAAATACTGGCCGCAATCATCACCCCAGCGGCAAAACCAAGTAAAAGCGAATTAACTTTATCACTAATTTGCTTTTTGAAAAGAAAAACTGCGGCCGCCCCTAAGGTCGTGGCTAAAAATGGGACACTCATCCCAATAATAAGAATTAATAAGTCACTGTTAGAGAGCATAAATTAACCTACCTTTACTGCACTACTAAAAACAAGTATATCATCCTTTTTTCCACTGATATAACAATTATTCTCATTTATACTTTTGTAAATATTAATTTTTTCACCCACCATTACTTCATGTGAATAATTTATTGCAAAATATTCAATCGTTTTTGCAGCCTCTAGGCCAAGAAAATCATAAACAACATGAGCGTATTTTGAATTATTAAAATGACCATTTTCATCAATTTCACTAGGCCGCACAACATGTTCACCAACAAATTCTTCGCCAAAGGGAAAACGATCAAAGCTTGCGGAAAAAAGTTTTTCATCATGAAAAGTCGAAAGCGGATATTCGTATAAGCCTGGAGCACCAAATTTACGGGTCGTGTAATCGACTAAGACCCACCGACTGCGCGCTTTAATAATTAAGTTTTCCCCACTTTCATCAAATATTTGATACATTCGATCAAAGTAAAAGCGCGTTGGTTTTTCAGGCCATGTTTTAACAATAACTTTACTAAGTAATTTTGGCGTGGAGAGCACTTCAACCTCACTACGAACAATAACCCAAAATAAATTAACTTTTTCTAAGTCTTCCCGACTCGCTTTAAGTAAAGCAGCGTGATAGGCCGCAATATTTTGGAGTATATCTAAAACTGCCGCCATACTTAAATGATTGTAAGCATCATAATCATTCGTTCTAATTGTATATTCTCTCCTAAATGTCCTAAATTGTTCCATCGTTCTTACCTCAAACTTTCTACTTCTTGCTTTAAAGATTTTCGCTTCTTTATTGCCTTTTTAATAATATCACCAACTTTAAAGATTAAGTAAGCCATAATAAAAACCAGGAAGATAATAATTAAATTACCAGTCGCGTAACCAACAAAGTCATAAAAGAAACCTAATTCGCTGCTATTTGGGCCAAAATTGGAAATTTCTCCGCCAATAAAAAGTGACAATATGGTTGCTAAAACAAAGTAGCCTGCATTAGCTAGAGCGCATGGTAACCAATCTTTAAAATCAAATTTATAAATGCGCGAGCCAATAACATAGAAAGATATTGCCAAGTTAGCAAAATGATAGAGGCGACTATGCATGTTCATAATATACCCAAATAGCGAAACATTCCCCCAATCAATATTTGGAAAAGACACCCAATAAAGCAAACCGATGATAATAAAAGGAACGATACTATTAAACATTGCAACTCTAACTATTAATGAATCCTTTTTCCCGTAGCCAATTAGCGCATAAACATACATTGCAATCGAACAATAAATGATTGGGAAAGCTTTCGGTGACCAAGTTTTATTGTAGGCAATATGATAAATAATTTTACCAATCTCTAAAAGTGCTAAAAACCAAAACATGAACCGAATTGGTTTTACTTTTGTTATATAGTTATCGCTCTTTGCATATTTTCGAAAAGCAACAAGAAGAAAAACAACTAAAAAAGCTGTCCCCAAAGCATTAGCAGGTAAGTAATAGGTTAATTTATTCATCCCCGAAAGCATTAATTTACTCTACTTTATTTATTTCTGCCTTTTTACTAATATTCTTACTCACAAGCCGTTTTTTAAGAAAACTTAAAAGATAAACAATAAAAATACTAACGAGCGCTAAAGCGTAACCTAAATAAAAATTAAGATCAAACGGAATTTCTAATTGCCACCCAAAATTTAAGCCGGTAGCTATTCCAATATAGAGCAGGAAAGTAAGCGTAGCAAACAAAAGATCGCCCCATTTAATGGCAAGATTTTCCTTCCACAAAAAGATTGTGCCAAGAGAAATTACTAAACCAACCTCAACAAAATAAAGTGCCGTTGTTACCAGATGAGTGTCATCTGGGTTTAAGTAAATTCTAGAATTGAAAAGTGAAAAAACAACCGGGACAAGTGCGGTTAAAATAAAGATTTTTTTAAGAACTGTTCCACTTTTTCCACTATTAAACACGGCAAAAAGGGCAAAAACCATTAAAATTGAAAGATAAGAAAAAGGTAATTCTTTGGCGGGTAAAAAACCGTTTTCATAAAGGGAAGCAGAATAAAAGAAACGTAAAAGACCGCTTCCAAGGAGCGCAATAGCAAGACCCTTGAGCACCTTTTTGCCCCCATCAACTGGTTTATAAGTGCCTAGCGCTGCAACTACGATAAACGGGATTAAAAGCGCAGAAACTAAAAGCAAGACAATATTAAGCATGTTGTTTATTCTCCTTTAAGGAATTTATATGTTGACTGATAATATGAATTATGCCGTAGATTAAATATATAAGCACGTAGAGAGCAAAAACTAAGAAAAGGATTGCCGGAGCGTAACCGAAGGCGCGATAAAGGAAGCCTAAATAACTACTCTTTGGACCAAAAAGTGATACTTCCCCACCAATGAAAAGCGAAAGCGACATTGAAAAAACAATATAACCTGCAAGCCAAACAAAAACTCCAAAATAATCTTTATACTTAAACTTGTATAATCCCGAAGTAAGTAAATAAACTGCAACCGCACCCATCATAAAGTGAAAAACAATCGAATGTCCATGCCAAAAGTTTAATTCGTAATTTTGCGTTGTTAAAAGAACTGCAATAAAGGCAATAAAAAAAGGAAGAACGGAAACAGCCATTGCGGAATTTGAAAATTTGTTTTTCTTAAACATAAAAAGCGGATAAGTATAAAGAATTAATGAGCAAAAGACAAGTGGATAGCGAAGCGGATCAAAGAGTGGTGTACTTACTTCATCCGTTTTGTGGGTCGCAATCATATGTGCTATTTTTCCAAATTCGAACACAAGTAAAACAAACCACACAATTTTAATCGGTCGGAGCTTCGTCTTTTCGTCGCTTCCTTTTGTCAGTTTGTTCGAAACAACAATAAAAGCAATTGCAAGCAGTAACATTATCATTACGGGCAACCAAAAATTAAGAAATTTAACCATATATTTTCACAAAAAAATTCCTTTCTCTGTAATTATAATTTTACACTATTAAGAAACGTAAACCTCAGTAAAATTATAAACAACGCTATCTTGATAATAAATGTTAAAATTAAATATATAAGGAGTCTTTTTATGAATAACAATCGTTTAGGTCCAAGAAAATGGGTTTCGCTACTTCTTTTCGGTTTCATCGGTCAAATTGCGTGGACAATTGAAAATATGTATTTAAATTTATATATTTATCGCACCGTCACCTACGACCCAACCGCAATTGCTTGGATGGTTGCCCTGAGCGCAGCGGTAGCAACCATTACCACCATTATTATGGGCGCCCTTAGTGATAAACTCGGAAAACGTAAAATATTTATGGTTGGCGGTTATATTTTGTGGGGGCTGGCAATTATTGGCTTTGCTTTTATTACGAAAGCTAATACTGCGCTTTTATTTCCGGGCGCGGACGCAGTAGTTATGACAGTGGCTTTAATTATCTTACTTGATTGTTTAATGACTTATATTGGTTCGACTGCAAATGATGCAACTTTTTTTGCCTGGGTAAACGACGTAACAAACGAAACTAACCGCGGTCGAGTTGAAGGAATTCTAGGCACGATGCCCTTACTCGGAATGCTTGTCGTTTTTGGTGCCCTCGACGGGTTTACTAAAAGCGGTAATTGGCTAACTTTTTTCTTGATTGTCGGCCTCATGGTCACGCTTTCAGGAATTGTCGGTCTATTTATCATTAAAGAAGATGAAACAATTGAAAAGAAGAAAGGTAACTTCCTCAAAGACATAATTTATGGGTTTACTCCAAAAAACGTCAAAAAGAATTATTTAATTTACATTATTTTCGCCGCCGTCTGTGTTTTAGGTATTTCTCAGCAAGTATTTTTACCTTATTTTATAATTTACTTTGAACAATATATCGGCATCGAAAATTATGCCCTGCTTTTAGGAGCAATTTTAATTCTTGCTTCGTTAATTTCTTTCGTTGGCGGACGGCTTGTTGATAAATATGGTAAGAAAAAGTTTTTAATCCCAACGACAATTATTTACGCCTTAGGCCTTTTTGCCCTTTTTATGTTTGGTTTGTTTCTTAAAGAATACAAAACACTGACCCTTATATTGACCCTAATCGGTGGCACAATTATGATGGGATCTTACCTTGTTGCGCTCGTTCCACTTAATGCGCTCGCGCGTGATTTGTTACCCAAAGGCAGAGCCGGTAGCTATAGCGGAGTGCGGATGGTTTTCTTCGTTCTTCTCCCGATGATTATTGGTCCTTTTATTGGTTCAACAATAATTAAAAATGGCACCAATCATTATATTGACGAATTTGGCGAAATTCTCTATGTCCCAACTCCCTACATTTTCCTTGCCGCAGCGCTAATTTCCCTTCTTACTATTATTCCGATGGTAATGATAATACGAACAAATCTTGCTAAATATCGTGAAAAACTAGTTGATGAGGAAGTAAGTCAAGATAATAATCCGTTAATTTTAAATAATTCAGCGGAAATTACAATTGGAGGAGCGGACAATGAGGAGTAAATTTGCTAATTTACTGACCGGATATTTTACTAATGAAAAGACGCCCCTCCCGGAATATCCCCGGCCTAACTTTGTCCGTGATTCCTATCTTTCACTTAATGGCAGTTGGGCTTTTACAAGTAGTAAGAAAAAGATGGTCGTATCTTTTGATCAAGAAATAATTGTTCCCTTTTCGCCCGAATCATCACTTTCAGGAATTAAACGGAAAATAAAACCCGGCGAATATTTGTTTTATAAAAAAGAAGTTACTTTGCCTAATAATTTTAAAAAAGATCGCTTGTTACTCCATTTTGGGGCAGTTGATCAAGAAGTTGACATTTATATTAATGATATTTGGGCAGGCGCTAATAAAATAGCCTTTTTTCCGTTTTCACTTGATATCACTCCTTTTGTTGCTTCTGCTTCTTTCACGATTTTATTACGCATTAGTGATAAAACGAGGAATAGTAACAACTTTGTTGGTAAACAACGACAAAAAAGGGGTGGAATTTGGTATACCCCACAAAGTGGGGTGTGGCAAAGTGTCTGGTTAGAAAGTTTACCCAAAAATCACTTAAAAAACATCCAAATAACCCCTTGCCTAGACCAAAAAAAGGTCGATTTCCTTTTCACTAAAGCAGGAAATGAAGTCATAGAAATAATTGTTTATAAGGCCGGTGAAGAAATAAAACGTCATTTAACGAGTGAAGATAAAACTAGTATCAGCTTTGCGGAGGTCTCTCCTTGGAGTCCGACTCATCCCTTTCTCTATGACGTCGTCTTTAAATACGCTAGTGATATCGTCACTTCTTATTTTGCCTTTCGAAAAGTTAGTCGAGGCAAAGATAATAATGGTCAGCCCCGCTTTTATTTAAATAATGAACCGCTATTTCAAAGTGGCGTCCTCGATCAAGGCTATTTTAGTGATGGACTTTTAACCGCACCAAGTGAACAAGCAATGATTGACGATATAATGCTTTTAAAAAAGATGGGCTTTAATATGCTTCGCAAACATATTAAAATTGAACCACTTCGCTTTTATTACTTGTGTGACAAACTCGGGATGCTTGTGTGGCAAGATATGCCTAACCTTACTCCACCACTCCTATATAACGTTAATGCACTTTTCGCGATGTTTTTAAACATCCATCAGCGCGACAAAACTTCGCGACGGTTTGGGGTTAAGAATTCGCACCAGAAAGAAACCTACTTTCAAGGTTTAACAAAACTTGTTACAACCCTAGCGCACTTTCCAAGCATTGTCACCTGGGTTCCGTTTAATGAAGGTTGGGGGCAATTTGACGCTTTAAGTATTAGTGAAAAGCTACACGAACTTGACCCAACAAGACTAATTGACCACGCTAGTGGTTGGAGCGACCAGGGCGGCGGAGACTATTATTCCGAACATATTTATTTCCGCCCGCTCCAAAAAAATGAAAAACGGAGTAAAAAACGGATTTTTGCTATTACCGAATTTGGTGGTTATAGTTACAAAGAAAAAGACCACTCCTTCAATCTCAAGCAAACATTTGGTTATCGTGTATATAAAGATAAACCCGCTTTGCTAACGGGTTTTACCGCCTTATATAATGAACAAGTTATCCCTTTAATAAAAGACGGCTTAAGTGTTATCATCTATACCCAATTAAGTGATGTTGAAGACGAAGTTAATGGGCTAATTACCTATGATCGTCAAGTAGTAAAGTTTGATATTGATAAAGTTAATCAAGTTAATGAGCAAATATACGCCGAATTCAAACGAATTATAAATCTTTAGTCTTTGCTGAATTTACTTATATTTAAAAAAAATCGGTCTTAATTTCTTCTTGATACTTTAATCGCTATGTTGTTTTAAAAAGTTCAACGTATCTAAATTTAGACTAGATATTAATTATCCTTACCCCACAATGTTCGATTAAGTCTGCAATAAATGTTTGCGAACTCATAACAATGCCGTGACAAACAACGATAATTTTTTCGTGTTCAGTTCGATATTTATTGAGGACATTTCGCACGCGGTTTTGCACGGCAGAATACGTTTCATAGCGAAACTTTGACCCTTTACTTATCTTACCTTTAAGACGTAAGAATTCTTGATACGCTGCTTCCCCATTATAGTTAAAAAGATACTCCATGTCTGCGGTCCACTCGTGGAGATCATGCTCAATCTCTAAGGGGATTGTTGTTATTCTTGAAATTATCGCCGCGGTGTGCAGCGCTCTTGTATACGGACTAGAAACAATCAGTGTCGCCCCTTGGAGTCTTTCATCACTGGCCCGAGCAGTTGCTTGATCGACCCCTCGCGCTGTTAGTCGCCCAAAGTCACCCCGTGATTGTCCATCAACTTCGTCATAGCGAGGTTCTCCATGTCTAATTAAGATTACTTCCATAATAACTATTCCTTTCTAAGCACTATCAGTAACTTGTTATTTATTATTTTAGCAAGGATTACCATTTTTAAGATTACATTATCGTATTTATTATTTAATTGGCAACAAAGATCGTGATTTTAGTTTTTATCTATTAAACTTTATAACCTACTGTTTTGCGGCTCCAACGGATATGAGTCGTTTTTCAAAATATTTATTACCAGAGGTAACGATTTTGGAATTTAAGCGCTTTTCAAAAAAATATGCAATAATGAGAGTGTAGATTAAAGGAGGTTTAACAGATGGAAAAAAACAAAGTTTTTGTTGTCACCGGCGCTGGCAACGGTATCGGTCGTGAAGTTGTCCTTCAACTCCTAGCGGCTGGCTCAAAAGTCGCGGCCCTTGATATTAGTGAAAAAGGGTTAGAGGAGACAATGGCGTTAGCAGCGCAACCTAATAATCTGAAACTTTATCCGCTTGATATTACCGATGAAGCAAAAGTCGGTGCAACGCGTGATCAAATTATTAGCGATTTCACCGTTGTTGATGGCCTTATTCATGTCGCGGGTATTATTCAACCTTTCGTTAAAGTAATTGATTTAGACATTAATGTAATTCGCAAAGTGATGGATGTTAACTTTTATGGGACGGTTTACCTCAATAAAGCCTTCCTCCCGACCTTAATAACTCGACCCCAAGCGTATTTAGTTAACGTTTCTAGTATGGGTGGCTTCTTGCCGGTCCCAGGGCAAGCTAGTTACGGCGCTAGTAAAGCCGCGGTAAAATTATTAACCGAAGCTTTATATACAGAACTACAAGGAAGCAACGTTAACGTCACAGTCGTGTTCCCCGGCGCAATTAATACTAACATTACTAAAAATTCAAATGTTGAAATGTCAGGTGGTAGTGATGCTAGCAACTCTAAATATAAAATGACTTCGGCAAGTGACGCCGCTAAAATGATTATTAAAGGAATGCGCTCAAAGAAACTTCATATTTATGTTGGCAAAGACGCTAAAATAATGAATAAACTAAATCGTTTAATGCCACAAAAATCAACCAACTTAATTGCCAAAAAAATGGCCAATTTACTCGATTAATCCGCTTTTAATTTACCTTTTTATTAAAAGTAATTACGCCGATTAACTCGCCCATTTTAATGATATTAATATCATTGCTTTATTTAACAACCTTTGCAATTTAGAGTGTTTATTGCTATCCTAAAGTCAGAGGATCGATATATGAACATCATGAGCTACATATTTTTTGGCCTTTTTATCTTAAGTTCACTTATTCATCTTGTATTTTGTTTTAAAGGACGTGAAAAATTGCGCGCGATTAGTAAACCATTGCCGCTTTTTTTCCTCACCCTTACTGTCCTTGTTACTTTACCGAATCATCCCTTTATTTATCTCGGGGCACTCCTTGGCCTCGGTGGAGATATATTACTGCTTAAAAATAACGATAAACGCTTTTTTTTCACTGGCGCTCTTTTGTTTTTACTTGGCCACCTTTTCTATCTAAGTGAAATTCTTTTTATTATCTTAAAATCAACCCCAATGCCACCTTTATTTTATATTCTGGTCCCCCTTGCTTTCATTATTGTTGTTGCGGCCGCACTACCGCTAACAACCAAACTTGTTAAAAATATCGGGATAGCAATTATTGGCCCATTATACATGGCAATTTTATTACTTGTTTCGGCTATTTCATTAGTGGCGGTTATAAAAGGCCACACCATTATGCTTTTAGGCTTTATCGGCGGTATTCTCTTTTTTGTTAGTGACGTCTTGCTCACCCAAGCAACCTTTAAAAAGGATTTTAAACGCCGTGATTTTTATATCATGCTTACTTATTTACTCGGCCAAATATTAATTGTCAGTGGTTTAGTCTTTGTCGCAATACTATAGCACTTCACCACGTTCCTTCGATTTTTTTGATTCCTTTGTCAAGGATTTTTTGTTGATAAAATCATTGGCTAATATCTTTATGTGGTACTTACTTACACTCTGCTTTAATTTTTAAAATCTAATTCACACGATGATAGTAAAGATTGAGAAAAATAATCCAGTTAAATAATCTCGGTTAACTCTGGGATCCCATATTTCTTATCGTTTATTCGTGAACCTTGGTTTCTCTTGGAAAAACAAACTATTTATTTCATTAATAACAGTGTAGTGCTAAAATGAAGATAAAGAGGGAGGCATTATGCAACATAATAGAATTACAAAACCGGGCAAATTATTAGATGAGCACGGCGTTTTAATCCAAAAAGGTTATGCGACAAGTTTATTACTTGATTACGCCCGAAAAGATGTAAAAGCGAAGAAAATACGCATTAAAGAATGGGATTACTACTTCTTTGGTAACAACGAAATTGGAGTTGGCTTAACGATTGCGGATAACTCTTATATGTCACTGATTGATGTAGTCTTTTTTGATTTTGCGGCCGGAACCCGCAAAACTTATAAACGGCTTAAATTTTTTAGTAATGGTAAATTGAATTTGCCGACTGATTCAATGGTCGGCGATATTAACTATCTTGATAAAAAAGCGGAGTTCCGCGTTAAATTAAGTGAAAATTGTCGGGAAATTTATTGTAAAATACCAAAATTCGATAAAGGTCAAAGTTTTGAATTTAGGGCAAATGCCACATATTTGAATGACGATACAATGGTAATTGTTACTCCGTTCCCAGGTGATGACAAAGCCTTCTATTATAACCAAAAAATTAATAATCTTGTCGCTAATGGGGTAGTTAAGATTGGTGATAAAACTTATCAATTAAACAATGAGCAAGGGGTGCTTGATTGGGGGCGCGGGGTATGGACACGCGATAATACGTGGTATTGGAGCTCACTTTCAATGATTTTACCCGATGGAACACCCTTTGGTTTTAATCTTGGCTACGGCTTTGGTGATACAAGGGCCGCGAGTGAAAATATGGCCTTTTATAAGGGCAAAGCATATAAGCTTAATGATGTTGATTTTGGTATTCCGACAGATTCATTTGTTAAACCATGGCATTTTACGAGTAAAGATGGGGCAATCGACTTAATATTTACGCCAGTTTATGATAATGTTAACAAAATAAATGTTGGCTTTTTAAAACAAGACTCTCATCAAGTCTTTGGCACCTTTAGTGGCACAATTAAACTTGATAATGAAACAAGCGTAACAATTAATGCTGGATTCGGCTTTGCGGAAAAAGTTCATAATATTTGGTAATCAATGTTTGTTGGATTCACATGATATGGTTTAGTCTTTGCAATCAGGTAATAAAGTACATCATTTTATGGTTTTAAAAAAACCTGTTTTCTAAGCAATTTCCACGTATTTTGCCACTGTTTCATTACCAATTCAACATTTTTCTGGCAAAGATTGACATAAATAATTTCATTTAAAAGCAACGATTCAATTGTGAAATCATTCGGTTTAACCGAAATAATGATAGAGCAATAGTTATCACTAATATTAAAACCATTCTACTTAATAAAAACCGATCATTTTTTTAATAATTCTTACGGTTTTAAAATATGTAAAGATTAGTGATATTTGTTTTCATATTGTAAAAATGTGGATAAGGACAAAGAGAGCAGAAAATTGTATAAGTTATAAATAAGATTTCACCTTCGTTGTTGGCAACTTAAGGATTTACTAACATTCAGTGGAAAATGAAAAAGTTTTCTTATTTAGGCCTGCGAAAATATTTGATTAATTTAACAATGCCAAATATTATGCCACCAAGCGCAGGTAAACCGACGAATATACCTAACATTATACCCATGCTGCCCATATTGTTTCCTCAACTTTCTTATTATTTCAACTATATTT
>CAYJDS010000021.1:0-11599 GCA_964369015.1 uncultured Staphylococcaceae bacterium | reverse complement strand
GATTGTATCTTATTTATTTATAAATAACAAACTTGATGTAGAATATTTGTAGTTATGAAACGGATGTATTATGAAAATATTGTAAGTCTTGTTGAAAAACACCAACATTTTTCAAATTTGTTTTTTCAACGAATCATTCAATTATCCGCTAATGACTTTATTCTTGAGTTTACAAAGGGCCATAATTTATTTTTTTCCTTGAATGCTTCCTATCCATTCATTGCCTTTGACGTTGATTATTCTAACTATCCTTCTTCGCAAAAACCATCCAGATTTGGAGTGAGCCTAAAGCAACATTTATCGGGACGGTTAAAAGGATTTGAAGTAATTAAAAATGATACTGTTTTAGCGCTGCATTTTGTTCGGAGAAACAACGTGCTAGACGAAGAAAAAATCAGTCTTTTTCTGGAGTTGATTCCCCGCCATCCACTAGCGGTTTTAGTGACAAATACTAATACGATTTTGGCGGCTTCGCAATACCGAAAAGAGCAAAATATACAGGCTCGAGATATTAAGGCGGGAGTTGAATATTTGCTTCCTAAAAACAGTGAAAACATAGGCAAAAAAACAATTAAAAATTATGATTATTTTAATGAATATTTACAAGAAAATCATTCACGAATTAAGAAGGAAAATTATGCGGAACTATATTTATATTTAGCGCAAAATATAAAGCGACTAGAACGCCTTATCAGTAATTATAAACTCGACTTAAAAAGTGTTGAAAATGTCGCGCACTTATATGAACAAGCAAACCTTCTATTAAGCGAAAAACCACCAATTAAGGGCGAAAACGTGGTAATAAACGGAGTAAACATCAAAGTTGACCCGCGATTTAGTGCACTACAAAATGCGGACATTATTTTCAAACATGCAAAAAAAATCAAGCGTTCCGAGCATATCCTTCTCGAAAACATTGCTCATTCTCAAGCGCTCCTTAAAACATTAAAAGCGACTTTTGATAGTCTAGAATCTATCAATAATGGCGAAGAAATTATGGCACTTTATAAGGAGTTTGGACTAAGTGAAAAAAAAGGAAAATCAAAAGAAGTTTCTAAAAATAATCCTTCCTATATTTTCTTTAAAAACACGCGAATTTTATTTGGGAAAAACAGTCAACAAAATGATTATTTAACTTTTACGATTGCAAACAAAAAAGAGACTTTTTTACATATTAAAAATAGTCCCGGCTCTCATGTTATTATTCAAAGCGAAAAGGTTAATAAAGAACTCCTTGAATTTGCGGGAATGCTCATCTTGTTTCTTGCTAAACGAGGCGAAGCAGAGATTACTTATTCACGGGTTAGTAATTTAAAAAAAGGCCCTTTTCCAGGGGCGGTAATCTTGCGGCGTGAAGAGACTTTTTTCATTCGTTATGACGACAAATATGATCAAATATTTAAAAATAATATAAAGCGTTTATAAAAAATCTTCACCTTTAATTATTTCACTGGTTGCTAAATTAAAAAACCCTTGTTGGCGCATTATTTCGTAACCGACAATAGCCACACAGTTGGCGAGATTAAGACTCCGTGCATTGGCGACCATAGGGATTCTTACGGTGTGATCAACATTGTCTTTTAAGAGACTTAATGGTAAGCCATGGGA
This sequence comes from uncultured Staphylococcaceae bacterium, assembly GCA_964369015.1. Classification (GTDB taxonomy): domain Bacteria; phylum Bacillota_I; class Bacilli_A; order RFN20; family CAG-826; genus UBA1361. The sequence goes on along the minus strand of CAYJDS010000021.1, from coordinate 9,991 downwards.
TTCATTGCCAAAAAAACAAAAGATGTTTTCGTCATAGCGGCCGTATTTATATTCGCTATAAATGTTTTTACTGTAGCGCGTAACGTAGACATAGTTTATTCCGTTATGTTCTTGATAAAAAGTTTCTAATGAGTCGTAATAATGTAAGTCACTACTACTTATATAATCAAGTCCAGCCCGTTTAAGACTCTTTTCATCAAGGGAAAAAACTAGCGGACCAATAATATGAAGTTTAGCGTTTAACGCGACAGCGGTCCGAATAATATTACCAACATTAGCAGGCATCTCAGGCTGATATAAGACAATATTAAGCATTACTTACTAATTTTTTGACCGTTTTCAAATGTTTTATTATAAAGTTCAATAGCAGTTTCAATCATTGCGCGGGCCCGATCAGGACCTTGGATGTGGTGAACAACGGTTTCTTTTCCTTCAAGTGTTTTATAAACTTGAAAGAAATGACGAATTTCTTGGAAAACGTGATTAGGAATTTCGTCCACTGAGCTGTATGAGGCGTAGGTAGGGTCATTTTCGGCAATGGCAATGATTTTTTCATCAACTTCACCATTATCAATCATTTTGACAGCCCCAATTGGGATACAGGTAACAATTGTCATTGGCACTAAAGGTTGCGAACATAAAATTAAAACATCAAGCGGGTCATTGTCCCCGGCATAGGTACGGGGAATAAAACCATAGTTTTGTGGGTAGTGGGTTGAAGTATAGAGAACACGGTCCAAACGAATTAAACCTGTTTCTTTATCTAGTTCATATTTTGATTGTTGACCGCGACTAATTTCGATTACTGCATCGAAGCGGTCCTTGGTAATTCGGTTTGGATTCATATCATGCCAAATATTCATAAAATCTCCTTTTTGTTATAAAACACTATTTTCTCAACTATTTATATAATGTGGTTTAATTATACATATGAAACTTAAAAAACAAAAGTCTTTACTATTTATTCCGCTTATCTTTAGTGGAATTTTAACTAGTTGTGTTCCAAACAACAATCAAGTTTTAATTCCGCAGGTGATCAATGATACGATTAGTAAAGAAAATTACACGATAGCAATGACCAAAGAACGCTATTTAGCATTTAAAGAAGGAAAGCGGTCCTTTGTTTTACTGTATAGTAGTGAGTTATGTCATGTTTGCCTAGAGCTTGAGCCACTCTTAATTAACTATGTTAAAGAAAAGAATGTTGAAATATATAAACTAGAGGTTACGGCGGAAGATTACAGTAGTAATAAAAGTTTTTATGATGAAGAAATGGGACTTCGAGGAACGCCAACAATTTTAATTTTTGCTAACGGAGAAATTGTTCACCGTGAATTAGGCACGGGAAAATTAAAAACCCGTAAGGAAGTCATCACATTTTTCAATCAACATATTAAAACTTTAGATTACTATGCGGTGAATAGTGACGCCGAGTTAAACGAGCCGAAAAGTTCGATTTTCTTCAAGTACAATTTTGATAGCGAGATCAGTCAAGCGCTCGTTAATGACAATTTTTATCCGCTGTTTTCTAAAAAAACTACGGTTTATCTAATTGATGAAAACACACGGACTAATTTAGAAATATCTTTTTCTGACTACTCTGAAGTTTTCACTTTTAGTAGTGGAAATAGTGATTTAAGGACTGCACTTGACTTTTTTTCCACTAATTTTAGTTAATTACGGTTACATAATATGTTTATTTTGGCAAATATAGTGAACTTGTATATAATATGAACAATATTTAAACAATCATAATTAAGGAGATTTTGTGAGTATGGAAAAAAATAAAAGTTTTAAGGTTACTTTTAACGGCAAAACGACAGAGCACGACAAACCTGTGCGCGTGCTTGATGTTGTTGGACCAAATCATGACTACATTGCAGTTTTAGTCAATGGGCGGGTTCGGGAACTAACCTATATCTTAATTGAAGACGCAGTCTTAGAAATTAAGACACTTGATGACAGTGAAGGCGTGCGAATCTATCAAACTTCGCTTCGCTATGTCGCGGCGATGGCAATGAAACGTATTCGTCCGGACTTAAACATTCGGTTTTCTTATAACGTTTCTCGTTCAATCTTTATTCAAGTTACGAATAAAGGTGTGACCGTTGATCGCTTATTAGTGGAAAAACTACAAAAAGAAATGCGAGAAATTGTCGCCGCGGATTACCCGATTGTCCGACATAAGATTACAACTGAAGAAGCAGAAAAGATTTATAAAGAAGGCGGATATGAAGATAAATTACGAATTTTAAAATATCGCCCCGAAGAAACAGTTCACGTTTACGAATGTCAAGGATATAAAAACTATATGTATGGTTATAAAGTTCCGTCAACGGGTTACTTAAAGAACTTTATTATTCGGCCCTATTCCCCAGGAATGCTTTTACAATATCCACGGAGCGAAACAAAAGGGGAAATTCCCGAATTTAAAGACGCGCCAATGTTTGGCAAAGCGCTTAAAGCCAGTCATAATTGGGCAACGTTAACGAAACTTGATAGTGTCGCCCACATTAATAAATATATTGAAAACAATCACGTCGTTGATTTAATAAATATTGCCGAAGCAAAGCATTATCAAATGCTTAGTGAACTTGGTCATAGAATTTTAGAAGATTCTGACGACATTCGGTTAATCTGTATCGCTGGACCTAGTAGTTCGGGCAAAACGACTTTTGCAAACCGCTTACGGACTGAACTTATGAGTCGTGGCTTAGACGCAATTCGCCTTTCAATTGATGATTACTACTTACCACGTGAACTTGCCCCACGCGACGAAAACGGCAAATTTGATCTTGAATCAATTTATGCGCTCGATATTGAACTCTTCAATAAAAACATGCTTGATTTAATTAATGGTGAAGAAGTGCAATTACCAAAATTTGACTTTAAAATTGGTAAACGTGTTCCGGGTCGCAAACTAAGAGTTCATGAACACCAACCAATCATTATTGAAGGAATTCATGCTTTAAACGAACAGTTAACTAGCTATATTCCAAAGCATCAAAAATATAAGATTTATATTGCGCCACAAGCTCAAATTAACATTGATGACCACAACCCAATTAGCTTAACCGACTTACGACTTATTCGCCGGATTGTACGCGACAACAAATATCGTAATGCAAGCGCAAAAGAAACAATGGCGATGTGGCCAAGTGTTCGTGCGGGTGAATTTAAGTGGATTTATGACACTCAAGAAGAAGCTGATTACGTCTTTAATTCGCTTTTATCTTATGAACTTGCGGTTATGAAAAAACACGCTTTACCACTCCTCCAAGAATTTGATTATAAGAGCGAATTCTTCCCGCTTGCGGAACGGCTTATTCGGATGTTAAAGTACTTCCTTGATATGGATGAAACTTGGGTCCCATCAAACTCACTCTTACGTGAATTCATTGGCGGCAGTTGCTTCCATGACGTTTAGTAGATAAATAATAAATTAGAAAATTTAAAAAAAGCTCACATTAGTTTGATGTGAGTCTTTTTGTTTATTTAACTAGGCGTTCATTAACAAAATGAATATCTTTTAAATATAGACGTCGCACTTCCTCGTAATAGCCAAACTCGATTTTATCGCTCATTTGCCCATAAACAGCGGCAAATTGGGCTTCAATTGTAAGAAAAGAGGAGTAGAGTTCTTTAAGCGTTAAATGGAAAAAAGCCTTTTGATCGATGAATAGTAAAAGTGGTGAACCGTGCGAAGCTTCACTAGCTTTTTGGTAAATATCGCGGGCTTCAATAAAGCCGGCGAGTCGTTGGACGCCATCACGAAAATTAAATTTGTGGATAGTTGGATCAAAGGCGGGATGGGCGGCAATCCACCCATATTCTATGTAACGCCGGGTGTCTTTACTTTTGAGATTCAATTTATTCATTTTTCCTTTAATTTCAAGGAAGATTTCATCGCATTTTTCTTGGGGAATTAGGCGATAAAAGGCAGCATTATAAAGTATATGGCGTTGATAGGCCTTTAATAGTTGTTGATCAATAATAAGGCTCAAAGTAGCTTCTACTTCATGAAGACTACGCCACGTACTAAGTGCTTCTTTAGCAAAGCCTGAAGTTAACAGTTCGATTACGGTTCGACAAAGGGAAAAACCTTGACTTAGTAGTTCAAGATAGACATTATCTTTTTGACGAGAAACAAGCTGATTTAATTTATGGGCAATAAAGTTTAAATAAACATTTAGTGTGGAGATTTGGGTCGAATAAGCACTGTAAAAATAAGGCTCTTCGTATTTTAAATAAACTGAAGTACTATACTTATCAACGATAGTTGTTAGTAAATGGGTTGTAAAAGAATCCTCGGCAATTGTTACGAGCCGTTCTTGATAGTTTTGCCCGGAGAGGAAAAACTCATAGTCATGTAACAAATATAAAATTAGTCGTCCATGGTCGAGATTTTTCTTTGGTAAAGTTTGGAGCTTTTCTTGGTGATATGCGAGAATCTCGACAATGTCTTCATATAAATTGAAGAGTACTTGGTCTTCGTCATCAACTGGTTTACGGAAAAATCGTAAATAATCAGAAAATTCAGTAAACGTTAAAGATTGGATAACTTTTTCACTCATCTTTGACCTCCCGGTAAGTTAAGTTTAAGATACTAACTAAATATCCGCGGACGGGGCGGGCGAATACTTTCGCTAAATGTTTCATATAATTTAGGACTTGTTCATTGTAATGGAGATGCTCAATATTAGCGAGTTTAAAATCAATCAAAGTTATTTCGCGAGCGCCGAGAATAAACATATCAATCGTAAAAACTTTGCTTAATTCTTCATTAAAGTAACTATATTCACGGTATACGTTTTCGCTTGTAGCGTTAACAAAAAGCGGAAGATTTAAGAGTGACTTTATGTGACTACGGTCAGTCAGGTTATTAATATAATCAAGTTTTTTAGTTTTAAAGTCGTAAATTTCGATATATTTATGCAGGAGTGTGCCCCGGTTCAGGAGAGTTTCACTAACGCGCGGTAACGCATCGGCACCAATTTCATCTTTTATTGATACTTTAAAGTCATATTTTAAGGTTTTAAGGGCAAAGTCTTCCCTTCCCTGATAATGAGGAAGGGCCACAGGTGGTAATGTTTTGGGAGTGGCGAGAGTGACCTTTTGAATATGGCGATTGTAAAAATGAGAAATTTTTAGCATTTCTTTAAAACTCATTACCTCACTAATATCAAAGTACTTATCATTATTTTTTTCACTACTTATAAGGGTCATTTGTTCCCGCGCCCGAGTTAATGCCACATAGAGCAAGCGCATTCGTTCGGAGCGTTCATTGTTAATAATTTTATTTTTACTCAAAAGAAGCGGAAGACTAATTATATTGCCATTTCTAGGTAACATAAAACCGTATTTTTGATCAAAGGTTAAGGGTAAATTTTTAGTCGCTTGCATTGAAAACTTTGCTTCTAAATCAAAGTAATAAACAAGAGGAAATTCCATCCCTTTTGAATTATGAATGGTCATTAAACTGACGCTATCTTTATCAAGTTGTGGTTGAGAAATTTCTTGTTCTAAACCTAAGTCATCACTTTCTTTATAATATTGAATAATGTCTTTAATGGAGAAGTCTAGCGCTAATAGATTATTTATCTCGGATAGTTTATTAGTCAATTTATAAGTGTTTGCTGCTAAGTTGCCAATTTTGTAGGAAGCGGTAAAAAGATCAAAGGTTGTGACAAGTTCATTAATGATCACGCTGCTTGGTTTGTTAGTACTATTATCAGCAATAGCTTTAATTTTCATTAGTGTTTCGTCACGCGCAAAATCACTATTTTTATTACCTAATAAATCATATAATTGTTGGTCACTATAATTGCAGACATAACTGCGTAAGAAACTAGCAACGGCATAACGGAAGGCAGGGGTGGTTGGGGCGTGACTAGCGCGATAACCATCATATAAAACAAGGAGCGCATCAAAAGCAATCGTGACTTTATCATCATTAATTTTAATGGCTTTATAGTTAAAGAGCGGCACACCCGCCTCGGCAAAACGCCGTTCTAAGGTTTTAAAATGGGATGAGCGAGAAGCTAGGATTGTAAAATCACTATATTTTACTTTCCGCAGTCCCCATTCATTATTTTCTAACTTCGCAAAAACTAAATATCCATTGTTATATTTTTCTTGAATATCACGGATAATGATGTCGGCTTCAACGTCACTATTTTTCAAAGGAATTTTATTTGGCTTACTTTCTTCCTCTTCTGGCATTTGGTAATTTAAGACTCGTAATCCGTTTTCTTGGGAGGAAGAAGTGAATTTATCATAAGCTTTATTAGCATAATTAATAACATGGTCTTTGCGGTAATTAGCGCCACCAATCGCGTCACTCATAACCTCTGAAAGAATTTCATTTATTGCAAAAAGAACTTCGGGTCGACTACGATAATTATCATTAAGCACAACTAGCTTACCACCATCATTCTTGCCAAAAGAAGCATATTTTGCGCGGAAAATGTCGCTATTTGCGTTTCTAAAAGCATAGATGCTTTGTTTGATGTCACCAACCATATAAACGTTATTAGTGCTGATTTCAGCAATAAAAGCTTCTTGAATATCACTCGTATCTTGATATTCATCAATTAAGATATATTCATATTGGGCTTGAAGTTCAGCTTTTACTTCAGGAATATTAACGAGCGCTAAAGCGCGATGAGCGATGTCACTAAAGGTAAAGGCATTTTTTTCTTCCTTAAAAGAATTAACACTTTTCACTACGTTTTGATATATTTCAATAATAAAAGCAGCATATTTTTTATCATCTAAGAACGCCTTCTTAATCTCTTCTTTTGTTCCAAGTTTACTAAGAGCTCGGATCTCACTTAACTTAGTTTTAAGCCACTCATTAATAGGTTCGTCTTCCGGGAAGTCACTTAGGCTACCTTTTGGAATGCGGGGTTTTTTAGTTATAAGCGAAAACTTTTCCAGAAAATCGTCGTAAGTTTTTAACATACTCACGGTTTCTCGTAACGGGTCATAAAGCGAAGCATGGTCGGAATCTTCAAGTTTTTTTGCATTCATAAAGAGTTCACTATATAACTTTTTAACAAGCGTAAAAAGTTCATTATAATAATCATTAAAGCGGTCATCACTATAGTAATTAGCGAGCAATTGCGCGACAAATTGTTCGGGATTAATTGCTAAATCGACTTGGTTATGAAGACTAGTAATAAGTTTAAAAAGATTAGTGTCATCATCCACTAAAAAGCGTTTAGCAAAATCTTTAAATTGTTGGTTTGGGTTTTCATAGTAACTATTCATGATTGCATCAAAAAAGCGGCGCATTAAAACTGTTTCAATCTTTTTATCGAGATTGATAATATGCGGATTAAGATTTAAGTAATAGCCATATTTTTTAGTAATCTTTAAACTAAAGGCGTCAAACGTCGTGATATCGGCCTCATCTAAAGCGTCGCTCAAATGAGCGTAACCGGGATTACTTTCGAGGGCTTTTTTAATTCGTGATTTAAATTCTTGGGCACCCGCATTAGTGAAAGTTAAGACTAAAATATTTTCGAGTGCAATATTTTTAGTCGTTAAAAGGCGAATGATGCGTTCCACTAAAACGGCAGTTTTGCCGCTTCCGGCCCCAGCACTAACGAGCATGTTTTGTTTGGTTAAGTCGAGGGCTTTTGTTTGACTATCGCTAAAGTTCATCCTACTCATCATACTCACCTTTGCTCTCTTCATCGTCATCTTCCCCTAAGTCGTGAAGCGGTAAATAACTTATGTTGCGATAATGACCATAATCGCTTACTTTGCGGCGGTTTTCAAGCTCGACCTTGGCTTTAAATTCACTATTTTTAATACCATGATACGTTTCAAGCACTTTGTTTTCGGCTAGGGCAATGTATTGATTAAGTTTTTCTTGACTTATTGTGCCAACAATCTCACCATTACTACGTTTTATACCTTTGAAATATTCTGATTTATCATTTAGCGTAGGATCAATAATGTTTAAAGCTTCCCCTTCAAGGACACTACCCGTAAAGCGGCCCTTACTCCAAGCGGTTTCACTTAAAATTGCCTCATCGGCAAGTGTATAAGGCGGGAGTTTGAGGCTACTATAAACGAGGCCGCTAATGGAAGCATTCTGAAACTTTGGCGAAAGCTTAAGGAGTAGTCCATAAAGTGGGAGTTGTAAATGAAGGCCCTTTTGATAAAGATTTTCATTATTATTTATGGTCCCAGTTTTATAGTCCACAACGAGTAAATGTTTTTTTTCGTCTCTTTCGAAAATAAACAGATTATCAATTCGTCCTTCAAGACTACAATCGTCGTTAATTTTCACTTTAATCGGTTCTTCAGTCAAAATTTCGCTCGGTTTAGCGTAAGCGATATAATTTAAGTAATTTTGAAACACTTTAAAGATAAACTCTTCGCGGTTTAAAATATAAAAACGGTCTTTAGGGGTAATATTTTCATCATCAAGCAAGCGATAGAAATTAAATTTAAAAGTCGCTTCACTTTGACTTGTTTCCAAAATTTCATGCACAAAATTGCCAAAGTTTACTTTTGAATTATTAAAATCATCAGTTAATCCTAATAAATATTGGGCAAAATAGTCAAACGGATTTCGTTGATAAATGTTAATCCGCGAATATGATAAATTGACCGTTTTTGGGCGGTAATTTATCCCTTTAAATCGATATTCAAAAGAATTGTAGGAATCAAGATCACGATTGTTAAAACAATAATAACTTAAAGTATCGTTAATTTTATTAAAGAGCAGGTGGGTATCAAGATCGTTGCCCGTTACATAATTTAAATATGCTTGACTATAATATACTTGATCCTTTACAAAGGTAATTTCTTTAAAATTAAGTTTTTCACTAAGCGCTAAAAGGGTAAATTCATCTTTTTCGAGAAGTGGTGAAAAACTAATAAAAACATTTTTTAAATTATGTAAACTATGGGTAAGACGTAAGGAAGTTTCTTGCCCGCTTGCCTCGGCGCTATTTAGGCCAAGGGCAATTTTTTCTTGAGCGTTTAAGTAAAAGGAAGTAGAGGGTAAAGAAAAACTTCCTTCGGCAAAATTAGGAATAAAATAATAATCATCAGCGGTTGAAAAAAGTGGTAACTCGCTACTGAAAGTAATGCATTCGCCTTCAGTTTCATTGATTGTTGCCGCTTTAACTTTTTCAATAAAAAATTGCCGGGCGCCAACTTTTGGGAAGCTCATTGGATCAAGGTTTAAATAAAGCGATTTTAACGCGATGAGGGCGCGATTTTTCGCGGGAAGAAGGTCTTCAAATGTTTTCTGAAAAAGAAGTTCATTATCTTTAAGGTTATTAATAACTCTTTGAACTTCCGGGAAACTTAAAATTGAGAGCTTTTCGCCTTCAATCTTAAGCTTAAAAGAAGGTGCAAAAGCACGGATTAATGTTTTAAAGGCGTGATTCTTAGTAATGATTGTAATTTTATTTGGTTCAACACCACTATCAATTAAAGAGGCAATTTTATTAAGTAAGGCATAGCTTTCAATAATGCCGTTTTGATATTTAGTAATGGTGTGAACATTATAAAAAAGTTCAGGGATAAATGTTACTTTACACGCGGCACTTTCTAATAAACTTAAGAGTAATTTATTTGCTGAAAGTTCAGGAGTTAAAAGCACCCTTTTTTCAAAAAAAGTCACTTTTGCGAGCTTAATCTCATCAAAATAGCCTTCACTTATCAATTGTTCGCGAAAACTTGATAACTCTTTTGTCTTTGGCGTAGCATTTGAAAACTTCGGAAAGATAATGTTGGCGTTAACTAGTTTAGCGTGATAATAAGAAAGACCCTTTTTCTCCAAAATATAGTTAAAAGTACGGTCGTTCGCGGTACCTAAAAACATATTAATAACTTCTTGGGGAGTAAGCATTTTAAAGTTTAACCAAGGTTTGGTATTACGGATTTTTAGTAGTTCAATTTTCGTCTTGTAATTAGCAATAACAAAATCAGTTTTTTCTAAAGCAAGATATAAGTTCCTCATAGC
>CAYJDS010000020.1:0-11894 GCA_964369015.1 uncultured Staphylococcaceae bacterium | reverse complement strand
AAAGCTAGTAGACGTGTAACAGCGTGCGAGGGTTCAAATCCCTCTTTCTCCGCCAGAAAAATTAAATCGGTTCGATACAGCTGGTATTGAACCTTTTTTATTTCAAAATTACAATATCGGTAGTAGTTTCCCGATATTGTAGTATAATGAATCTATGCCTTTTAATCACCAAAAAAAATTAATTATCGTCGGAGCTAACAGTACTTTAGGGAAAGCCGCTGCTTGTTTTTTTCATGATAAATATGACCTCTTACTTTTGGATTTTGATTTAAAGAAGTTAAAACATACACAAACCACATGTTGTCCTCGGGCTTCAATTTTAAAATTTGATATTACGAGCACAATTCATCTTGTCGGACTTGTTTCTTATTTAAAAAGACGTGGTGGTTATGACTTTATCTTAAATTTCCTCCATCTACCCGAAGAAGAAAATAATATCGACCTTGTTTATAAAGTTAATTTACGCGGAACAAAGAATTTATTAAATTATCTTTATCCTTTAGCCGCTCCTGGCAGTTTAATTATTAATATTAGTGCCGCAACTACAACTTTTCCTGCCATTGAAAGTGACCTTATAGCGCTTTTAAGTGATCCATTAAATCAAGACTTTATAACCCGAATTAGTGCACAAACAAAATCAGTCAAAGAAGCATATCTCAATGCCACGATCGGTACCCTTATTTTAACAAAACGCGATTTCTCAAAGTGGGAGTTAAAGAAAACTTCCCTTTATGCGATGATTCATTCGCTCGGAGTTATAAACTATACTCCGCTCGTCACAGAAAGATTTTTAACCTTGATTATTAATATTTTTGAAAAAGAAACCCTCTTGACAAATGGGGCAATCTTTAGCTTTAATAATGACAATCAATCTTTGAGTGAAGTCGTAAAACAAAGTTAAAAATATTGTTTTAATTTATATATAGTCGTTTTATTAAGTTTTTAAAGAAAAAGTCGTGACTTTAAGCCCGACTTTTCGCTTTAACTACAAGTTAATATTTACTTAATTGGCGAGATATAGAACTTGCCAAATACTTGCCGTAAGTCGGTAACATTAATAAACGAATTTTCATCAACTTGACGAATTAATCCAACAACATTGTTTACTTCATTCGTCGAAACTGTCATATAAATAATAACTTTTTCGTTACTCGAATAAACGCCAACGCCTTTAACCGTTGTGGCTCCGTGTGGAAAGTTAGCAATTAAGATTGAGGCTAGTTCATTATTCACCGTAATAACTTGAATTTGCGCTTTTTTGTTGCGAACATTAATTAAGTCAATAACAAAGGAATTCATCACAAGATAAGTAACACTTGAAATTAAACTAGTAATGGCGACATTTAAAGTTGTTACATTTGCCCCAATGGTCGCACCGTTAGAAGCAGGGTGAATTAAGTTAAGGACAAAATAAAAAACAACGACGATAAGGTTAAAGGTGACAGTATATTTACCAACCCCTTCACTTCGGCGGTTTGCATAATAATAAGCAATAATGTCCATCCCGCCACTGCTGACATTACCTTTAAAAGCAATTGCGGCACTAAAGCCTGCAAGAATACCGGCGTAAAGAGTTCTTGTTAATTGCGAGTCATAAAGCACTGCCCCTTCCCAACTTAGCGGAATTAGGGAAATAAAAAGTGAAGCAAGGGCAACGTTAATAATTGAAAAAATAGTGAAACGTTTGCCAATTTTCGTCCAACCAAGAACGAAAACCGGAATATTTAATAAGAAATAGAGAATTGCTTGCAGTACTTGACGATCTAAACCTTGAAGTCCAAAAATATCATAGATTAACTTGACAAAGTTTTGACTAAGACCGGAAACGCCGCCGCCGACAAATAAAACTTGGACGCCGCCTTGCGCTTGGAGTAAAGTATCAAGCGAGGGGGAAATAAAGAGGCGGAAAGCTAAAGCGTAAGAAAAAGCGCTCAATGTAACGAGGATTAATAAATACAAGTACTCGAAGAGAATTTTAAGTTTCGGATTGTTGTTAATTTTAGCTTTTAAGTCTTTAATAAATGAATATTTTGTTTTCATAATTTCCTCACATGTAAGATTATAGTTGAATTACTAAAACTTGCAATCTAAAGCGCCAAAAAATTGAATTTTACCAGTTACTTTTCGATTAATTTGTGGTATTATCAAAAAGTATCGAAAAAGCACAATATTTTTTTTGTCTTTTATTTGAAAATAAATGATTAGGGTGATATTATTATACGTGCTCTATTATAAATAGAAGGAGGATACATTTAATGAAGAAAGTCTTAAATGCTATTGGTGGTTTCTTCGTCAGAATATGGCGATGGATTAGAGAAACAGCATGGGTCCAACCCCTCTTAATTGTTGGAATTATTTTTGGAATCATTTTCTCAATTCCAAGTATTGTTGATGGTGTTAAATCCCTTAATGAAAAAAACAATAGTGCCGAAACATATTATAAGAAATATAAAGTTTCAATTTCTGGCGCGGAAAAAAGCGCTGCTGATAAATTAATGAAAGAAATTAAAGATAATCACGAAGGAAATAGTACTTCTTTGAAAAATCAAAAGTTCTTCCTCGTTTTTGTTGGTTCAACCTGTAGTACATGTGAAAGTGCCCGTGAAGCGTTTGAATATCTTCAAGGCGACGGCAAAACTTTGATGAAAGATGATAAAATTACTTTCAAAACAATTTTCTCTGATGAAGAAATTGATAAAGGTAAAGAAGATTGGAAAAAAGATAACACGGTTGAAGAAGACAATTCTGCAAGCACGCAATTTGAAGCGTTCTTAATTCGTAATGCACTGATGATTGATTTATTTGCCGACGTTGCCCAAGGTTCTTACTTAAAGCTCAATAATAAAATTACCGAAGATGAAATTAGTGATCTTGAAGCCTCTGCCGTTGACGTTACTAAGTTCAAAGTTCCAACCATGGTTTTAGTTGACTTTACTGAAGACGGCGCTGGAGTAAAAGATGTCTTCATTTATAACGAAACCTTATTAAGTGGTTCAACCAAATTAGATAAAGGTCAATACTTAGCTGATGCTTGGTTTGGCAATGGAATGTTTGGCCCTAATTATAGCGCCTAATTAATCCTTTTAGTTTTAATTAATACAAACCGTAATTCTTCGTGAGTTACGGTTTTTTTATTATGGACAGATTAGTTGGCTTTTAAGTCTTTGTTCAATCGCTTAATTAATTAAAGGAATCCAAGCAAAAAAGATTACTAAAAATAATAGTAATAAAGTATCTTTACTTAACAAGCAAACTCATGAAAAGAAGCGCAATTGAGAAATAGGCAGTAAGGGCAAAAAAGTCGTTAATTGTCGAGATAAGGGGACCAGAAGCGGCTTTTTCATCGATTTTCATCATCCGCAAAACAATTGGTGTAATTACTCCCGCAAGAGCGCTTATAATCATTGACGCAAAAAGCGCAAGGCCAACGACTAATCCGTAAATTAAAATATGATCGTGTTGAAGAAGAGCCAGAAACGCACTAACGACAAGAAAGCCTGCGATACCGGCTAAAAGGCTATTAATGAGCGAAATAAAAAACTCCCGTTTAAAATGTTCTTTCTTCTTAATCTTCCGCGTATGAAGACTTAAAATTGTCACCCCCATACTTTGCGTACCAATGTTTCCCGCCATTCCTAAAATCATTGGTTGGAAAAGCACGAGGCCAACAAAAGTGCTAATTAATCCTTCAAAAGTAGTTAGACCTGTTGCAATAATTAAATTAAGAATAACCGAAAGTAATAACCATGGCAAACGCGTAAAAGCTGTCTTTGCCGCGGAAAGGTTTTGATCGTCTTCACTAACTTTCACCATTGCCCGTAACATGTTTTCATGACTCTCAGCGGCTAAATCTAAAGCATCAGTTTCGGAAACGAAACCAATCATCTCGTGATTTCGGGTCAAAACTGGTAACATCAAGACGTCATATTGGCGAATATAATTTAAGGCTTTGGTTAATTTGTCGTCTTCGTAAACAAATGGGAAACTCTCATCAATTACTTCCCTTAAAGGAGTTGTTGAACGCGCAGATATCAAATCTTTTATTGTAATTGCTCCAACATAATGATTCGCATCGTCATGAAAAAAGATAACATCAATTTCATCGTTTTCCGCAGAATTGGTAATAGTGTTGTAGGTTGCTTCGTTGACGGTTGTGGTCATCGGGAAACTAATAAAGTGCGGGGAACTAACCGCTCCAGCACTATCGGCTTCGTAACTAAATAGTTTCACAACTCCTTGCGCAGTTTTCTTTTTTACATATTTAAAGATTTCGAGTCGCTCTTCATTCCCAAATAAGTCTAAAAACGTTTTTAAATCGTTAACACTTAAAGAATTTAAAAGTAACTCCTTATCAATTTGGTTTAAAGTCTGAAAAAACTTTACTTGTAAATCGTCTTCAAGGAAAATAAAGATATCACTAAATTTCTTTGGCCCAAGCAATAAGAAAATCCGGTAACGGTGCGTTTCGTTTTGTTCAAAAAGTGTTACTAAATCACTTGTTGTTGCCGCCATGAGGAGCGGACGAATGTTACGATCAGTAGTGTCAAAATTAATATTCATTGTCTTACTCCTTTCTATAAGATTAAAACGGCAAGTCCAAAATAAACAAGCAAACTCAAAATATCAATTGAAGTTGTAATAAAAGGGCCACTTGCAACCGCCGGGTCAAGCTTTAGTTTATGGAGAATAAGCGGCACGAATAAGCCAAAAAGAAAACCAATCGCGACGGTTACTAATAGTGAGAGACTAACAACTGCGGCTAAAAGAATCGGCGCTGGACTCTTCATTAATAAACCGTAAAGATAAGTAATAATAAAAGCAACGATGGCAATTACGAGACCCGTAATAATTCCAGAAATCACTTCCTTTCGGCCCGTTTGTTTGATCGTATCATCTTCGTTATTAAGCGCAATCAGCGTAACAGCCAAAGTTTGACTAGCAACGTCCCCACCAACATCAAGAATTAATGGTTGAAAGAAAGCTAGAGCAACAGTTGCTTGAATAACCGCTTCAAATTGAGCAGTAATTAAGGCAATAATAAGGGAAAGCACCAAAAGCCCTAAAAGCCATGGTAAACGTTTAAAAGCACTTTTAAAGATGTTTTGTTTAAAGTCAATTTCAGGTAAGGCGCTTAATTTCGAAAAGTCTTCAATTGCTTCGGCATGTAATTCTTCTAAGACGTCACTTGCGGTAATAATCCCAACTAAAACGCCGACTTCATTAATAATTGCTAAATCATGTTCACTATATTCACGCATAAAAAGCGTAACTTCGTCAAGTGAATCAGTATCTTTAAAAGTTGTCCCTTGCGTTAGAATATCTTGAACAACAAGCGGTGGCTTGGCTTTTAAGAGTGTTTTTAAAGGCATTTGGCCAAGATAATGACCTTCATCGTCAGTGATAAAGATCGTTTGAATTGAACTAACATCTCCCGCCATTTTAATAACTTTTTTTGTGGCGCTTTTAACATCGTCATTGACGTTAACCCGCACAAAAGAGTTATTCATTAAACTACCGGCAACTTCCTCCTCATACTTTAAAAGCTCAACGATCTTACTTTCGTAACCTAACCCTTTAATAAGCGCAGTTTCGGCGTCTTTTGGCATTTCGCTAATTAAGTCCGCGGCGTCGTCAGGATCAAGGAGGGGAACAATCTTCAGCTGGTCTTCTAAACTTAAGCGTTGTAGAAAAGAAACTGCTTCTTTCGGCTCTAAGTAACTTAAAATTCCCGCATAAGTTTCTTTACTTAGTAAGGTTAAAAAATATGCTTGATTGGCGCTATCTAGTTTTTCATAAAGAGCGATTAAGTCGTAAGGATGCATATCGTTTAAAAGTTCAATATCTTCGTTACGCATTAAACGAGCCTTGATTTTTTTAATCATCGTTATGCCCCCTTTCCTTATCATTATAACTTAAGGGTAGTTAAAAAGGTCCTCTTCAATCCGGTCGCTATATAAAGTTAGTAAGAATATGGCTTATTGGTGACTTTTAATGTGTTCGCTAACCGCAGTCGCAATACTATCTGCTTCTTCGCTAGTGGGCGCTTCAACCATAACTCTAATTAAGTTTTCAGTTCCGCTCGCGCGGACTAAAAGCCGGCCATGGCCTGATAGTTTTTCGTTAATCCCATCAAAATATAGTTTTAAATCAGGATTCTTTAAAATTCTTTCTTTATCCGCGACGCGGACATTAATAAGTTTTTGGGGATATTTATGAAAGTCACTCACGTATTCGGCGAAGGTTATTTTCTGTGACGCTAAAATCGCAAGTACTTTAAAGAAAGTATAAAGTCCGTCCCCGGTTTTAATATAATCATTAAAAATTGTGTGGCCGGACTGTTCTCCGCCGACGGAATAATTGTTTTTAACAATTTCTTGTTGAATGTATTTATCGCCAACACTAGTTATCACTGTTTCTACGCCCAGTTCTTTTAAAGCGGTAAATAACCCATAATTTGCCATAACTGTGACAACGACTTTATTTTCCACTAAAAGGTTATGGCCTTTTAAGTATTTTGCTAGTAAGTAAATAACGTGATCTCCGTCCAGCAGTTCCCCGTCTTTACCAACAAAAAGCACCCGATCAGCGTCGCCGTCAAATGCCACCCCTAAATCATAATAACCCGCTTTTTCTTTAATCATGGCTTGTAACCGTTCAATATGGGTTGAGCCACTTTTTTCGTTAATATTAATCCCGTCTGGCTCATTATTAATAATGTCTGCCCGAATCTTAAAGCCGCGGACAACATCTTTAATAACGCTCGTTGCACTACCATTAGCAGCGTCAATTAACAAAGTAAAAGTAGCACTATTGTTGTAGAGGGCACGAATATAATTTACATATTCATTCAGTAAATGTCCACTTTCGAAATTTCGGCCAATTTCGCCAGCTTTTTTAAGTGGAAGAGTTTCACTTCCTAAAATATAATTTTCAATTAATGCTTCAAGATCAGCACTTATTTTAAAGCCATTTGTGTCAAAAATTTTAATACCATTATCAACAAACGGATTGTGGGAAGCACTAATCATAATGCCATAATCATAACCATGCTTTTTGCATAAATAAGCAAGGGCCGGAGTTGGGGCAACTCCTAAAACATAAGCATCACCGCCATGACTTAAAATACCTGCGACTAAACTGGAAAGTAAAACTGGTCCACTTCGCCTTGTATCCATCGCCAGCATAATCTTATTCGCCTTTTGATAACCACCTAAAAAGGACCCAACCTTAAAAGCAAGTTCTGGGGTAAGCAGGACATTAGCTTCGCCCCTAATCCCATCTGTTCCAAATAATTTCATAATTTATTTTCCCTTTTCGTTTTTAACCGCTAAGTAATCAGTGAGCGTTTTCTTAAAATCGTCGGCGTTAACTGGTTGTAAAGAGCCTAAATAGGCAATACTAATCCGTCCTGTTTCTTCACTAACAACAATCGTTACCGAATCACTCACTTCACTAATCCCAAGCGCAGCTCGGTGCCGTGACCCTACTTTTCCTGAAAGTGGTTTAGTGGATGGTGTGAAATAAACACTTGCCGCTAAAATTGTTTCGTCTCGGATTACAACCGCTCCATCATGCAAGGTTGTTCCTTTATAAAAAATAGTCGTCAGTAAGGGCGCCGATACCGGCGCATTAATGGCGGAACCATTTTTTAATAACTCAGTTAATTGGTTAGATCTTTCAATCGTAATTAAAGCCCCCATCTTCGTTTTTGATAAATTCAAAACCGCAGCGTTAAGTTGGTTGATGACTTCTTCTTGATCATAAATTTTTCGAAAGTTCCGCTTCGAACTCCGGTCTTTCGGAGAAGCGGTGTTAGAAATGAGCCAGCGGAACTCAACAATGTTACCAAAGATAAAGAGCATAACTGACATGAAATAAAAGATTGCTAATAAAATAAATAAGTTATCAAGCGCCAACACACTACTGATAATTAAAAGTGAGCTCAGAATAATAATCATAATTTTAGGGAATAAACGTTTTAAAGTAATTAATAAAAAGACATCAATTATGATGATGACAAGTGGGACGAGAATGTACTGAATTAGATCAATTTGTGACGGACTTAAGAGTTCAGCGATAATATTCATAATATCTTTTCCTTCTCGTGGGGATGTCTATATTTTACATTGGCAATAAAACTTTTACAATGCAAAATAAGCAATATAAGGGTATTTGAGCATATAATTGGCGATTAAAGCAAAATTTTTTCAAATTTAATATTTTTTTCTTAAATGTCGTCGATAAAAAAAGGATAAAAAACCACTATCTTATCCGTTATTAAGTTAATGTTTTGTGGTTTGTTTTCGACTAAAGTCCGCCAAATTTCGCCAGGCGGTTTTTCGCCTCACAACCATTACAGCCTTGTTTTGTTGTCGTTTCTTGAAAGTTTCATTAACGCAAGCAAATTAATAATTGTATTGCTACAATCATTAGCCTTTAATAAAAAATCCCCTGTTATTTTAACCTATTCTAGGCAAAATTAAGAGGGAAATTTCATTTTCATGGCGGAGTAGGTGAGACTCGAACTCACGCGCCAGTTACCCGACCTACTTCCTTAGCAGGGAAGCCCCTTCACCAACTTGGGTACTACTCCGTCTTGGTAAATAATAACATATGCCCTTTTAATTGTAAATTAATAAATGAGCAATTTTCAAGATTTACCAGTATTTACCAGATTAATAAGCGCGCGCAACAATAACAACGTATTTTGCTGGTTCCCCACTTATCAAACATTTATCACTAAATGGGGTTTGATTAAAAGGTAATAGCCGGGCGGTTGCTTGATATTTTTCTTTAATAATGTCCATGTGTTCTTGATTACCACTCCACATGAGTTTAGCAAACCCACGGTCTTCATTTAAAACTTTTTCTAACTCCGCCATTGTTTTAACTTCAATCGTATGATCAAGTAAGTAGGTTAATGATTTTTGATACATTGCTTCATGGATTTCGTCTAACATCAGTGGGATTTTACTTTCTGCTTCACTGTCTTCAATACTAAATTTAGTTTGGTTATAACGGAGTGAACCACTGATTTTGCCACTATTTAAATCACGAGGACCAATTTCAAGCCGAAGTGGGACACCTTTCATTTCATATTCCGCAAACTTCCAACCTGCGGACTTGTCACTATCGTCAACTTTGACCCGTACACCAACTTTTTTAAGTCGTTGTTCGATTTCTTTGACTTTGTTTAAAACGCCTGGTTGATTTGCTTGAATGGGGATAATTACCACTTGAACAGGAGCAATATGTGGCGGAAGACTAAGTCCGTTATCATCGCCATGGGCCATAATAACACTCCCAATTAAGCGAGTTGTAACGCCAAAACTTGTTTGATGAACATATTGGAGAGTGTTATTTTTATCTTGATATTGAATATTAAAAACTTTAGCAAATCCTTGCCCAAAATAGTGGGTTGTCCCGCTTTGGAGTGCTTTACCATCAGGCATTAAAGCTTCAATAGTAAAGGTTTGTTCAGCGCCCGCAAACTTTTCTTTATCGGTTTTTGTGCCCGTAAGGAAAGGAATAGCTAGTAAATTACGGCCCATATCTTCATAGACTTTAAGCATTGTTAAGGCGTGACTACGAGCTTCATGTTCACTCGCGTGAATCGTATGTCCTTCTTGCCATAAAAATTCACTACCACGTAAAAATGGCCGAGTTGTTTTTTCCCATCTGACAACCGAACACCATTGATTATAGAGTTTTGGTAAGTCACGGTGTGAACTAACGATTTTAGCAAAGTGGTCACAAAATAAAACTTCGCTTGTTGGCCGAATAATTAACGGGTCTTCGAGTTTTTGATTGCCGCCTAACGTTGCCACGAGTGTTTCTGGGGCAAAGCCTTCAATATGATCTTTTTCTTTTTGAAAGAGACTGGTCGGAATAACCAGCGGCATATAGACATTTTCATGACCCTTTTCTTTAAATTGAATGTTTAAATACTCTTGGATTTTTTCCCAAATTGCGTAACCATAGGGCCGGTAAATAATGAACCCTTTGACATCGGTATAATCCATTAATTCTGCCTTTTTGCAGACGTCGGTATACCATTTAGCAAAATCTTCTTCTTGCGAAGTAATTGCTTCGTTTTTAATTTTACTCATATTAGTTTCTCCTACTAAAATTAATAATTCGCAGTGCTTTTTTCTTTTCAATCGTTTGTAAATTGTAATCTTTCTTACTAATTTCATTACTAGCGATAAAATCGACGCCAGCACGAATATAATACTCTATTTCACTCCACTTTGAAATGCCAGTAATAACAATTTTTTTCTTATGGCGTAATAGTTTACCAAGCGAGGCTAATAAGTAGAGCAGTTCCCGTTCATCAGACCGGGTTGCTTCAAGAATTGTTTCGTCAACCATAAAATAATCGACTTTACTATAAACATCATCCGGTAAGTTTAATTCAGTCTCCCGAATCAAGAGTGCAACCTCATGATTGTTTTCTTTAATACGTTCAATAAAAGCACTCATCTCCGCAACGTCGGTAAAATTTTTACTTAAACCCTCTTCCGTAATGATAAAGACAAACTTTATTTCTGCGAAAGTTGTTTGTTTGGCGGCGATTTTTTCAAATGCCAAATAAGCTTCAACCTCAAGTGGCAAAAATAGTTTATAACTTGCATTGCGTCGCTTATTGTAATAACTGGCGGCACTTTTGCGAATAACCATTTGTGTTAATGCATCGAGTTCTTTGTTTTCACGGACAAAGGTCGCTAGTTGTTCATAGTTTGAAAAAAGTGGACTATTTAAAGTATAACTGACAAGATAGCCTTGAATATCGGCACTCGTCGCCGATACGAGCGGTTGAAATAATGGTTCAACATTTTTCCGGGAAATAATGCGGCTTACTTCACTACGATAAACCGACAAATCAAGATCTTTCGTTTCTCGATTTAAACTATAAACTAACACCTTGTCTTTTTCATGATGGGCAAAATCACTCAATTCTTCAGCAGTTTGGACACCAATGGCCATTTCACTAAATTGAACATTATGGGTAATGATGCCGGCGGCGAGTGAAAAGTCTTCGTAGCCACTTAATTCAAAATAGCCTTGCGTGCGAGTAATAATATTTTTAACAATTTTTCTAATCTCATCTTCATCAAGCGCAAAAGGCATATAAAGGCCAACATATTCTTCTTTCGAGAAGTGAATAATAATCCGTTTGCTATGGTAAATTGCGGTTTGATTGCGTAATTCATAAATAATATGCGGCGGAATTTCCATTACATTATTTTTCTTGGAAACCTTGTTAACAATACTAATTGAAGCGTAAACCCCCGTCCCACGAGTAAAGCGGCGGCGATATAATTTAGTCAGTCCTTCTTCCGTCATATAACCAACATTGTCCCGGCGACGGTGTGCCGTATTCATTTGATAGATTGGCCGCAAATACCGATATAAATAACTTTCAAAATGAATTATTTGTTTATCATAATCAATCCGTTTAACTTCTAAAATCGAAACATAGGAACGCTTCTCACTTTTAACAAAAACATCAACTTCATGATAAAGTTTGACGCCACTTTTAGGAATAAGTAACTGGTTGATCCATTTTTCAAGTTCATCAATTCCATTAGCAGTGAATTGTTCATAAAATTGCGTCATCTGGCCTTTTTTTTGATTTTTATAAATCCCACGATTAAAATAAATTACTTCATCAGCCTTTAAGTTACAAATAAAAATTCGTGGGGTTGTTAAACTAGAAACAATATTTTCGTAATTTTCCTCATCTCTGCGATTAACAACAAGGATAATTATGACAATCAAGATAATAAAAAGGATTCCTGCACCAGCAAGACTCGCTATCAGTGGATTTTCGGAAATATATTTAATAATATTGTTCATAAATTGCTCATGTATATTATACATAATATCAAGAT
>CAYJDS010000019.1:0-12720 GCA_964369015.1 uncultured Staphylococcaceae bacterium | reverse complement strand
CATCTCGAACACAGAAGTTAAGCACTGCATCGGCGAATGTACCCGCAAGGGGAGATTAGCAAGTTGCCAGGTTTTTTTATTTTTCAAACAAAATCGCTCATCCATTGGCAAAAAAGCGGTGTAAACGCTTCACTTTCAGTGGTCTTTGGTTGAGTGGGGTAATGATATATAGTATAATTATCGTGACCCCTTTTGGGTCCACAAAAATCTTGATATGAATATAGAAAATCAAAATCCCTTTGGAACAATTGTCGTCAATGAAGCTGTGCTTACTGAGGCTGCTCGTGAGGCAGCACTTTCCTGTTACGGCGTAGTTAGTATTGCTCCCCAACCGTCAAGTGTCCAATTTCTTAATGAAATGTTTGGCATCGAACCAAAACCGGGTGTCGTTGCGGTTAAACGGACGAATGGTTGGCACGTCAGCTTATATTTAAATGTTATTTATGGCCTAAAATTGACCGAAATTATTACAGCTGTTCAAGACCAAGTTAAATACATTTTAGAAAAAACTTTTGATATCAAGTTTAAAACAATCAACATTTACATTGTCGGCGTGGAGACGCGCAACTAGGAGCTTTTTATAATGAAAGAAATTAATGGTATAACCTTAAAAGAAATGTTCATCTCGGGGGCGAACAATCTCTTTAATAACTACCCCGCGATTGATGCCTTAAACGTTTTCCCGGTGCCTGATGGGGATACGGGGCTTAATATGAATTTAACCGTCAGTAGTGGCGCGAAAGAAATTAGTAATTTAAACGATACAAATATTTTCCGAATTGCCAAAGCTTTTAGTAAAGGGCTTTTAATGGGGGCGCGCGGTAACTCGGGCGTCATTACAAGTCAAATCTTCCGCGGATTCGCGAATGGACTTGAAAATAAAGAAGTCGTTGACGCACTAGGAATTGCAGAAGCAATGATCCAAGGTAAAGACGTCGCTTATAAAGCCGTTATGCGGCCAGTTGAAGGGACAATGCTCACTGTAATTCGTGAAGCGGCAGAAGTTATTAGTGAAAAAGCCACGAAAGACATGTCGATTGAGAAAGCTTTTGAAATAATGCTCGCCGAAGCGCGGGAAAGTCTTAAAAGAACGCCTGATTTACTACCAGTTTTAAAAGAAGTTGGGGTTGTTGATAGTGGTGGGGCCGGAGTTGTTGCTATTCTTGAAGGAATGCTCGCGGCGATTACTACCGGGATTATTCAAAAAGAAGGCGCAACCGCCACTGATAGCCCATCACAAATCTTTGAAATGGCAGGTGCTCGCATTGCCGGAGAAGAAGAATTTGGCTACTGTACCGAATTTATCTTACGCGTTGGCGGCGGGGACGAAGTTAAAAAGTCCTTTAATGAAAAACGCTTTGCAAGTGTCTTAAATTCACAAGGCAACTCCATTGTTATGGTCCGTGATGAAGATATTTTAAAAGTTCATATTCATACTTTACGGCCTGGTATTACCTTAAATTACGCCCAACAATTTGGTGAATTTGTTACTTTAAAGATTGAAAATATGACTGAACAACATGATAAAATTAGCGAAAACTCGCATGGCGGCAATTTTATTGAGGAAAACGCAACCGTTACTAGTTCGACGCTTGAAGCCGCTTTAATTAAAGAATACGGGTTAATTAGTACTTCAAGTGGCGACGGTCTTGAACAACTCTTTAAAGAATACCGTGTTGATCACGTTGTTAAGGGTGGACAAACGATGAACCCCTCGACTGAAGACTTTGTTGAAGCAATTAAAGCCGTTCACGCTAAAACAATTTTTATTCTTCCTAATAACGGCAATATTATTTTAGCCGCGAATCAAGCCGCTGAAATCATTAATGATGAAGGTAATCTTAAAGTATTTGTAATCCCGACTAAGACCATCCCTGAAGGGTTAGTGGCGGCGATGATATTTAATCCCGAGGTCGGTCCTGAAGATAATTTTGAAACAATGAGTGAATCAATTGAAAGTGTTAATACTGGTCAAGTAACCTTTGCGATTAAAGATACAACGGTTGAAGGCGTTAAAGTTAAAAAAGATTATTTTATGGCTTTAAGCGGTAAAAAAGTTCTTTGTTCAGTTAAAGATAAATTTGAAGCTGCTCGTAACTTACTGCGGACGATGATTAATGAGCAAACGTGGATTGTTACCTTAATTTATGGTGAAGATGTTAATGAAGAAGACGCCGAGAAGTTGCTTAAAGAATTTGAAGGATATTATCCTAAAGTTGACTTTGAATTAGTTAATGGCGGCCAACCAGTATATTCGTTTATCGTTGGCGTTGAGTAGGAAAATTAAGTGGACAAATTAAGCAGTTCCACGCGTATTATTGAAGCACTTAAAAAATATGACATCTTAAATTTTAAAGATGTCATTTTTCATTTACCACGCCTTTATTTAGATCTTCGTTATAGCGATGAATTTAACCTAAATACGAATGATAAAGTGACGCTATATTTAATGTGCCAAACGCCACCCCAAATTATTAGAGGCCCGAAAGTAAGGATCATTATTTTTAGTGCCATTAGTGAAGGTGGAGTTACTTATAAGCTGAAAGCGTATAACCAAACTTATATCTTGACGCTTTTAAACAGCGGAACACACTTCACCGTTAACGGAACAATTAACTTAAAAAATCGGGAAATTATTGTTAATAAAATATATCCACGCCGCTTAACTTTGGAAGAAAGTTTTGTGCCCCAATACACATTACCAAGTGAGATTGGCAATCATGAATTTATTAAAATTGTGCAAAAAGCACTTAAAAATACTGACCTTGTTTCGCTCGTTCCCGACGTTTTTAACCGCAAAAACGGCTTAATTTCGCTAAATGAGGCTTTTTTGCGTGTCCATCAGCCCCGAAATATTGATGACGTTTTTAAGGGGTTAGAGACGCTGAAGTATGAAGAAGGTTTTAAATATTTTCTTGCACTTCTTTTAATTAAAAAATTAAATAGTCTTCTTTTAAATAAGAAGAAAACAATTATTGATTTAAAGGCGGCAAATGTTTTTACAAAATCGCTACCGTTTAAACTCACAAGCGAACAAATTAAAGCAATTCGCGAAATCGGCTATGACATGAACAAAGAAACATTAATGTATCGCTTACTGCAAGGCGACGTCGGGAGTGGAAAAACAGTCGTAGCTATGAACGCCCTTTATATTAATTATTTACGGGGCGCTCAAGGCGCTTTTCTTGCCCCAACCGAAACACTTGCCAAACAACATTTTGACTCTTTGTCCACCTTTTTTGCCCCCTTCTCGCTTCGCATTGTTTTATTAACCGGCGGTGTTAAAGAGGGAGAAAAAAAGGGAATTAAAAACGCTATTCAAGACGGCAAAATCGACTTAATTGTCGGAACTCATGCCCTTTTTAGTGAAGACGTAATTTATCAAAATCTCGAGCTTGTTGTCATTGATGAATTACAAAAATTCGGAGTTAACCAACGTAGCACACTCCAAAACAAAGGTGAAAAAGCTGACTTACTACTTTTAAGTGCAACCCCAATTCCTCAAACACTGGCCAATGTCCTTTATGGGGATGGTGCGGTGACAACCATTGAATCATTTCCTTACCTCGAGCGTAATGTAACAACGGTTGTTATCAATAAACACGACAAAGAAATCGACTTAGCTATTAAAAAGGCATTAGCAACCAACGGCCAGGTTTTTGTGATTGCTCCACTTGTAAACACGAGTAAACGCAGTAACGTGACAGATTTATTTAACCGTTACTCTGCGAAATATCCAGGTGAAGTTGTGATGCTCCATGGGCAGATGAAAAACGAAGCGAAGATGATGGCGATGAATAGTTTTATTCGTAAAGAGAAACCAATTTTAATAAGTACTTCGCTTGTTGAAGTCGGAATTGATGTCAAAGACGCTTCGCTAATGATAATTTATGATGCCAACAATTTTGGTCTATCTTCACTTCATCAATTACGGGGTAGAATCGGCCGCGATGGTCGTGAAGCGAAGCTATATCTTGTTAGTGAAGAGGAAGATAATGAACGGCTTTTAACTTTTAGTCGGGAAAATGACGGCTTTAAAATTGCTGAACTTGACTTACTTCTGCGTGGTCCGGGTGAATTGACGGGCGAAAAGCAAAGTGGAATGCCGGCCTTTCTTTACTTAAACATCATCAAGGATCGTGAACTCATTCAAAAAATAAAACGTGACGCCCAAGTTGTCCTTGATAATAGTCAAGAACCCGAATTTAGAAAATTACTGCTTAAATTAAAACGAGAAACTGGTTTGTAAATAATCTTTTACTTTGCTTACAAAGCAAAAAGGGATGTCCTTGGATGTTTTTTACTAGTAAATTATGCTAAAATAACTTAATGTTATTTTTCTTAAAGGAGGCATTTAATGAAACTAGTTATTGAAATGATGGGCGGCGATCACGGCATTAAAGCCACAATCCCAGCAGTAATTAAATTTAAACAAGAATTTCCTGAAGTTGAACTCATTGCGGTTGGCCGTGAAAGTGAACTCGGGGAAATTGCTCCTTATGCAAAAATAATTAATGCAGAGGACGTCATTGATATTAAAGCTTCCCCAATAGAAGTGTTGCGAGCGAAAAACTCTTCAATGTTTATTGCCATCAACGCAGTTTTAGAGGAAAATGCCGACGCGATTGTTAGCGCTGGCGGTACTGGTCCATTTTTAAGTGTTTCGACTTTAAAGTTAAAACTTATTCCAGGGGTAGAACGGGCCGCAATTCTTGCTCCTTTCCCGACGGCGATTAAGGGAAAACAAGTCGCCATTCTTGATATTGGCGCAAGTAATGAAAATACAGCGAATCATTTATACCAATTTGCCTTAATGGGGCAAGTTTACGCAAATAGTGTTTTAAATATTCCTAATCCGCGAACTTACTTACTTAGTAATGGCACAGAAGAAGGAAAAGGAACGCACGTTGTGGTTGAGGCTTATAAACTGCTTAAAGAAAAAGCGTTACCAAATTTTCTTGGTAACATTGAAGCACGTGACGTCTTAAGTGGTGAGGTTGATGTTGTCGTTGCCGATGGTTATAGTGGCAATATTTTACTTAAATCAATTGAAGGCACCGCTAAACTACTTAATAATGGCATGAAGAAAGCTTTTAAACGTAATTTATTAACAAAAATCGGTTATATTTTTGCTCGCAAAGGGTTTAAAGATTTACGCGAAACTTTTGATTATAAAAATACCGGAGGGGCAATTCTTTTAGGCGTCAATAACGTTGTTATTAAAGCGCATGGTAATAGTGAGCCATTTGGCTTTTATAGTGCAATGCTTGTTGGTTACAAAATGGCGAAGGCAAATGTTGTTAATAATTTGCGGGAAGGGTTAAAAGATTTAAGTGCTAACTAGTTTATTTACGTCCTTAGGTATAACTCCCAAAGAAGAAAGCCTCTATCTTACTGCTTTGACGCACTCTAGTTACAAAACAAAAGAAGAAAATGTTATTGATTATGAACGGCTTGAGTTTTTGGGCGACGCTTTTATTACGTTAGTGATTACTGATGCAATTTTTCGCCTCTATCCAAATAAAAGTCAAGGCGAAATGACCAATATGCGAAAAAACTTTGTTCGAAGTCACAGCTTAGCTAAACTTGGCCGTGAGTTAAAACTGGAAAAATATATTCGGACCGGAAAATCAATTACGAGTGCAGATTTACTGAGCAACGATAAATATTTTGAAGACACTTTTGAAGCTTTGATGGGAGCGATGTATTTAGATCAAGGATTTAATATTACGAAGGATTACATTTTAAGTATTGTCTTTGAAGATATTAAAAATTATGATTTTACAACGGTCTTTGATTACATTTCTAAATTACAAGAAGATATTCAAGCTGATAAACGCGGCTTACCAAAATATGAAACCGTCGCAAGTGGGGAAAATGATAAAAACCGCAAATTTGTGGCGACTGTTAGTTTTGATGGTATTATTTTAGGAAAAGGCTACGGCGCAAATTACAAAGAAGCCGAGCAAAACGCTGCGAAAGCAGCCCTAAGTAAGGCGGCTAAATAACGATGGGATTAATATCATTTTTAAAGAAAAAGTTTGGCGGCAAAAAAGAACAAGTTTCAAAATATGTTGTTGGACTTGAAAAAAGCAATGCGAACTTTTCAAGTAAACTTAAACGTCTTGCTAAAAAACATGAAAAAGTAACTGAAGAATATTATGACCAGTTACTTGAAATTTTAATTGGCGCGGATGTCGGCGTTAGTCTTACTTACCAAATAATTGAAGCAACCAAAGAAGAAGCAGTATTACAAAACACTGTCGATCCCGAAAAGATTAATGAAATATTAGTCGATAAAATGTTTATTGGTTATGTTAAACAAGGGGAAGACATTGTCAACGAAATTTCTTTTACTCAAGGAAGACCAACGGTTGTGTTAGTAGTCGGCGTTAATGGGGTTGGGAAAACGACAACAATTGCTAAACTTGCCGCGCGCTATAAGCGTGAAGGCAAGAAGGTTTTACTAGTTGCAGGTGACACTTTCCGCGCTGGCGCAGTTGACCAACTTAAAGTATGGGCAG
Source organism: uncultured Staphylococcaceae bacterium (assembly GCA_964369015.1). Lineage (GTDB taxonomy): Bacteria > Bacillota_I > Bacilli_A > RFN20 > CAG-826 > UBA1361. The sequence goes on along the minus strand of CAYJDS010000019.1, from coordinate 6,196 downwards.
AACGAATTGGGGTTGATATAGTAATTGGAAAACCTGAAGCAGATCCAGCAAGTGTAGCTTATGATGGTGTATTTCAAGGTCGAGCAAATAATGCAGATTTGATTATTGTTGATACAGCGGGAAGGCTGCAAACTAAAGCCAATCTAATGGCCGAATTAAGTAAGATTCGCCGGGTTATTGGCAAAGAAATTGACGGCGCACCGCATGAAGTATTTTTGGTTGTTGATGCGACAACTGGGCAAAACGGAATACTGCAAGCAAAAGCTTTTGCGGAAGCAACCGGCTTAACGGGGGTCGTTATCACAAAGATGGACGGAACAAGTAAAGGCGGCATTATTTTAGCAATTCGTGACGAAATTGGTGTTCCTGTCCGCTTTATTGGACTGGGCGAAAAACTTGAAGATTTAGACGAATTTGATTTAGAAAAATATTTATATGGCCTTTGTCTTGGGGGCGAAGAATAATGTTTGGAATTTCAATTTTTAGTTTAGTAGTTTCTTTTCTCGTTTTTAATCTTGTTAATTTAATTATCGCCCAATTTTCACCGACGAACGCTTTTTTTGCGCGCTTACTCGTTTTGTTAATTGGGACCGCAATTGTTAGTGTTATTTTTGCTGTGCGCCAGTTTCGCTACCTAGGAAGAAGCAAATGGAAATCAAATGTTTTCCATAAAACTTTAATGCGGACCTTTGTGGTTAATTTCCTAATTCTTTTTGCCATTCAAATGATGCCAACGGTGTTTTAATGAAAGACTTTGCGACTTTTTTTTATGTTAATGAATTGCTCCTTACGTATGGTGGTGTTTTAACCGCGAAGCAAAAAGAAATTATGGAAGAATATTATCGCTATAATTTAGCTATTCAAGAAATAGCCGATAATCATGGTATTTCTAAGGCCGCGGTCAGCGATGCCCTAAAAGTAGCAAGTGATCGTCTCATGGCTTTAGAAAACGAAGTGGGCTACCTTGCTTATAAGTCCCGAATTAAAAATCTACTAAATAAAATCAAAGAGCAAACAAATGAGGATGAAGTAGTTAAGCTCATTGAGAAAGAGGAACAAGATGGCATTTGAATCATTGAGTGACAAATTTAATCTAATCTTAAAAAAAATCAGGGGCCAAACACGGCTTAGTGAAAAAAACATGGAAGAAATGCTCCAAGAAGTGCGGATTGCGCTTTTTGAAGCCGATGTTAATTTTAAGGTGGTTAAAGAATTTGTTAATAACATTAAAGAAAAAGCACGGGGCACAAAAGTATATGAAGCATTAAATCCTGGGCAAATGGTTGTTAAAATTGTTAATGATGAATTAGTGGCGCTTTTAGGCAGTGACCAAACTGAATTAGTTTTTGAAAAGAATAAACCAACAATTATTATGCTCGTTGGGCTTCAAGGAACTGGGAAAACCACTACGGCTGGTAAATTAGCGCTTCTATTTAAAAAGAAGATGAATAAGCGCGTCCTTTTAGCGGCCGCGGATGTTTATCGCCCCGCGGCTATTGATCAACTTGTCACCCTAAGTAAACAAGTTGGCGTGGATATTGTAAATATGGGCGATAAAGTTAGTCCCGTTGAGATTGCTAAAGCGGCCAAGAAGAAGGCGTATGATGACCGCTATGACGTTTTAATCATTGATACGGCGGGACGCTTAGCAATTGACGAACCTTTAATGCAGGAATTAAAGGAAATTAAAAAAGCAGTTGAACCAACCGAAATTCTTCTCCTGGTTGATGCAATGAGTGGTCAGGACGCGGTTAATACTGCCCTAGCCTTTAATGAAACACTTGGGTTAACCGGGGCAATTATGTCCAAACTTGATAGTGATGCCCGGGGTGGGGCTGCTTTATCAATCAAACATTTAACTGGCGTGCCAATTAAACTCGCTGGGGTCGGAGAAACACTTAAAGATTTGGAAGTTTTCTATCCCGAACGGATGGCGGACCGTATTTTAGGAATGGGTGATGTGCTAACTTTAGTGGAAAAAGCTCAAGAAGAACTTGACGAAAAAACCGTTAAAAAGACCACCCAAAAGATGATGGACGGCAACTTTGATCTCAATGATATGCTTAGTCAAATGAAGCAAGTTCAAAAACTTGGTAAACTCGGTGGACTCTTAAAACTTATTCCGGGAATGCCTAAAATCACCCCTGAACAACAAGCTATGGCTGAACGGGAAATGAAACTTTTTGAAGTAATTATTAATTCAATGACCGAAGAAGAAAAAGCTAATCCGGATATTTTGAAAAACAGTCGTAAACAACGGATTGCCAAGGGCAGTGGAACTTCAAACCAAGAAATAAATAAAGTAATTAAAAAGTACGAACAATCAAAGCAAATGATGAAACAGATGAAGGGGTACAAAAAAGGCGGACCAATGCCGCCTGGATTCCCTGGAATGATGTAAGAAAATTATTTCTTATCTTTGGTAAATTTTATTCCTTTAGCAATCGCCTCTTTTTCCCATTCACCAATTGTTTCGTTTTCAATTTCTTCCACTAAAGTGTTAATTTCTAAATCAGTAACAATTTTTTTAAATAAGTCAGGACGAACCTTTTTTGTTAAGCGTAAACTCTCTTTTAACCGCCATTTTGCGATTGCTTTGTGGTTTCCTGAATATAATATCGCCGGAACTGTTAACCCACGGAAGTCATATGGTTCACTATATTGCGGGTATTCTAAGAGGCTATTATCAAAGGATTCTACGTCTAAACTATCTTTACTGATCACGTCATCAACCAGCCGAATTACGGCATCACTTATAACCATTGCGCCGAGTTCGCCACCGGTTAAAACATAGTCCCCAATTGAGATTTCTTCATCAATAAATTCATTAACCCGTTCGTCCACTCCTTCATAATGGCCACAAATCAAAATAAGATGGTCTTTTTGCAGTAACTTACAAGCTTTTTGATTAGTAAAGACTGGGCCACGGGGTGAAAGAAGTACTTTATGGCCCGGGGTAATTGATTCGAGGGCACTGACAATTGGGGCAACTTGGAGAATCATTCCCGCACCGCCGCCAATTGGTGGGGTGTCAACGCGGTTCCATTTGTTCACGGCAAAATCGCGAATATTAATTATTTCTAAGTCAACTTTCTTTTGTAAAATTGCCTTTTTAATAATTGAAGTTTCCCGAAAGCCCAAAAACATATCAGGGAAAAGCGTCAAGATAGTTATTTTCATAACATACCTTCAATGGGTGAAAACACCAGTGTTTTGCTCTCTAAATCAGTGGAAACAAAGAATTCTTCAATATAAGGGACGAGAATTGTTTTGCCGTCTTCCAGTTTTATCCGTAACGTTGAATAACTTGCGTAATCAAGAATTTCAACCACTTCGCCAACCTTTGTGCCGTCTTCTAAAACTACCGCCATCTTTAATAATTCATCAAGATAAACATAGCCTTTTGGTAATTTAGCGTCCTTTTTGTCGAGAAACAATGTTCCTTTAATAAGGGGAGTAGCTTCTTCAATCGAGGTAATAGTTTTAAAAGAGACAATTAGTGTGTCTTTCGTAGCCCGGACACTTTTAATCGTTAAGATTGTTTTTTCATTACTATCTTTTGGTTCTAAATATATTTTTGTTCCAGCTTTAAACCGTCGGTCCACAAAGGAAGATGTTGGTTTAACTTTTACTTCCCCCTTTAAAGCATGGGGCGCGGTCACAAAGCCGATTTTAATAAATTCTTGTTCACTCATTTATTACCTCTTTCTAGAAAAAAACTCTCACGCGAGAGTTAATTATTTCCTTCTAACGATTCAAAGCGTAAGAAGACGTGCTCTTCGTCAAGCTTCCCGGCGACCGAGATAACTTCGCGAAGCGCATTAGCAATTACGCCCTTGCGACCAATAAGGACCGCGATATCATCGTTTTCGGCGAAGATATTAATGATAATTCGATCACCCTCAGTGGTTTTGCGAATTAGCAATGCCGGTTCATTTTTAATAAGGGGAGTAATGATTGTGCGCACTAATTGTTCGTAATCACGCATAATTATTTACCTTGCTTACTTTTTGTGTGTTCTTCGTTAATCCCATGAGCACGGAAAAGTGCTTTAACAGTTGGGCTTGGTTGGGCACCACTGTTGAGCCATTTAAGCGCTAATTCACGATCGATAACCGCATCTTTTAATTCACCTTTTGGATCATAGTGTCCAATTTGTTCAATAAAGCGGCCGTCACGTGTATAACGACTATCAGCGGCAACAATCCGGTATTTTGGATCGTGAGTGCGACCAACACGGGTTAATCTAATTTTTACTGCCATTTAAAATTCCTCCTTTTAATGTCGTAAGTTTATCAAACCTTTAATCTGTTAGTCAAGTAATTTTACTTAACTTGCAATTTTAGTGTTTTATCCTTATAAAAATTATAAAGATTGTTATTTTTGGTAAAATTGAATAAACTATAGCGGCTTTAAAAGAGAAAGGCGATTTATGAAAAAGATTCTTAATAAAATATTTAAGTTTGAAGAACGTGGTTCAAAACTTTCAAACGAAATTCTTGGGGGGTTAGTTACCTTCCTTGCCATGATTTATATTCTCCCAACGAACGCTAATATTTTAGGTAGTATGGGGATGGATAGTAGTGGGGTCTTTGTTGCAACTGCCCTTGTTAGTGGGATTGTTACTTTAATCATGGGGTTATATGGTAACTTCCCAATCATTCTTAGTGCGGGGATGGGCGTTAATGCTTATCTTGCTTATACAGTATATGGTGAACTTGGTTCTTGGCAAAGTGCCTTACTCTTAATGTTTATTGCGGGGATTATTTTTGCTGTGATTAGTCTTTCACCAGTACGAACAAAAATGATTAATGCTATTCCCAAAGATATTAAATACATCATTAGTGCCGGTCTTGGGGCTTTTATCGCTTTTGTTGGCTTTAAAGCCAGCGGTTTAATTGTTGGCAGTAGTGCAACTTTTGTTACAATCGGCAACCTCAAAGATCCAATGGTTCTTTTAGCGCTTTTGGGACTAATTCTTGTAATTGTTTTTATGTTTATTGAAAATAAACGACTAAATCAACTAGCAATACCTTTAGCAATGATTATTGTTGTTGTTTTAGGAATATTTATTTGGAATGTTTTTAGCTTAAGTCCCATTCATAACGGTAGTGCGGTTACTTTTCATTTTGATAATATCGTTGCTATTTTTAAAGACCCAAGTAAATGGGGCGGCCAAGGCATTGAAAAAGTCGCTTTTAAAATCTTTGATGGAGAAAATTGGAAAGCAGTTTTTACTAATCCATCAAGTTACGCCTTTATTTTCTCGCTTGTTCTCGTCAATCTTTTTGATACCACTGCAACAATGCTGGCGGTCGGACGGGGCGCGGGGATTATTAACGACAAAGGCGAATTAGTCGGCGGAAAGAAAGTTGTTTTGGCCGACTCAATTGGTTCTGTTATTTGTGCACCACTTGGAACAAGTACCGTAACCTCATTTGCCGAAAGTGGCATTGCGGTAGAAATGGGTTCAAAAACAGGATTATCGGCGACTGTTGCGGGCTTTCTCTTCCTCTTAAGTGCCTTTATTTACCCGCTTTTCTTCCTCTTTACGGAAACCGCAGTAACCAGTATGGCCCTTATAAGTGTTGGCGGCTTAATCTTTGTTAATAACCTTAAGGATATTAATTGGAGTGACCGAATTGTCGGCTTTACCGCTTTCTTTACGATCATGTTAATTATTCTAACTTATTCGATTAGTGATGGGCTTGGCTTTGGCCTTATATTCTACACCTTAATGATGCTCGTTAGTCGGCGCGGCAAAGAGATTAAATTACCAATGTATATCGTTGCGGCAATCTTTGTTGTTTATTTCGTTTTAAAAGCGATTATTTAGCATATTATCCTTTACAAAGGATGGTGTTTTTGATATCTTTATAGAGCGTTTAACGCTGTGGTCCGCTGCCAAAAGGTAAGAACACGAAAAAAATATATGAGAAAGGAGTGTGTTGTTCATGAATAAAAATTTAGTAAATGAAATTAACGCTTCGCAACTTCGTACCGACCTCCCCGAATTTGGTTCTGGTGATACTATTAAAATCGCTGTCAAAATTCGCGAAGGTGAAAAAGAACGGATTCAATATTTTGAAGGTGTGGTCATTGCCATTCAAGGTGAAGGTGTCAACCAAACTTTTACAGTCCGGAAGATGTCGGGTGGCATCGGCGTTGAAAGAGTGTTTTTAACTCATTCACCAGT
>CAYJDS010000018.1:0-12940 GCA_964369015.1 uncultured Staphylococcaceae bacterium | reverse complement strand
CTAGTGGGGTAACCCGTGCAGGTTCGAGTCCTGTTATTTGCACCAATGAACAAAAAAGCCCGATTATATGGGCATTTTTTTATTTTTGTAATACGATTTAATACGATTTTAACGAATTTTAATAGTTTGCAATGCTGACTTTATTGGAGGGAAAGAGAAGAGAATAACTATTTAATGACAATTTATAAATCGTTTGATAATTAATGCAACGTTAGTTTTCTTATTAATTCGATGATGTTTTATGCAACCTTGACATGTTGTTTATTTTGTGTTAACTTTTGTTTATAACCCATAGAGGTGTAAAGGAGTAAGAAAAATGGATAAATCAGAATTTACAGGCGGATTACTAGGACTAATCGGTATCAACATATTGGTGTATTTATTGACGATTATTACTTTGGGTTTGGGTTTACCGTGGACGGTTTGTATCCGGGAAAGATGGATGTCAAAGCACACAATTATCAGCGGAAAACAATTGTATTTTGACGGAACAGGCGGACAGCTATTTGGTAATTATATAAAATGGTTATTATTGACTATCATCACATTAGGCATCTATAGTTTTTGGTTGAATATTAAAATGAAACAATGGATTGTCAAACATACTGTTTTTGCAAACTAATAAAGATTAATAAGCTCTTTATTAAAAATTATCCTTAATTATGACAAGTTAATTAAGAATTGATAAATCGCAATAAAATGAAGAATAGTGCCGGCATTTACAAAGAGATGCCAGACAAAATGGAAGTATTTTACTTTGCTACTTAAGGCATAAAATACTGTGCCAAGGGTATAAACAATTCCCCCGGCAAGGATAAGCCAAAAGGCCGGAAGATTGTCGATGTACAATTCACGAATAAAGATAAGCGCCGACCAACCAAGAATAATATAAATGATAAAGTGAAAAGCTTTAAATTTATAAACCCAAATTGATTTAAAAACAATTCCAACGGCAATAACAAGCCACTGAATAATTAGTAAAGCAATGCCTGTTTCTAACCAAGAAATACCTAAGAAAGGTGTTTGTAAACTAGGTAAGAGAAGAAGAGCAGGAGCAAAAGTTCCGCCGATTAAAAGAAAGATTGAGATATGGTCAAAGCGTTTAAAGACGCCTTTTGCTTTGGTTAAGCTCAGTGAATGATAAAGCGTAGACATTAAATAAAGAATAAGGATTGAAATGCCAAATATTAAACCGCCCGCTAAGCCACGGGCTGAATTTTGTTTAATGAGCAAAAGAACTAAAGCAACAATGCCAAAAATAACCATAACACCATGACTAATGGCATTAGCGATTTCTTCACCAACCGTCTGTGGTCGTTTTATTTTAGTAACTTTATTTTTCGCTTTAGCGGTAATAGTTTCATCGTTCATTTTTTTAGTTTCCTTTCCGCAATAAATCTTTAACATTATACTATAATGTATAATGAATAGTGAGTAAGAGGTAAATTGAGATGGAAGCATTGAAAATAATATTGTGGATCCTATTAGGGCTTTTCCTATTAATGGTTATATATTCACTTTTTGTATATTTTTTAGTTGCGAAAGCGATTCAAAAACGGAGTGATAAAAATCCACTGCTCGAGTATTACACAAGTATTGATTATCCAACTTTAAAAGCAACCCCACTTAGTTTTAAAAGTAAAGAAGGTGTTAATCTAAACGGGTTTCATTATGCTCCGTTTGAAAGTGGTGATAGTGAATATTTATTACTATTCTTTCACGGTATAGGATCGGGACATGAAGCATATACAACCTTAATTAATGACTTAGTGACGGAGCTTAAAACTCCGTTGATTGCCTTTGATTACACGGGTTGTGACTTAAGTGAAGGAAGTAAGATTCCAAACACTTTACAAGCACTAAGTGACGGCGAAGAACTTTTAAAATATTTAAACACAAGTGAATATACCAACAAAAAGTTAATTTTAGTTGGACATTCTTGGGGTGGCTTTGTTGCTAGCAACTTATCTAAATTTGATGTTGATAAAAAAGTTGTAGGTGTTGTTAGCTTAAACGGAATTACTGATTTTGCAGCAACCTACCGCCGAATTACTTATGCCCCTAAAATCTTTATTCCTCTTTATAACCTCCTTACTGCGATTCATTACAAAAAACTTGCCTTTATGAATACTGAAAAAAGCACTAAAAACACGGAGATCCCCCATTTATTTGTTCACGGCTTGCATGACGCTGCTGTTCCTTTTAAAGAATTTATTGCTCCGTTAATGTTTCAAAGTTTGAACAACAAAAACATTTTCTTCCACATTGAACAAGCAAAGTTTCATAATGCTTATTTAACGGTTGAAAGTGAAACTAATTTGCAAATACTGCAAAAAGACTTACAAGAACTAGGTAAAAAGAAGAGTGATGAAGAATTGATAAGTGCAAAAATTAAAAATACCGATTTTGATCATCTAGTTGAAAATGACCCGGTTGTAATTACAGTTATTAAAAAATTTGTGGAGGAAAACATATGGAAGAAAAGTTAAACAAGATTTTACAAACATTATCGATTGAAGAAAAGATTAAACTCGTGAGTGGGGCTAATTTTTGGGCAAGTGTTGGCCTTCCTGCGTATAACTTAACCCCGCTTGAACTTAATGATGGTCCTTTTGGCGTCCGTAAACCACAAGATAACCTCACTTCAGGAATAACCGAAGGATCAATTCCGGCAACGTGCTTCCCAACAACGAGCGCCTTAGCGAGTACATTTAACGAAGAATTACTCTATATTCTTGGTAAAACACTAGCTAGTGAATGTCATGACCAAGGAGTGGACCTTCTACTTGGACCGGGACTAAACATTAAAAGAAGCCCATTATGCGGGCGAAATTTTGAATATTTCAGTGAAGACCCACTTTTAACTTCAACGCTTGGAAGTAGCCTTGTTCGTGGTTTAGAAGATAATGGGATTGGGGCGACGATTAAACATTATGCGGTTAACAATCAAGAAAATGATCGTTTGACCACTAATGCGATAGTCGATGTTCGGGCGTTAAATGAAATCTATTTAAAACCGTTCCATGATGTTATAAAGGCGGCAAACCCAACTGCAGTAATGTGCTCTTATAATCAAGTTAATGGTCGTCATGCAAGTCGAAACGCTACTTTGTTAAAAGAACAGTTACGGGATAATGCTAATTTCAAAGGCTTAATTATGAGTGACTGGGGGGCAGTTGTTAATATTGTTGATAGTATTAAAGCTGGCCTTAATCTAGAAATGCCAGGTGGTTTTCAAGATAGTGACGCTATTTTAAAAGCACTTGATGACGGAGAAATTACTAGTGCTGAGATTGATGCGATAATCACCCCGCTTTTAAAGTTAATGATTGAAAAAGCTGAGCGAAAGAATCAAAAAATAAAATGTAATTACGAAGCAAACTATAAAGTTGCGGAAAAAATTGCCGAAGAAGCCGCGGTGCTTTTAAAAAACGAGAAGAATGTTTTACCACTTAAGCGCGAAAGTAGATTTGGCCTTTTTGGTAACTTTGCGAAAAAGCCCCGTTATCAAGGAAACGGCTCAAGTCGAGTTAACCCGTATAACTTAAGTTCACTTTATGAAACCTTTCTTCAAGAAAAGCTTAATTTTGTTTATGGTGACGGCTATCGGGAAAACGAGACTGCGGTTAATGAAGCACTAATAAATGAGGCAATTAAGTTAAGTGGTGACGTTGATGTGATTGTTGTTGCAGCGGGTTTACCTGAAAGCGCTGAAGCCGAAGGATTAGATCGGACAACACTTGATATGCCACAAAGTCACAACGCTTTAATTGAAGCTTTAGTAAAAACAAAAAAACCAGTAGTGGTTTTATTATCAACGGGCGCACCAGTTTTAATGCCGTGGCTCGGTAAGGTTGAGGCCGTTTTATTAAATCATCTTGCCGGCGAAGCAGGAGGGAGTGCCTCCTTTAACCTTCTTTTTGGCAGAGCTAATCCGAGTGGAAAACTTAGTGAAACGTATCCGCTATCATTAACACATAGTGAGCCAGGGAAAAAATTCTTAAATGAAACGCCCAATGTCCTTTACACTGAATCAATTTATGTTGGTTACCGCTACTTTGATACCTTTAACATTCCCACGCTTTTCCCATTTGGTTATGGACTAAGTTATACTACATTTAATAGCGAAGTAGTCGGCTTTGAACAATTAAGTGATTCATTCGTTGTTGATATTAAAGTTAAAAACACCGGAGAGTACTTTGGGCAAGAGGTCGTCGGACTTTATGTTGGTCGTCTGCAAAGTGCATTTTATAAACCAAATAAGGAATTAAAGGCATTTTGCAAGGTTTCTTTAGCAAAAGGAGAAGAAAAAACGGTTCGTTTAGTGGTTAAGAAAGAGGATTTAAAGTTATTTCATCCGCTTCGTAAAGAGTGGGTTTATGAGCAAGCAACTTATGTATTTTATTTAGGAATTAATGTTTTAAATGCGACCTTAATTAAAACAATCGCCGTAAATGATGGGGAAAAAGTAAGCGATTTAAACCTTTTCCAAGAGTGGAATAAAAAATATTATAATTATGAAGAATACACAATTAACGAAACAAGTTTTGAAATTCTCTATGGACAATCATTACCACTGGTTTTTCCGCGTCTTAAACGTCCATTTACACTTGAAAACAACTTCAGCGATATGCGTCGGTATTTTATTGGCCGAATGATTTACCGAACAGTTATGAAAGAGGTAATGAAAATGGCGGGCAACGATAAGAATTTACAGCAAATGATTAAACAACTTGTCGCAAAGATGCCGTTACGGAGCGCGCCTGCCTTTACTTCAGGCGCAATTAGTCGCGAGCTCTGTGAATCAATGATTTCACTTGTTAACGGTAATCTAATAGGCGGGTTAAAGAAAATCCTAAAAAGTCGAAAACCTTTAAAATAATTAACGATTTTTAATATATATTAAAACTTTCATGCCAATCTTAGACAAAAATGGCGTAATCTCCTTTTACACTACCATTGTTCAAACTGCTTCATGATATAATTGACGTGTATGGAAGCTGAAAAGAAATCAACAACGCAAACACTAAAAGTAATAAAAAAACAAAAAAAAGATCGCCGAAATCTCATTAATCTTTTAATTATTTTGGCAATTACGATTGGCTATAGTGTTTTTTCCTTGTGGAATGATTTACCAGATTTTGTCAAAGTTTTTAGTAGTTCAAATGTTGATTATCGGATTGGTATTATCGTCTTATTATTGGTTTTTGCTAAATTTGCGATTGAAGGGTTAGTGTTATTTATTTTTGCTAGGCTCTACACTAATTCTTATAAATTTCATCGTGGACTTGTTAATGCGATGGTTGGTGAGTTTTATAGCAATATTATTCCAGGCGGAGTTGGGAGCCAATTTGCCCAAGTTAAAACCTATACAAAACAAGGTGTACCAGTTAGTGTTAGTGCTTCTATTTTAGTGATGCGGTTTATTATTTTTCAAATTGTCCTTGTTTTATTTGGAGCTTTCACAATCGCTATAAACTTTAAGTCTTTTTTTGCAATGCCACCCCTGGTTCTTGGGCAAATTTCAATTCCGGTTTGGGTCATTTCCTTAATTGGCTTTGGGATTGATTCACTTTATATTGTTGGTTTATTTCTCCTTTCTTATTCTAAAAAAGCCCATCATTTTTTCATTGAAAAGGGTGTTAATTTACTAGCAAAAATGAAATTAGTCAAAAATCCACAAGAACGAAAAGATAAACTTTATGTCACAACTGAAAACTTTCGAATTGAGTTACGACGGTTAAGCGCAAACTTACCGGCCACCCTTTTAATTGTTTTTCTCTTTGTTTTAAAGTTAGTCTCAACTTATTCAGTATCTTATTTTGTCGCCTTAATGCTAAATCCGGCGCTAGGCGAAACAATGAATTTTTTCGCCTTCCTTTCTAATTCTGCTTTCCACTCAATGATCGTCCGCGCTATTCCAATTCCTGGTGGAGCGGGCGTTAGTGAAATATTCTTTGAAGTTATTTTTAAACCGCTACTTAATAATGACGGCATCTTAACTAAAGCGGTTCAAACAACTTGGCGTTTCGTTACTTTTTATCTCTCCTTAATTGCGGGGGGAATGATTACGGCGTTTTATCGCTCAAGTATGGAAGAATTTGTTGACGAACAAGGTAAGGTTCAAACTTACGTTGAAATTCAACACGCAACGATGGAAGAACGGCGCGAAACAAGTATTACACTTTATCAAACGAGTCAATTATCAATTAAGGAAATTCAACGTCAATTAAGTGGCAAGAAGAAAAAAGCGAAGAAGATAGACAATGTTGAAGATAAAAAAGAGGAAGAAGAAGGATGAATGTAGCGATATTTTCGGACACTTTTGTTCCTGATATTAACGGTGTCGCCGTTTCTTCTTATAACCTTTTTCAAGCACTGAACGAAGGCGGACATTTTTGTGTTGCGGTTACATCGAACCCATTTTCAAAAGAAGTCACTTATAAAGATGGCGTGCTTCGTATTCCTGGTGTAGAGTTAAAGCAACTTTATGGCTATAATTTTGCGGCGCCAAACCGTAAAGCAATGAAGATTTTAAAACGGTTAAAAATTGATGTAGTGCACATTCAAAGTGAAGCGGGAATGGGAATTTTCGGGAAAAGTTTTGCGCGCCAAGAAGGCATTCCTTATGTTTATACCTATCACACAATGTATGAAGATTATACCTATTACGCCACCAAAGGAAGGATGGAAACTTTTGCCAAAAGTATCATCCGTCGTTTTTCACGTTGGCAGGCAGAAATTGCTAGTGAATTTATTTCCCCGAGTGAGAAAACAAAGATTTCACTGCGTGAATACGGTGTGATGCGCTATATTAATGTTATTCCAACTGGCATTGACTTTTCAAATTTTCGCCCAAGTAGCGCTAATGATGAATTTTTAACCGAATACCGCACTAAGCATGATTTAGATAATACTTTTAATTTTGTATATGTTGGACGAGTCGCAAAAGAAAAAAGTATTGATGTAATAATTAGAGGGTACGCAAAGTACATTAAACAAAACAAAGATCACCAAACGAAACTCATTATTGTTGGAGGGGGCCCGGCGATTGAAGAATTAGAGCAATTAGCGAAAAGTCTCAAAATCAGTGAATACGTCCATTTTGTCGGCAAAGTATTACCAAACGAGATTGGAAAATACTATCATCTTGGCGAAGTGTTTGTCAGTGCCTCGATTAGTGAAACCCAAGGTCTGACCTTCATGGAAGCAATGGCGGCGCGAAGAATTTTACTTTGTCGGTTTGACGAAGGACTAATTAATGTTATTAAGGAAGGTCATTCCGGCTTCTTCTTTAATAGTGAAGAAGATTTTGGCGAGCAAGTAAAAAGAATTCGGGCCTTAAGTCAGGAAGAAAAAGAAGCTGTTTTAAAAGAGTCCGACGAAATAGTTCATAATTATAGTCGCGAAGTATTTGTGGAGCGAGTACTTAAAGTTTATCACCGGGCGTTACGGAATAATTGGTAATGGTGCAAATTGTTGATCTTAAAAAAACCAAAACAGGCTTTAGTGTTACTTTTTCAAGTGGTGAAACATTAAAAATTAGTGAAAATACGAAGCTAGAGTTTTTATTATATACGGGAAAAGAGCTTGATTCAGCAACTCTTTTTGCGCTTAAGGATTATGAAGCAGTCGCCAAAGCTTATAGTTATCTTTTACTACTTGTAAATCGCGGTTCTTATTCGTGCAAAATGATTAATGATAAATTAATAAAAAAAGGTTATAGTCCGGAAGTTGCCTTACGCCTTGTTAAGCGGGCGGAGGAAGCCGGGGTCTTAAACGACGAAAACTATGCACGGGCCCGACTTAATTATTTAATAACGAGAAAAAACGTTTCCAAAAAACTAGTGGTGCGAGACTTAAAAATAAAGGGGATTAATGAATTCATGATTAGTGACATCCTGTATGAGTTTCCTGCTTTTGAAAAGGATGCATTAGCGGCCCGGTATTTAAAACTGCTCCGAAAATATCAAAAGTTAGATAATAAAACACGAAACGAAAAAATTAAAGCAAAACTATATAGTGAAGGCTTTCCTTTTAGTTTGATTAAAGAAGTTATAGTAGAGGCACAATTAAGCGCTGACCTTAATGAAGAAAACTAACCAGGCACTGTGACTAAAAGAAGAAAGAGACTTATAAATAAGGTATAATAAAGTGCTCTTAAATAGAAATATAAAACTAATATATTAAGGAAACGGAAGGTAAAATAATGAAAATCAATGAATTAAATGAAGGAATCCGCGTGATTGAAAATTTTTTAGTCGTTAATGTTATTAAAGGAACAGCAAATAATGGTCAACAATATTTAACAGTGACTCTCCAAGATAATACAGGACAAATTGAAGCGCGGGTATGGGACGCAAGTGAAAACGATAATCAAGTTTTTCGCCAAGGAAAGTTTGTCAAAGTTGTGGCCGATGTCATTGAATATCGTTCTTCCTTACAATTGAAAGTCTTAACCGCGGAAGCAATTAGTGAAACTGATGTTAAACTAGGCGACTTTGCAATCGCTAGTCCGGTTTCTTTCGTTCTTCTCAAAGCCGAATTTGAACGCTTACTTAGTTCACTTAAAAATGAAGAATTGTTTATTATTACAAAAACTTTAATTGATCGGCATTATGAAGCATTTTTGTCCTATCCCGCGGCCAGTCGCTTACATCATGAATATACCCACGGCCTCTTAGAACATACGATTACGCTTGCTAACCTTGCCGACGGCATTATCGCTTATTACTTAAAACTTTACGCTGGTAATTGGCTCATTAATCGTGATTTAGTTATTGCTGCGATTCTTTTGCACGATTTAGGGAAGACCTTGGAATTGAGTGGTCCAATTTTAACAACTTACACCCTACAAGGAAAACTTATTGGTCACATTTCGCTCATTAATGCCGAAGTACTTGAAGTCGGACGCGAGTTGAAAATAAATGAAGAAACATTAACACTGTTAAGTCACGTCATTTTAAGTCACCACGGCAAGATGGAATTTGGCTCACCCGTCGTGCCGATGACGAAAGAAGCAGTTTTAGTCAGTATGATTGACGACTTAGACGCAAAAATTAAACAAATTGAAAAAGCACTGAGTGACACAAAAAATGGTGAATTTACCGATCGTCTTTGGGCTTTTGATCATACGTCCTTTTATAAGCCGAAAAAATAATTATAAACCTGATTTAATTTTCTCAACAGTCGCGGGCAAGTTAAGTTTGCCTTCAAGACTTTCCGCCATTTGAATTTGGAGGCCATCATTTTTGCTATAACGCGGAATAACATGGACATGGAAATGGGCGACACTTTGACCAGCAAGGGGATAACTATTAATTAAAACATTAACCCCACGGGCAAGAAGTGTCTTCATTTGGACTTGTCCAATTCGTTGGGCAACGTCTAAGACATTATGCATAACATTGCGGGGCGTGCCTAAAAAGGTATCATAGTGCACTTTCGGAATAACGAGCGTATGGCCCGGCGCAGCGGGAGAAATATCGAGAAAAGCTAAGACAAATTCATCTTCATAGACAATTGAAGCGGGAATTTCCCGATTAATAATTTTACAAAAAACACAGTCTTGTTCCATAAAGCATTTCCTCCTATGTATACATATATTATATCAAGACCGACAAAAAAGGATAAAAGAAAAGTCGGGTTTTTGGCCCGACTAATCAATAATTTTTAAGCGTGTTTAGTCTTCATCAAAGATTTCTGGGAATTCGGTTTTGAAGAATTCTAGGACATCTTCATCATGGAAGACAACTTTTAATTCTTCCATATAGAAGTTAAGGGCGTTGGTCTTAGTCGCAGCGATTTGCGCTAAGTGGTAGGCAACTTCTTCCTTGATAGCTTCAATTTCAGCTGCGGTTTTTCCTAGTTTATCATAGTAATTAACATCACCTTCGGTTAATTTAGCAGTATTGACCGCTTCTTTAACGACAACAATGTAATAAGTACTATCTTCGTAGAAGACGAAGTTACGATTGTTTCCTGGTTCGTTTTCTTTGGTAACTAAGAAGTGGTTACCATTAATATTACGTACAAAGGTACTTGGAAGTGTGCCTTCTGGTTTGTTTGTCCATTCGCCAGCTTTTGCTAAAGAGCCACCATCATCCTTAATTAAGTCAACAGCGTTAGCAACGCCGATATTGAATAACCGGGTCCGGATTGATTCTGGTAAACCAGAGATGCCGCCGTTTTTAATACCCCATTCGCTTGTAATGAAGTCTTGTTTACGAACAGAGTCTTTTTCAATTGCTAAGCCAATTTCTTTTGGATAAGTGTTTGATCCAGTGAAGCGGTTTTCAATGGTTTCGTCACTAAGTTCTGGATTGTTATCAATTTTAGCGTAATCCGAGAGGACATCACCATATAAAGTATGATCACGGCCCGGGACTTTAAGGTTTGTTTCGGTTAGAAGAGCGATTTCTTCAGCGCCTAAGTCATCGTCAACTCCGCGCCAGGCATTAGCGAGAATGTTTAAGTCAAACTTATCTTTGCTTGCGCCTAAGATATATTTATCGACAAACTTGTTAACAAGGGTACTAGCCGCGGTTGGGTGATTATCATTGTTTTGAATCGCAATGTATTCAACTTCACGCGCATAGTTACGACCAAGGGTCGTTTTTTGTTCACTTTGAACGTATTTTTCAACGAGTTTTTCGCGATAAATTGTATCGACGAATTGGTCTTCAATGTAATGTGAGTAGTAGTCAATGTGGATTAATTTGTGAGTTGGATCATCAAAGTTATCTTTATCAACGACTGGTAAGAAGAGCCCTTCTTTAAAGAAGCCCGTTGGAAGAGTGTTTAAGGCACCAATTTCGACTTCTTCGCCTGAAGCATCAACGATGTAACTATTTTGATTGCCATAAATGTGTTCTCTAATAAATTTTTCTTCATCAAAGACACTCACACCTTTATCAGCGCCTTGATCAATGCGGAAGGTGTAGGAACCACTTTTGATTTCTTCATAGAATAAATGTTTGGCGCGTCGATCAACTGCAATTTTGAATGGGTCAGTTGCTTCTAAGGTTGAGTAAGCACCAAATTCGTTTTCAGCAACAGCAAGAATAACTTCATCAAGCGCAGTTTCTTTGAAAGTTGAAGAGTCGCGGTAGTTGTTATAAACGGATTCTAAACTGTTATTAACTAGTGCGCTTGCGCTTTCAATAAGTGTTTTTTCTTCTAAATCAGTTGGTTTTGCATAAATATCGTTACAACCGGTCAGTAAGAGTGTCGCAGTTGCTAAGACTAATAAATTACGTTTTTTCATATTATTTACTCCAATCCCAGTCAACACCATTTTTAAAGTCAGTAATGTATGATTCATCAATGAGACGGATTGAACGGAGGTGTTCTTGTTGTTCTAAGTATTCAACCCATTTTGTCCATTGTTCATCTAATTCTGCAGCTTCGCTAAATTGGGTGCGTTCATATTGATTTGCCAAGTATTTATCTAATGCTTCTTTAAGTTCGTCATCAGAGAATTTAACATTTAATTCTTCAACCAGTTTTTCAAAAATACGATCATTAATATTGGCATCAAAGTTTTTGACTTCATTTTTAATCGTATCGATTCTTCCTTGGGTACCGGTGTAATCAAGATTTAAGAAGTTAACATAGGTAGGTAAATCTTCTCCTTTTTTGTCTCCTTCTTCATATTTTGGAAATGTAGCTGTTCCTGGAGTTTCAATCGTGTAGTAATCTTTGAGGCTAACGCCATTAACAACATCAACAATCGCACTGCGTTCAACAACGATGAAGTGAATACCTTCATAACTACCAGAAGCGCCAGCACGGACGACTAAGATTGGATTTCCTTTTTCATCAGTTAAGACTTTTTTGCCTAAACCGGCAACATCTTGGAAATTAGGATATTTTACTGGATCGATGAATTCACCCAAGCCGGTACCGACTTCATTAGTAGGATCAACATCGTGGGGAGTAATAACGCTAATGTTATGTTTATTAAAGTATTTATTAAAGATAATATTACGGGGGAAGAAGAGCGAGTCGCCATCATTAACTTCTTTTCCGTTAGTGGCTTTTTCAACACTTTTTTCGTTAAAGAGTTTTAAAACAGCACCATAAGGAATTTCCCCTAACCCAATATTTTCCAAGGCGGTCTTTGCGCTTGAAGGAATATTAAGTTTGGCTTTATCGGCAGCAGTAATTGTGGAATCATTGTTATAAATTGCATCATAAGCGTAAACGCCAAGTTTGAATTCGTTAACATATGAAGTTCCAGTCGTCATAATTCCTAAATCACCATAACTGGTGGCACTACCATCTTCTGAGAAGCGGTTTGCTAAAAGACCAAAGGAATCAATTCCTTCCGCTAAAGCAGTAATGACCGAACTTAAACGGTTTGCTTCGGTTTCAGTAATCTTGTTGCTAACAAATGAATTGCTTTCAGCACCAAGTTTTACGAGTAAGTGACGGACGTGATATGGAAGTTTATTATTTAAATAACCTTCATATACTGGATTGCCGTTGTCATCAAGCACTAATTGTCCGCTTGAATCTCTTTCGCCATTAATTAATTCTTCCATGGCATTTTCAACCCATGCACCTGAACCACCATCAAAGAATTGTTTGGAAAGTTCGGTTTGCATCCATTCGTAGGCGAACTTTTCTTCTAACTCTTTAATAGTTTCGACATTATGTTCATCTTCGAGTATTTTCTTTAACTCATCATCATACTTGCCACCACCCTTTGCGTTGGTCTTGGCAGTTTCTTTGACAAGATTAACTTTAAGTTTGGCTTCTGAATATGCTTCGGCTCGTTTACTGGCTTGCTTCTCCTCTTCGAAGAGCGCCCGAACCACGACTTGATAGACGGCGTCGTAATAATCTTTTAAACCTTGTGGTGTTTTTAAATAATCATCAAAAACAACACCGGTTGAAATTTTAATTTCCTTATTATCGATTGTCACCGTCACAATAT
>CAYJDS010000017.1:0-13670 GCA_964369015.1 uncultured Staphylococcaceae bacterium | reverse complement strand
CGATTACTATAGTATAGTGCACTATTTTTAATAAAAAGCAGACTAAAAGTTAAGTACAATTTAATCTTTTGAAGTTATAATTTTCTCTTGTATAAAAGGTGTTACAGTACGTGTAATACAGGTTAAATTAATTCGACATTTAATCCGACATTTAATTCGACAATATGATATAATAAAAACAAAAAGGTGGTTTTTATTGTGATATTTAATGAAAATGAAAAAATAGAACTGAAAAGAAGAGTAGATAAAGACTTTGCTAGAAAAGTTGTTGCCTTTTTAAATACTGAAGGTGGAACAATATATATTGGTATTGATGATAAATCTCGTTTGCCAATAGGCATTGAAAATATTGATGAAGAAATGAAAAAAATATCAAACGCAATTAACGACCAAATATATCCTAGCGCTATGAGGTTATCAACTATTAAAACGATAAAACAAGGAGATAAGGATATAATCAAAGTTGATATTAAAAAAAGCAATACGCTTCATCATTTAAAATCATTTGGTCTTACGCCTAAAGGGACACCTGTTAGATTTGGTACAGAACTTAGAGATATGTCTGAACATGAAATTGCTGTTAGAAGTCTTGCTCTTTTACAAAACAAATTAGGGATCACTAAAATACCGGCAAACAATCAAAATTTAGAATTTAAAACACTAAAGTATTTGTTTTTTGAAAAAGGACTAACAATTAATGACGAACAATTTGAAGATAATATTCCAGGACTTAAATTGGAAGATGGATCATATTCAATGATGGCGGAAATGTTGTCAGATATAAATAACATACAAATTTTGGTTGTTGTATTTCAAGGCACCGATAAAACTGTGTTTTCACGAAGAACACCTTTTGGAGGAACTTGTTTAATTGATACGTATAAAAAAGTTTTGGATTATTGTCAAAACGTAATTAATGATGTTATTACAGCGAAACATGATGAATCTTTAACAACAATAGGAAGATATGATGTAAGAAGATTTGATAATGAAGCCTTTGAAGAAGCTTGGCTTAATGCAGTTACATATAACGACTGGGTTACTCAAAATCCACCGATTATATATGTGTTCGATAATCGAATTGAAATTCAATCTGTCGGTAATTTACCAGAAGGTTTAAGTGTTGAAGGGTTCTTTAAAGGAAGAAGTAGATATAGAACTAAAGAACTATTTGATTTATTTGACAGACTAGGTCTTGGAGATCATACAGGCCATGGAGTGCCTTTAATATTATCAAAATATAATAACGATAAAAGTATATTTGAAATTAATGAAGATTCTGTTACAGTCACATTTAAATATCCAGAAATAGTAACTAAGGAATTAGAAATTAATAGAATTAAATTAAGCGATGATACCTTAAAAGTTGAAATATATGATGAATTGAATATAAGCAATAATGCTCGAAAAATAATTGCTATTATTAAAGGTAATTCTAGCGCTACTGCTAGTGAAATGGCAAAGTTAATTAATACAACTACAAGAACAGTTGATAGAGCTATAAAAGAACTTAGAGATAATAATATAATTATAAGAGAAGGTTCATTAAAATCTGGCTATTGGAAAATACTAAAATAGAACAAAACTAATTAACTATAAACAATTGTTTTAAGGAGAATAGAATATAGTGAACTTAAAAGAAATGATGCAAATAAAAAAATGGATAAAAATAGAGCCTTTATCTAAGGGTTGGTCCAAAGATATTAAATATTATGTTGAAGATATAAAAAAACAAAAGTTTTTACTTAGAATATCTGAAGCGTCATTATATGATAAAAAATTAGATCATTTTAAACTTTTAAAAGAAGTAAATAAATTGAATTATAATACGCCAATTCCATATGAATTTGGTAAATTTGATGATGGGCGAGTTTATATGTTACTTAGCTTTGTAGAAGGGCAAGATGCGATTAAAATACTGCCAACGCTTGACGAAAGAAAACAATATCAATTGGGCAAAGAAGCGGGTAAAATACTCAAGCGTTTCCATGAAATTCCAATAGTAACAAATGTTACTTGGAAAGAAGTTTACGAGAATAAAATCCCTAGAAAAATCAAAGCAGCCAAGGAAGCAAAAATTAAACATAAACATTTAGACATATTTATAGATTATGTTTTGAACCACATGCATATTGTCCAAAACAAAACTATGAAGTTTCAACATGGTGATTATCATATTGGGAATATGATTATTACAAAAGATTTAGAACTTGGGATTATTGATTTTGATAAAATTGATATAGCTGATTCATTAGATGATTTTAAGCCATTCGTTTGGACGGTTAATATATCAAATGTTTTTGAAACGGGATTAATTGATGGATACCATGATAACAATGTACCAGAGGAATTTTTTAAAACACTAGCCTTATATGCTGCCGAATCTTGTATTGGGCACATGCCTTGGGCGATAACTTTTGGTGATGAAGAAGTTAAAATAGCATTAGAAGTTGCTGATAAAGTTTATGAATGGTATAAAGGGTTTAGTACTGTTATTCCAACTTGGTATGATTCAACACTTAAAGAAAAGTATAAAAACGATTAAATATATTTGATAAATAAAAAGTATATGGTGATTTGCAAAACCAATTATTATAAAAAGGCCTAACAAAGCCATAAATTTTAAGGGTGTAGTAACTTTTTAGGGGTGCAGTAAATTCCATTAAGGGTGTAGTAAAAATCTCAAGGGTGTAGTAGATTTTGGTAGGGGTGTAGTAGTTGTATCAAAATAGGTCACCTAACACAAACTCACTAAAATTTAACAATAAATTCGATTGATTCAGCCTCAATTATCTTAATACTTATTTCCCATTTGTTATTAAGTGCAATTTGCTGTGCAATCGCGAGACCGAGTCCACTTCCACCGGAAGTTCTACTCCGTGAATTATCGCCCCGATAAAAGCGATGAAATAGTTTTTCTTTATCTTCTTTTTTAATTAAACTTGTTTTATTATAAATCACAAAGTTTGGTTTATTAGTCCCGCTTAGTGTGACCTTTATCGTCTCATTTACTTCACCGTGGGTGAGGGCGTTTTCAAAGAATATATTAATAAATTTAAATGTTTCTTGAAGATAAATATATTGATCTTGTGCTTAGCAGAGTTAGCGAATTAGAAGGAGCGACCTATTATTCGCGAATGGGTCTAGCCTGGCTTATCAGTGTCATTATGATGAAGTTTCCCGAAAAAGGGTTGCTTCTTTTAAGTGAAAATAACTTGGATGATTGGACGGTTAATAAAGCAATCCAGAAGACTAAAGAGTCATTTCGCACTACTCCGGAAGTTAAAAGCGCGGTAAATAGGCTAAAAAGAAAAAATTTAATAAAATTTGTTAATTAGTTTAGCCATAGAATTGCTTAATAATGCAAAAATAAGTCAAATTTGCTGTAAAATACGGCTAAATTGAGTCGTCGGCGCTTTTCCGCGGATTTGCATGGACCATACAATGAATTGCCCCGCCGTCGCGTTCCACTGCTTCATGGACCGCCTCACTAATAGCGTGGGCTCGTTTAAAGGAATAATCTTCGTTAATACTAACTTCAACATCAACATAAACTTTATTCATGTGCGAACGAACTTTTAAATCATCAATTTGGCTAACGCCGTCAACGGCAAGGATTGCTTCTTTAATTTTTCCAATAACTTCTTCTTCCGGCGCAGTGTCCACTAAATAATAGATTCCTTCTTTGACCATTTTAATGGCAAGGCCAATTATAACAACCCCAATGATTATGGCCGCACTATATTCAAAATAATAACCACCAAAACGACTGAGCACTATGCCAATTAGTGCAACCGAAGTAACTAAAATATCGAGGAGATGATTTAAGGAATCCGCTTTTAAAGTTGGGGAGGCAATTTTTTTACTAACACGATAATTAATAAAGAATAAAAATGATTTAATAATAAGGGCAATCGCCGCGACAACAATTGTTAATATATTGGGCGAATAGTCACTCCCTTCGCGAACAATTTTAACAATATCAATAATGTTAGCAACAACAATGACTCCACCAGTTAGGAAAATAAATATCGCTAACATTAAATAAGCCACTCCTTCAAATTTTTCATGCCCATAGGGATGATTTTTATCAGGAGCTTTATTTCGCACTTTAAAAGTTACTAATAAAATAATACTAACAAAAATATCCATTAGTGAATTAACACCATCCCCTTTTAAAGCTGGAGAATTATAGAAAAAGCCGCCCCCCAATTTAATAATTGTTAAGACAATATTTAGAATAAGCGTCGTGTTAATTACTCGATTAATAGTTTTTTTCATATGTATCATAAAATTATATCAAAAATTTCCATTTTTGTTGGATTAAAAAAGTTTTAATTTTGCATTTCAAACGACGTAATAAATGGAAAAACAATCATTTCTGAAGTATTTTTTAATATCCATGAAACGAATCATTAATTAGATTTTTTTTCTTAATACCGTTACGGCGTAATAATTTCTTAACGCTTTTAATAACCTTTGGCGCGCCCGAGCTATAGTAATAGGCTTCATTTCCGAGTTTTTCGACTAACGCCAACAATGCAATCTCTGTTTGACTACGATCTTTGGTATAGGTTATATTAATGTGATGATTCTCTTTGACAATTTTGTCAATTTCTTCTTTAAATAAATAGTAGGATGAAGAAGCATAAACAACCGTTATTTTCCGCCCAAAATGATGCTCAATGTCCTTAAGAATTCCTAAAATTGGTGTGATCCCGACTCCTGAAGCATAAAGTACGATTGGTCGTTTATCCGCTCGTAAACGAAAAGGGCCAAACGGTCCCCTAATCTTAATATCCTTCCCGACTCCTTCTTCAATTAAAAAGCGCTTGTAATTACTTAGTTTGCGACCGGTTCTAAAGCCCAGGAGTATATAGTCTTCACTTGGAAGGGAGGCCACGGAAAACATCCGATATTTTTTACCACGAATTTTTTTGTTTTGCAGCCGAAACTGGGCGAATTCGCCAGCGTTCCAAGTAACACCAGATTCTACTTTTATTTTAACTACGTAATAGTCTTGCTCTTTATGTTCAACACCAATTACTTTTCCTTTGTGCGTCTTGAGTGCTCCGATAAAATATTTCAAATGCATTGTTGTCTCCTTATTCAATTTCAATTTATCAGTTTAGTGGAGATAAATAATATTTATGCTTATTTATAAAATTACTTTTATTTGTTTTTTTATAGAAGAAACTTAAAAAACCAACTCTTAGTTATTGAGGCTTGTTGCAGTGTCAGTTTGTTTGTTACGGCCGTTAACTAATAAAACGATTCCGGTCGTAATAAAGGCAAGTATTACAATCACCCAACAAGAAATAATAAAAATTGCCCCATCAAAAAATATACCATCAGGAAGCATTTGAAGCATTAGAGAATCTGCGTCAAACTGCCAATTGCCTTGCGGAAAGAAAATATGGTGAAACAACTCAAAGACATTTTCCCAATCAGAAATAATAAAAATCGCCAGCACCCCTAAAAGGAGAAGAAAAACCGTCGGAACAACGATTAACTGGATGCCAAGTGAGCGGTGAAACCTCTTCTTTTCGCGACTTTTTAAATAGTGGGAAAGCACTAGTGAAAAAATAAATGCGGCGATGACCATCACAAATAAAAACACGACAAAGAAAATTCGGACATCTTCCATATGGCTTAATTCATCAGCAGTATAAAAGTCTTGTTCAACGCCGTTTACGCTTACCCGTGACTGTAGGGAACTACGTAAAAGCATAAAGTAATAAATAAGTCCGTTCCGAAGGATTTTAAGGTCCGCACTGCTAACCCCTAAATCAGTTTGAACCCCATATTTATTAAAAGAAATGTCATAAAATATTTTATTAAAGAAAACAAAATAAACACCGAAGATTAAAAGTATAATAAAAAGCGCAATAACTCCACTTAAGGTAATTAGTGATTCATTTATTCCGAGTTTGTTTTCCTGAGTCGTAATCTTTTTCATATCTCTCCAATTTTAACATAGTTTTTTACTTCCGCTTTTCTTGTTTCCTAGAAGAGACTAAATACGTCGTGATAGGCGACTAATCGGAAAATTTGGTATAATAAATTACTATGCGCAGAAAAAAAGAAAGTGTCTTTCAAGAATACCTCGCTCATTTAAGCGACGAAGACGTAATTCTCGTTAACGAGTTTTTTCTTCAGTTTAAACAACACATTAATCTTGCCTTAAGTGAAGCGGCTAAAATCCAGCATGATTTTGAAAATGCTTTGATGTATTATAACGCGGTTGGGGTCAATGTTAAAGAAGCACTAAGTCGACTTGACTTAAATAATCTTGGTGGATTTTACGCTCATCCACCGACTCTTTATTACGCGCTTGACGACTCCGCTAAAATTTATCCACTGTCAATGAATCACGGATTCATGAATGTATTTCGTCTTTCGGCAATTTTAAAAGATGAAGTTGTTCCTTTACTTTTACAAATGGCCCTGACTTTTACCATTAAACGTTTCCCACGTTTTGCCACCACCTTAAAAAAAGGTTTCTTCTGGCATTTTTTAGACGCAACTAAGCAACATTACGCGATTGAAAAAGATGAGCATTTACCGTGCCGTCCAATCAAAATTTCCACTACATCATCAAAATCATTCCGTGTCCTTTATTATGACCGACGCATCAGCGTTGAATTCTTTCATGTATTAACTGATGGTCATGGCGGGCTTATTTTTCTTAATACGCTTGTCGCTACTTATTTAACATTACTCGGAAAGCAAGTTAGTGAAAGTAAAACTGTATTAAATATAAATGAAGTTCCAAACAATGAAGAAAACGCAAATGAATTTAGTCGCACTATTGCTAAAAATTCTTCGGGTTTTAAGGATAAAAAAGCGCTCCAAATGAGTGGGCGTTTAAATAGTATCCGCCCGACACAAATTCTTCATTTTAAACTTAATAGTCACGCCTTAAAAGAGGTTGCAAAAAGCCATGGTGTTACTATTACCGCCTACTGCAGTGCTCTTTTCTTCTTAGCAAGCAAACACGCGCTTGAAGCAGTCAAGGGGGAGGTAGCAATACAAGTTCCAGTTGATATGCGGAAGTACTATGAAACTAAAACTTTGGCCAACTTTACAATGTATGCAGGACTACGGCTTGAGCTAGAAAAAATTACTTCTTTTGAAGAAATACTACCGCTTGTCACTACACAACTTAAGGAAAAAGCTACTTATGAAAAAATGAGTGAAATGATGTATTCGGCCCACAAAATGAGCAAAGACGTCCGCATTTTCCCACTATTTTTGAAAAATCCGATTGCAAAGATTGCTTTTGGAATTCTTGGTGAAAAGCTCTTTACTACTACTTTTTCTAATTTAGGGTTAATTAATGCACCCGTAGAATTTAATGAATTTATCGATAGTTATGACTTTGTACTTGGCCCACCTGAAATGAATCGGGTCGCCCTAACTTTAGTAACTTTTAATGAATTTTCGACCCTTTCTATCACGAAGAGTACGGTTGATCCTTCCTTTGAAGAATCACTTTATGCACTGCTGAAAAAAGATGGTCTTGAAATAATTATCGAAGGGAGTGAAATATATGAAAGTAAACGTCGTTTACCCAAACAAAAACGTAAAAAAAGACTTAAGACGTAACATTATTTATTACGCAAAATATTTATTCATTATTGCCGCAATTACGTGTTTAGTACTTAATATAATTAACCCTACTTCTTGGTGGAGTGCGATCGTAATTTGGTCACTTTTTCTAGTTTGGAAGTTAGCTTTTAATCCGACACTAATAGAAAACAACCGCACTAGTGTTGCTGTCCAAACAAGTTTACATGTTACTATTCTAATCATTATTATTTATCTTGTTTATCCTTCATGGCCAGGACTTGAAGTTGCTTCTCTCGTCGTTGGCGGAGGGCTTGTCATTACTGCAACACTGTTCTTTAGTAATGTTGCACGGCAGAAAAATAATGTTTTCCCATTTATTATCTTTGCGCTAAGTGCGATAATTTTCGGAACAATTGCGTTTGTCTTTAGAAATAAAGAACCGCTCGGTTGGGCAATGATTGTCGCGATTGGTTTATCAGTGGCAATTATTTTAAGTACGGTAATTATTTTACGAATAAACTTGTTTCGTGAAATTAAAAAAAGATTTATTCTTTAAAAAAAGTCAGGAAATAAGACATGAAAAAACAAATTGTTTTAGCAACAAATAACCCTAATAAACTTAAGGAATTTAAACATCTCTTTATTAATACTCCCTTTGAAATTTTGAGTTTAAAAGACATTAATTTTAACGAGGAAATCGTTGAAGATGGGGAAACATTCCAAGAAAATGCTTTGATAAAGGCACAAAAAGTTAGTAAGTTTGCCAATTTACCAGTGATTGCTGATGATAGCGGACTTAGTATCAATGCCCTGGATGGGTTTCCGGGTGTTCAAAGTGCCCGCTTTATGGAAAAATCAAGTTACAAAGAAAAAAATGTTGCTATTATCGAAAAGCTTAAAGATTTTAGTGATAAAAGCGCAAAGTTCGTTGCCGCGCTTGCCTTGGTTGGTTTTGATAAACTCCCCCAAGTCTTTGTTGGGGAAGTAAAAGGGACTATAATTAGCGAGCCGCGCGGTGATGACGGCTTTGGTTATGATCCAATTTTCTTCTATCCCTCACTTGGCAAAACTTTTGCGGAACTCACACTTGAAGAAAAAGAAAAAATAAGTCACCGCGGTCGCGCGAGTGAACTCCTTCTTGAATACTTAAAAACTGTTTCAGTTTAAAAATCTAAATTCGTAATAATTTTTGCAATGACTTTTTTATCAGCGACTAAAAAAGTTAGTTTTACAAGTTCATCTTTTGTGAAAAAGTTCCCACTATTGTGAACAAAAAGCGAAAAGTTTGGATTAAGTACCTTACAAAGATAAACACTCATCTTAATGTCAAAAGCATCGTAAGCATGTTCAACAACCATAAACTCAACCCCTACTTCAATTTCCATATTTAATTCTTCGCTTATTTCCCGTTTTAAGGCTTCTTCATTACTTTCGCCCGGTTCAACTTTACCACCAGGAAATTCAAACTTTCCAAATCGCTCATCATTTTCACTGCGAGCAGCGGCAAAAAGCTTTCCGTTAAAAAATAATAGTCCGGCAACAACAATTTTTAAAGGTCTTTTGTTACTATTTTCCATGCACTAAGTCTATCACAAGTGGACTGATAATTACTAATTAATCGATATCGGGATAAATTTACTGATAAATTCTCTTTTTCTTGTTTATTACTATAAAGAAATATTAAAAACCTTTATAATATATATGGCTTAAAAAGAGGAGGATGTAACATGCCAAGAATTATTGATGTCTACGCCCGTGAAGTAATTGACTCACGTGGTAATCCAACAATTGAAGTTGAAGTACAAACAGAATCTGGTGCTTTTGGACGCGCGATTGTTCCAAGTGGTGCGAGTACTGGAGAAAGAGAAGCTTTAGAATTACGAGATGGTGATAAAAGTCGCTTCTTAGGAAAAGGTGTTTTAACAGCCGTAAATAATGTTAATGAAATTATTCGTCCGGAAATTATTGGCCTAGACGTTGACGATCAAGTTGGAGTTGATATGACTCTTCTTGCCCTCGACGGCACGCCTTTTAAAGAAAAACTTGGAGCAAACGCATTACTCGGCGTTAGTTTAGCGGTTGCCCGTGCTGCTGCTGATTACTTAGGTGTTAGTTTATATAACTACATTGGCGGGGTTAACGCAAAAACATTACCAGTACCAATGATGAACGTTATTAATGGTGGGGCACACGCTGATAGCAGTGTTGACTTCCAAGAATATATGATTATGCCCGTTGGTGCACCAAGCTTAAAAGAAGCGCTCCGCTGGGGTAGTGAAGTTTTCCATAACCTCCGCTCAGTCTTAAAGAGCAAAGGTCACATTACGGCAGTTGGTGACGAAGGTGGATTCGCTCCTAACTTAGGAAGTAACGAAGAACCAATCCAAGTCATTATCGAAGCTATTAAAAAGGCCGGATACGTTCCTGGCAAAGACTTCTTCATCGCGCTTGACGTTGCCGCGAGTGAATTTTACGACCAAAAGACTAAAAAATACACCTTAAAGAAATCAGGTGGGGCCGTTAAAACAAGTGCGGAAATGGTTGATTGGTTTGAAGAATTAGTTGATAAATATCCAATTATCTCAATCGAAGACGGATTAGCCGAAGGCGATTGGGACGGCTGGAAAGTATTAACGGACCGTTTGAGCAAGAAAGTGCAAATTGTTGGCGACGACTTATTTGTTACAAATCCTGCAATTTTAAAAGAAGGCATTGCCAAAGGTATTGCGAACTCCATTCTTATTAAATTAAATCAAATCGGGACCTTAACCGAGACTTTAGACGCAATGCAAATGGCCGAACGGGCTGGTTATACTTGTGTTGTTAGCCATAGATCAGGGGAAACTGAAGATACAACAATTGCCGATTTAGCGGTCGCACTTAATGCTGGACAAATCAAGACTGGTTCAATGAGTCGGACCGATCGAATTGCTAAATACAATCAATTAATTCGGATTGAAGACGATTTAGGCGAAAGATCAAATTTTCCTGGCCTAAGTGCTTTCTACAATTTACGGAAATAAGTAAACGCTTTAATATAAATTAAGAGGAGATTTATCTCCTCTTTTTAAATTATCTTTGCAACTCATTGTTAATAATTAATTATTTCATTGTATAATTGATTTGGAGGATTCCATATGTTTATACAAACAATAATATCTTTACATCCCCTCAAGA
Source organism: uncultured Staphylococcaceae bacterium (assembly GCA_964369015.1). Classification (GTDB taxonomy): domain Bacteria; phylum Bacillota_I; class Bacilli_A; order RFN20; family CAG-826; genus UBA1361. Next base: position 2,921 of record CAYJDS010000017.1, on the reverse strand, counting down.
TGCTCTTGGGTGATTTTGATTTTGGTAGTTTACTTTCCGGTCTGGATTTGTTTGAACTTCTTTTTAGTGTTTTAAATCAAATTACTTTCTTAGTCGATATCGTTATCGCCTCGGTCCTTGTTGCGGCAGTCGTCCGCGGAATTTTCAAAAAATTTTGGAAAGTTGTCTGGCGCGGGCTATTATTTAGTCTTATTCTCGTCGCTATTGTCATCTTTGCGGCACAAATTGGTACTATCCTTGGTGGATTACCAATTAGTTTAAAAGGTGACGTTAATGGTGTTCCAGTAGTGTATGCAAATCTCCAAGAAGTTATTTATAATGTTGTACTCCAAAGCGGTCAAACTGAGGCATATGCGCTTGCCTTAACTGACGTGGTGCTAAAAAATCTTGCCCTCTTTGTTGGTGTTCCAGTTGCCGGTGTTGCGGCCCTTGTTCTTTCCGCAATTACTTATCCAATTATTAAGTTGTTCATTCCTCGTAAAATGCGGGACATTAAACTTATTCCGGTCAAACTTGCCTTAAGTATTGCCTTTTCTTTAATTGGTATTATTGTCTTTGCTTTACCGATGGCAACACTTGTTCCGCCAATGACTGCTATTAAAGAAACGATTGCCGATGACACCCTTTTAAGGAAGTTTTTAAATCCTGAATTTATTGGTTTCCTTGAACTTTTTACCGCTGAAAAATCAACAGTTCTCAAAATTGTTAGTTTTGGTGCTAATCCAAGTGGATTAAATATCTTTAATAAATTTAGTGTTGACGGCACATCCTATAACTTAAAAGATGTCCTGCCAGCAATCTTTGAACAATTAAATACGATTAGTTTCACACCTGCTGAGACAGTTTTACCCGCCATCTAATTTTTAAACATCATTTCTAAAACTTTATCAAAATCAAGTGAGAGTTCATACGCAGAAATCTCACTTTTTTTAATAAAGAAGACTTCGCCTTCAATACTTTTTTTTAAAGTTCCCGCAAACTTGTTCGTCCGATAAAGCAGCGCAACGTCATTTATTCCTTTACTAGGAAGCGGCCAAACAATTTGACCAACGTATTCCGGTTCACTAATATCTAGGCCGGTTTCTTCTTTCATCTCGCGAATAACGCTTTGGGAAAATAGTTCCCCTTCTTCAACATGACCACCGGGAAAAGTAAGGCCCGGCCAATCATTTTTGGTGCGGTTTAAAACAAGGATTTTGTCTCCTTCATACACCATGCACATATTTGTATAAACGTTCTTCATTATTATTGTCTAACTACTTAGCATATTTTGTAAGGTCAGGCATTTTTGATTCGTCAAATGTGCGCTCTTCAGCGCCAAAGGTAAATTTAAAATTTGACTTATTTGTCGCACTTTTCTTATCTTTACTAATTTTCGAACTTACTTCAAAACTACTAAAATAATCATTTTTAAAGGTGATTTTGGTGACACTTTGAATTTCATAACCGTCTTCATTTCTGACAATAGTTAAAGTGTAAGTGTTAATCGCCCGCGTTAAAGTATATTCATTAATCGTTTTATCAAGCTGCGCAGTTTCGTCAATATTGCGCATTCTTTCATAGGATAGGCTAGCTAAGGCTAAACCAGCCGTTACCGGTGTTTTGTAAAGTAAGAGCGCCGCTTTAAAAGCAATCTCTAAAGGGTCAGTTACTTCAGTTTTACTCTTAGTGCCATCTTTTTCAGTCAGTGAGTAAGTCACGTTATTTTTAAACATCACATAATTGAGCACCTTTTCACTTCCATCCTCATCACTGCTGTTGTCGCTCGCTTTAATATAATTTGTGTAAAAATCCACCGAAAATTTACTTTTCGCTTTTTCTAAACTAAAAGAAGCCATAATATCTTTGTCGCCACTGACGCTGCTCGTTGAAATCATTTTTAAAACGTAACCAGGTTCTTTGCTTAGTTCGGGAATTTCACTACTTTTAATACTCGTCGCGCAAGAACTAAGTAAGACTGCCACGAGCGGTAAGACTAATAATTTTGATTTTTTCATATTCTTTTACTCCTCATTACCTTAAATTATAGCCGTTTAAACATTAAAATTCTATTCTTATTAGTGCATTTAGGGATAATGTTACCACCCACTAATGAAGTAGGAGCAAATCAATACAAACTTAGACTAAATTCGTTTAAAATAATCTTATGGAATACAAAGCAAAAAGAATTGAAAACCGCATATATCTTGGTGAAGATCCGCATAACCCAATAGGCGAACTCGATTATTATCTTAATCGTGAAGGTCTCATTGTTGCTACCCACACTGGTGTCCGTAACGAGTATCGCGGCCAAGGTTTAGCGGCTATTTTATTTCTTGAATTAATTGAACTTGCTAAAGAAAAAAACACCAAAATCATTCCCATTTGTTCTTACGTTGTCGCCCAACTAAAACGAAATGAATTTAGTGCTTTCTTGCATAAAATTTAATCTTGAAATAGCCTAATATTTAGTGGTTAGTGTCCAATAAATATTTTATGTTCTTTTTTTATTTGATTGATTAAAAATAAAAAAGTTCAATTTAATGAACCTCATTAGTAACCAAAGCCAACTATTTATTTTGGTTTTTTATTATTTTTAGCATCATCTAATAATTCAAGCAGGATTTTATCTTTAATATGTTCGGGCAAATCAAGGAGTGAAACATCACTAAGCGGTAATAATGAGATATTTTCATTAGAAATTAGTTGATCAACACTTACACCATAAAATTTTGCAAATTTATCAGCGGTGACAAGGTCAAGTCGTGAGGAGCCGCGTTCGTAGTTTGAAATCATCGATTGTGAAATATTCATAATTTCTGCGAGTTCTTTCTGCGATAACTTCCTGCTCTTGCGAAGCATCCTTAAATTGTTTAATTTCATAATCATTATTTTAATGATATTAATAAAAAAATACCTTATTTGTTGCGAAATATTAATAT
>CAYJDS010000016.1:6849-14149 GCA_964369015.1 uncultured Staphylococcaceae bacterium | reverse complement strand
TGATTGCACGATGTGTCCTCCGACAACACCAATATAATATCATTATCTATGTTTCTTTAGTTAATAAAAGATATAATTAATTTATGCATTTGAGCAGTCAATTTGGAATGTCATTTAATATCTCGGTATTTGAATTTTTGTTTGGTGATGTTCCTAATATCCCGGGCAATCTTTTTGGGCAAATTTTAGTTAATATTAATACTATTCTTTTAACTATTTTTGGCTTTTTATATATCTACCAAGTAGTTATGTCCGCCACGGCGATTTTTTTAAAGGGCCGAAAATATAAAGCGACCGATAAATATGCCTCCTATGTTTTTGTTACTTGTGCGCGAAACGAAGAAAGTGTTATTGAACAGATGATAACGTCAATTCGAAACCTTAATTATCCCGCTGATAAAATAGCGATTCACGTTGTTGCTGATAATAGTGAGGACCAAACCGCCGAAATTGCCCGCCGCCTTGGCGTCCGTGTTTTTGAACGAAAAAACCAAGAACTCGTGGGCAAAAGTTATGCCCTTGATTATTATTTTAAGACGGTGAAAGATGAACCTTTCCCACTAGACTTTGGTGGTTTTATCGTCGTTGATACCGATAACACCTACGATCAAAACTATCTTTTAGAAATTAATAAAGTGTATCAAGAAACAGGCGCTAATATTATTGCCGCTTACCGAAGCAGTTTAAATTTAGGTGATTCGCTTTGGTCATACGGGACGGGTTATTCATTCCTGCGTGAATCAACTTTAATGCACAAAGTCCGCTCCCACATGAATGTAAGTGCTTATGTTTCGGGAACAAGCTTTTTTGTTAGTCTTGCTCGGATTAAAAAGATTGGTGGCTGGCCCTACCACACTTTTATTGAAGATATTGAAAGTAGTGCCGCTGCAGTCCTAGAACAAGACCAAGTGTATTATGCTCATAATGCAATATTTTATGATGAACAACCAGATAACTTTCGTGATAGCATGCGCCAACGGTTACGCTGGGTTAAAGGCCTCTATCAAATGTTTATCCGTTATGTTGGTAAATTAACTAAAGGAATTTTTACCGGCAAAAAGAAACTAAATGAGCGTTTTGCGCATTTTGAATCAGCGCTTTTTAATACCCCTGTCCCGGGCTTTACAATCTATTGGTTTATCCTTTACGGAGTGCTTGCTAGTGTTAATCTGCTTATTACCCATGACTTTGCTTATTTTGTCCAAACATATTTATTTACGCTTTTTGATTTCGTATTCTCGTTCTATGTTTTTACAACTGTGATGTCACTTCTCATTTCATTTATTGATTGGAAACGGATTAAAATGCATCCCGTGAAAAAAATCCTTTTCCCTTTCGTTGGCTTCTTTTTTCTTATCACCTATGTTCCGCTTATGATTGCCGCTCCTTTTATCAAAGTAAAATGGAAGCCAGTAAAACATAAAGGGATTGCTAAAACTTAATTAAAACTCTAAATGATCAAGCGTTAATTGTTTAACGCTTTTTGTATTTAATAATAATAAAATCTTTTTCAAATCTGTAATTAACAATTCAACCGTTTTTATCATTTCTTCAAGCGACAATTCACTTAGGCTTAAGAAGTAATGAGCCATCCCAACCGCTTTAGCGCCTAGTGCTAAACACTTAACAATACTGCCAGCATTATTAACTCCGCCACTTGCGTAGACAGTAAAGTTTTTAAACGTCAGGGCGTCTTGCAACGAAGCGGTGGTCGAGCGACCAAAGTCAAGGAGTGGAGAATCAGTAATTCCAGAACGTGCTAATTCTATTTTGGTAAAATTCGTGCCAGAGGCGCCACTTATATCAATGTAAGGCGCTTTTAAGTCACTGAGTTTTTGTAAAGTCGTATGACTCATTCCGTAACCTACTTCTTTAATAATTACGGGAACACTAATATTTTCAAGGAGGGCTTTGATATTTTGACTCCACCGAGAGAAATCACGGTCACCTTCAACCATTACTAGTTCTTGAACACTATTAATGTGAATTGCAAGTGCGTTTGCCTCGACCATACTTATAGCGCGCCGTGCTTCTTCGAGGCTAACATTAGGATTAACATTAGCAACAATGAATAGATTAGGGTATTTAGTGCGCAACGCTTTGTAAGCTTTTTCTTCAGCGGGATTTTTAAGCGCAACTGACTGTGAGCCAAGAAAAAAAGGAAGATTAAAATGACAAGCAAGTGCGGCAAGCTTTTCATTCATGAGATTACCCTTTTTATTACCGCCACTCATGGCATTAATATAAAAAGGATGAGGAAAGACTTTTCCAAAAATTTCGGTTTCAAGCGTAATGTCACTTAAAGCAAAATCAGGAATACTAACATGCTTAAAACGAATTGCGCTAAACTCATTAGTAGTGCTTGCAGTTGTCAGCGCAAACCTTAAGTGATCGTCTTTGCGGCTTTTACTCATTATCCTTTCTCCATATATCTAAGACTTCGATATCATTATTGTGCCATAAATTTACCAGAGGTGTAATAGTTGCGGGGTCACTAATTTGGGCAATCCCACAGTCACCATACCCCGCTCCAGAAACTTTTGCGGCAATTCCGAGTGATTTTGCACTTTTAACTAAGTCATTTAGTTTAGGCGTCATCATATTCTTTTTATTAAAAGAAAGTTCCACTAACAAGTCTTGGTATTGTGTAATGTAGCTTGGATCAAAGGTTAAAAAGTAGTTTTCAACGAGTTTTTGGGCGTGAATGTAAAAATGTGGATCAATTATTCCGTTAGGTGAAGGTTTGGTTGTTTCTTTAGTCCAGCCAACTAAAAAGAAGGGGACAGTTGTTAATAATTTTATATTTAAAAGCGGCCAATTTTGGTCAAGGAGTGAAAGTTCTTCGGTTTGGGCTAAAAGCCATTCAAGGTCGTAGCGAGTATAGAAGAGCGGGACATCATAGAGTGCGACCGCTAAGTCGCCTCCCGAACTAGGAGTGTTAACACGGCGTTGAATAAGAACGGCCATTTTAAAAAGGGTTAAGGGAGAAAGATTAGTGTTATAAACACGGTTTAATAGTTTTAAAGTTAAAACAATACTTGCCGCGCTACTCCCTAGTCCATATTTAATTTGTTCGTCATTAATTAAATTATTTTCAATAGTGTATTCAAATTCACGAATTGCTAAATTCCGACTTTCTAAGTATTCATTAAAGAAAGTAATAGTTGCAACGGTATTTTCTAGTTGATGTGGGGCTTTATTTAAAAGTTCATGATAAAGATAAGTTTTTCCGCCTTCAATGATTGTTGTTTTGCCGTTTGGAATTAATGTTCCTTGTAAAAAGAGATTGACAGGTGCTATTAGTGCACTATGACCACTTTTTAAAACGTTATATTCACCAATAATATAAAGTTTACCAGGAACTTTCTCAAAGATTTTCATCACTTATGCCTCCGCCGACTTTGGAAACGACGGTTTCAACGTCATCTAAATGAGCTAAGATAGCGTCAACGTGTTCTGCGGTTGTTAAAAGAATTAAGTTCGGCCCCGCATCAAACGTATAATAAACCGGTAAGTTATATTGTTCACGTAAAGTGTGAATCCGATTAATCATAATTTGAGTTTTTGGGGTATGGTAATCAACTCCAGCTTCAAGCATAACATTACGCATTAATTCGGCGCTTTGTTCACTAAGATCCCCAATTGCCGCTAAATCTTTTTTCTCAAGCGCTTCAATCATTGGAGCAACAAGTTCGCTACATTTAGCAATAAAAGAGGAAAAAGACGGTGCTTTTTCAACACAAAGTTGCATTCCTACTTGACTAGAAATAGTTTTAATACTTGGATCAATGATTGTAAAGATTAAACGAAATACGGGCCATTTGATTTTAAGTTGTTCGGCATAACTACTTTCGTGGTCAAATCCTTTGCGCCAAATAACAAACCCGCCATGAATTGAGCGCGTTGCGCTTCCTGAGCCAAGCCGCGCTAAGCGTGACATTTCTTTTTTTGTCACCTTTGCGCCAATCGCATCAAGATAGGCAGCAGTAAGAGCGGCAAAAGAACTAGCGCTACTGGCAAAACCGGCACGGAGATAAACATTATTAAAAGAGGTAACTACACAATACTCAGTGCGCTTAAAACGAGCGCGTAATTCATTTAAATGTTGAATGACGCGATTGTATTGCAGTGAGGTTAATTCTTTACCATCAAGAAAAACTTTGTCTTTTGATAATGTTGGATCAAGCGTAACATTAGTTCTAGTATAAAAAGCATCTGCGGTAACAGAAATACTTGTTTGCTGCGGCAGTTTTAACTTTTGATCTGTCTTTCCCCAATATTTTAAGAGGGCAATATTTACATTCGCGCGTTTAAACTTCATGATACTTTTCCTAAATCAATTAACCAACTTGAATATTCTTTCAATGTATTTTGAGCAGTTTCGGCCATGTCTTTTGTTTTAAATAAAGCAATGAGACAGCCGCCCATGCCACCGCCCGTTATTTTAACACCTCCCGCACCATTTGCAAGGATTTTTGTGCGCAACGCTTCTAAGGTGGGCGAAGATACTCCTAGTTCACGTAAGGCAAGGTGAGAGGCATTAAAGGAAGTGCAAAGGAGATTAAAGTTGTTGTTCTTCGTTGCCTCTAGTGCTAATAAGGTACTTTTTTCTAGTTCATTAACTAAACGATCCCGTTCATTATGGCGTGAAACAAGCGCCACTGCGTCTTTAGTTGCACTATTTGTATTTGAATAAAAAGCAACCAAAAAACCATCTATTTTTAATGTGAAAGGGGTGATTTTTGGTGGAACATAGAGCAGTGGCGTTTCATAGATTACGACCGAAGCGTCAATGCCACTTGCTTTATGATGATAAACGTTTTCCGAGATTGTAAGATAAGTGAAATAATCGTCCTTTGATAAGCCGAGTTTGAAATGATTATTAAAGGCGTCAACTAGTGCTTTAGCAATGCTTGCGCTACTGCCGAGTCCGCTTTTTTCAGGAAGATTAGAACGAACGGCAATGTTAACGGGAGTAATGACGGGGAAATCTTTAAATAACTTGCGGAGTAAAACATAGAGGCCTTCAAGTTCACTCGGTCCCTCACTTAAAGGGCCATTAAAATACTTTGTTTCCCAACTAAAGGAGGGCGCAGGGGTTAAAACTACTTCACTCCGTAAAGCATAAAAGGGAATTGCTAAAGCGGGTTTACCATAGACAACACTATGTTCACCGCTTAAGATTATTTTTCCAAAACTATAGCCGTCCATAAACGCTCCTAAAATAACATTAAAATTAATTTAATAAACAAATTGCCGGCATAAAGGGCCATAAATTGCACCCCATACCCCGCACCAAGTTTATTAATCCAGCCACTAAAGAGACCAATTAATAAGACAACAATCAAGCCATACATCCCGGCTTCTGCAAGTGAGAGCAGAGCAATAATAGAAAACAAAAAGATTAAAACTGTTTCTTGGGAAATATATTTAAAGACTAAGGCAGTCATTTTTGATGAATATTTCATGCCGAGCCAAACTGTTAGAGAAACGCCAATTGTTAAGCCAATAAAAATTGGTGCTAAAAGAGTTGGTTTTGGAATTGTTAAACCAGTATTTCCGGGAAGAACAAAAGGACCACCAGCGCCAAAAATAACTGAGCCGGGACCAAGAGCAGCGGGGGAAAGCGGGAAAGCAAAGACTAAGAGTGAAATAAGAATGCCGGCTAAGTAAGTCGCGCTTGAAAGTCCATTTACAACCGCTACTCCTTGGAGTGCTTGTTGGACTTCGTCTTTTTCGTCTCTAATACTAAATTCACTAAGCATCATTGTGACGCCAACTGGCGAGAGGAAAAACATTAAACTACCTAAGGCACTTGCGATGGCGGTTTTCTTCATTACTTTCTTTGTCCCGGTTTTAACGGTTTTAATATTTTCTTCTAAAACAACGTCAATCTTGCCACTGACTTTTTGTTTTTGAAAGACACTTGGAAAAAGAAGTTCAAATAAGCCGTAAATTAACGGACCCGTGGTAATTGCTAGAAAGAAGGGTGTCAATGATAAAGTTTTACCTTGACCAAGAAAATTTAACAGCGTGTTATCTAGTAAAACACTTGGATTACGCATAAAGGCAGTGATAAAGCCAAACGGAATAATTGAAAGAAGACTCATTATTTTCTTTTTACTCGTTAAGCTCATTAAAACAGCGCCACCTAAAAAGATGTATTCGCTATAGTTTTTTATAAAGGTCGATACTTCAAGGCCAGTTTGGACACTAATGAATTCAAACACGCCCCAAAAGGCCAGCGCAAGCGGTAAACTAACTAGGACCCCAATTAAGGAGCCAATCATCATCCATCTCACGCTATAAGCAGTATAGCCGTGTTTTTTTAAGACTTGACTTGGCCCAACAAGCGGAGTCGACATTACCCCACCGGGAATCGACGTTATTGCCGTCGGGATTGAGTCGGCAATGTTTAAGGTTACAACCGCACTAATAAAGCCAGCCATAATAACTAGCGGATTTAAGTGTAGGGAAACAAGAATTACTGTCATTGGAACAATAACTGAAGTTTCGTCTGTTCCTGGAATAATGCCAATAATAATATAAAGGATCGTCATTAAAAGTGAAATGCCAATCATTTGTAAGATTAGCGTGAAGGTAATGGCCATTATTTAGTTTCCCCTTCTTCACTTACAGCATTTGTTTTTTTGTTAGTAATAATATTGCGCTGCGGTTTAATCCACAAGTTATTGATAATGAAACCAACTAAAACGGCAATAGTGCCAAAAATGTAAATTAAGTCTTTTTTATTTGATGCAATATGAGGATAATAATGGGCTAAAAGCTCAATTATTCCAAAAGTTAATCCTACCAGTGATAAACTTACTAATAAACCAATAAATAGTGAAGAAATCACAATATGATCTCCCCACAAGCGCACCATCGTTTTCTTCTTTTTCATCCGTCAATCCTCGCTTGAAAGACTATTATAGCATGGAATATAAAATAACAAAATGTCAGATACAAAACCAACAAACATAGTTTGTTTAAAAAAGAAAGTAGATATTAAATAATATTTGTTGAAAGAAAGATGATTATTAAAATAATAATTACAACAAACAGAATTAAACTCATATTAGGCAAATACTTCATCAGACGTTGTTTGCGAGAGATTTCCGCACTATACGGGATAACTTTAATCAGTAAGAAAACACTAAAAACCAGAACAAGAATATGAACAGGGAGGGTTAATATCCACATAAGCAAGAGTGGCCAGTAAGAGATATTTATAAGCGCGGCAATCGTAAAGGAAAGCGAAAAAAGTAATACTAACAAGGTGAAAATTAATGAAAAAACG
>CAYJDS010000016.1:4394-6749 GCA_964369015.1 uncultured Staphylococcaceae bacterium | reverse complement strand
CGTAAAGGAAAGCGAAAAAAGTAATACTAACAAGGTGAAAATTAATGAAAAAACGGATAATAAATGTTTCTTTTTATTTAACATAAAAATCTCCCTTTATTAGGCAAAAAGCTGTTAATTAGAGGATTTCCCCAATATTTTTAACAACAAACGTTGGGACAAAAGGCGAAGTAAAGACGTCGTCGCTCGTTGCTTCACCTGACAAAACTAAAACGGTGTCAATTCCGGCATTATGACCAAGAGCGATATCAGTATAAAGCCGGTCACCAATCATTACAACCTCTTCTTTGTTAACATTATATTTTTTAAGTATTTCAAGCGCAAACTGAGCGTTAGGTTTACCAAGATAATGCGGAACACGACCGGTCGCATTTTTAAACATAAGCGCAAAACTGCCGCAGTCGGGTAAGTAACCTTCTTCAGTGGGACAAACTAAATCGGGATTAGTGGCTAAGTAAACAACTTCTGGTCGGCGCAGGAGGGTCGTAAGTTTTGTGATTTTTTTGTAGTCAAGACTCGTGTCATAGGTTAAAACCGCAACTTTTGCCCGCTTAATATTTTGTGTTACTTTAATTCCTTCATCTTTAAAGTGCTTTATTAATGCTTTAGTGGCCACTAAATAAACATAATCATACGCGTGATGAGTTTTTAAGTAACTAATCGTTGCTTCCGCGGAAGTATAAAATTCACTTTCATCCGCATTTATGCCCAACTTTGCTAGTTTAGCGACATATTCATGTTTTGTTTTGGAAGCGTTATTGGTCACAAAAACATAACTTGCGCCACTTTGTTTAATTTTATTAAGAAATTCTTTCGTTTCAGGGAATAAATGGAGTCCGGTGTAAAGAGTACCGTCTTGATCAAGTAAATATAGTTTTTTAGGTTTACTAAAATTAACTGCCATATTATTTTTCTTCGGGAATATCTAACACTTTGACTGGTTCACCATGCTTAACAAAAAACATTGGAATAAAGGAGAGACCAACAAAAATTGCTGAATAGACAAAGAGCGTTTGATAACCAAAGGCGTCCATGAAGATACCACTCAAAATGGGGGTGATAATCATTGCCGCCATACTTGCGGTGTAGTAGTAACCAGTATAGGTGCCAATATCACCGTGTTTACTCATTTCGACTACCATTGGATAACTATTAACATTAATTGAAGCCCAACTCATGCCAACGAGCGCCATGATGATATAAATAAGCCATTTTGAATCGGCTGTAACAAAGACAGCAATGCCAAGGGAAATTGCTAAAAGACCGATTCCAAAAAGAATTACTTTTCTTCGTCCAATCTTCGAGGATAAAATACCAATCGGGATAAAGGCAATTGTAGCGACGCCGGTTCCAATTAATGGGGGAAGGGAGAAACTCTCAACGGAAAGGTGGTTAGAAGCGTAAAGCGAAAATTTTGATGTTGCGGCGTTATAACCCATGAACCATAAAACAACCGCGAGTAAAATTAGGATAAAACTCCGGCGGACGTCTTTGGGCATTTTGGCGTTTTCACTATACTGGCCAATATGCGTTCCTTCTTCATCAATTTCTAAAGAATCGAGATTATATTCTTTGGTTATTTCTAACATCTCCGCCACCCACTTGTTTTCTTTAACAAGACCATTAAAAATCATGATAAAGACAATCATCAATAAGCCCGTGGCAACGAAGAGTGAAACATATCCGGTTTGTTTAAAAATAGGTGTACCACTCGTGGCAAGCAGGGCAACAATAATATAAGAAATACCACCGCCAATTGTTCCAAGTAAATTAATAATGGCGTTGCCCCGACTTCTAAGTGGTTTAGGTGTAACGTCGGGCATTAAGCTAACGGCCGGACTTCTAAAGATACCCATCGCAACGAGAACAAAGAGCAAAACAACAATAAAGCCAACTAAAAGACCGGGATTGGCTTTGGTTACAGTATTAAATATTTCAATCGAGCGGAGGGTTTCTACTTCAGAGCGGATTGTGCTTGAGGCAAATTCAACTCCGTTTAGGGTAAAGTAAAATAGTCCGTCACTACCTTTAATAATTGTACTAAAACCGTGTGAAGCAACGGCAATTTGCTGATATAAATCAAAGATTGCCACCCCCACAAAGAAAATCGCTGCGACAATTGTACCGATAATAATGAATGGTTTTCGTTTACCGTACTTTGTTTTTGTTTTGTCACTAATCCGCCCAAAAAGTGGAAGCATGAAAAGCGCAAAGACATTATCAAGCGCCATTACTGCGCCCGACCACGTTTGATTAAGGCCAAAGTTATCAACGAGCATTTTGGCAATAACAAGATCGTAGACCGTCCAAAAAAGCATAATCGACATAAACGCGAGACCAACGTAGATCGTCCTT
>CAYJDS010000016.1:2863-4294 GCA_964369015.1 uncultured Staphylococcaceae bacterium | reverse complement strand
AGAAAATTAGTGAATTTTGATTGGCCCGGAAGATTATCACTCATTAATTGACCAACGGGTAAGTCGCTTCGGCCTTTTTTTAGTGCTTTAACCACAAAGGGATTAAAGGATTGAAGTAAAAGCGTCTCTTGATACGGGTAAGAAGCAATAACTTTTAAGATAGCGGGCACTAAAGTTGGCGGAATACTATTTTCTGCCTTTGCTTCCACTAAAAGTGGAACACGGCCATCAATAAGAGTTAAAACTTCACTTAAAAGCGGGATTCGTTCTCCACTTTTAAGCAGTGAATAATTCATTAACTCAGCATAAGTTAATTCTTCAACAATCCCGTCTTTGCCCGTAACACGGGTTAAAGTTGCATCGTGAATGACAACAATTTGTTCGTCACGCGTGACATGAACATCAAGTTCAATTGCAAAACCATTATTTATCGCGTTTTCAAAAGCACTTAACGAGTTTTCGTCGTATTGTTCATTATGAAGCCCGCGATGGGCAAAAACAATACTTTTAATTAACTTATCAAATGCATACATATAACTATTGTGGAGAAAGTTTACTTAAAAGTCAATGAAGAGGGTAAATATTTAAGCCTTATTTATCAATAGTCGTTATTTTAATAATCTTCGCTATAAGGAGTGCTTCACTATCAACTCATAATTAATATTTAGTTTATAATTAAAGGCGATGGAGAAATTATATGGATAAATTATTTAAACTTTTAAAAGCGGAAACAAAACGTCAAAATGATGGACTTGAATTAATTGCAAGTGAAAATTTCACAAGTAAAAAAGTCCGCGACCTCGCAGGATCAATCTTAACCAACAAATATGCCGAAGGCTATCCCGGGAAAAGGTATTACGGCGGGTGTCGGTATATTGATGAAATTGAACAAACCGCAATTGATTTATTAACTGAATTATTTGGTGCAAAATACGCTAATGTTCAACCCCATAGTGGCAGCAGTGCAAATATGATTGCCTATGCAAGTCTTTTATCAATGGGCGATAAAATTTTAACGCTTTCCTTAAACGAAGGGGGACACTTAACACATGGTAGTCCAGTCAATTTTTCGTCTAAATATTATGAAGTTTCTCATTATCATTTACTTGATGATGGAACGATTGATTACGAAGGACTAGAAGCACTTGCAAAGAGCCTTAAACCAAAGCTTATTCTTGCGGGATTTTCGGCTTATCCCTTTGCGATTGACTTTAAGAAAATTGGCGATATTGCGAAAAGTGTTGATGCTTACTTTATGGTTGATATGGCCCATATTGCAGGCTTAATCGCGGCAAAAAGGCATCCAAATCCCCTTCCATATGCTGATATTGTTACTTCTACGACGCATAAAACCTTACGGGGACCACGGGGCGGAATCATTCTTACCAACAGTGAAGAAATCATTAAAAAAGTAAATTTTAATACTTTCCC
>CAYJDS010000016.1:0-2763 GCA_964369015.1 uncultured Staphylococcaceae bacterium | reverse complement strand
GAAAAAATGTTAGAAGAAATAAATATTACGACAAATAAAAATATGTTACCGCAGGATGACGAACGGCCTAATACAACCTCTGGTTTACGGCTTGGGTTTGCGGCGGTAACAACTCGCGGTTTAACGAAGGATGGGGCTAAAGAGACCGCAACTATTATTCATGAGTTCTTAAAAGGAGTGATTTCCAAGTCGGTTGCAAAGAAGCGAGTAAAAGAATTAACTAAAGAGCTTTCTTCTATTAATAGAATTTAAAAGCGGCTCATGTTATAATTTGACGGATAAAAAGGAGAAAAAAATGAAAAAAGCACTAGTGTATTTTCAATCAGGCGGACCAACCGCAATCATTAACACTTCATTCTATGGTGTTATTAAAGAAGCAAAACGGCAAACTGACCATATCGGCGGCATTTACGGAAGTCTAAACGGTATTGAAGGACTTTTATACGATAATTTAATTGATATACGACAAGAAGACGAAGCGCAAATCGAATTATTAAAACAAACCCCGGCTGCGGCCTTAGGAACAACTCGTTATAAATTAAGTGGCGATATTAATCATGAAGACTACCAAAAAATCTTAAAAACTGTCCAAAAACATAATATCGGCTATGTACTTGTTAATGGAGGGAACGATTCAATGGATACGTGTTACAAATTATCAACTTTCTTTCGTAAAGCAAATGCTGATGTTCGTGTCATCGGTATTCCAAAAACAGTTGATAACGACTTAGCCTATACTGATCACTGCCTCGGTTATCCAAGTGCAGCCCGGTATGTTGTTCAAAGTATTCAAGACATTGCTTTAGATAACAAAGTTTATAACAAATCAAAATTTGTTATTGTTGAAGTTATGGGTCGTCATGCTGGTTGGCTAACTGCTGCGGCAAGTTTAATTCAAGATCCAGAGTTAAAACCAGATTATATTTATCTTCCTGAAGAAAAATTTGACCTCGAAGAGTTCTTAGTTAAGGCCCAAGCGGCTTATGAAAGCAAAAAAAGAGCGCTCTTTGTGGTTAGTGAAGGAATTGAAGCCCAAATGCCGGCCACTAATAAGGCGGTTGATTCATTTGGCCATATGCAACTCGGGGGATTTTGTACCCAACTCGCAGGAATCGTTAAAGACCGCTTAGGTTATTCGACTCGTCCAATCGAATTTAGTCTCCTGCAACGCGCGGGAACATTTGCAATTAGTGAAACAGATCAAAAAGAAGCGATTAAAGTTTCAACCATGGCTGTTAAAAAAATCGTTGCCGGAAAATCAGGCATGATGGTTATTATTGATCGCTTGCCAAGCAAAGAATATAAAGTAAGTTATAAACTTAAAAATTTACGCGGGATCGCCAACGTTGAACATAAAATGTCACCAGAATTAATTAAAGATGTTAATAATGGCGGCAAACTCTTTAGCGAATACTTAACTCCACTTATTGCTAAACCAATTAAGTTTGATTTAGAAGGCGGCATTGCTCGCTATACAATCCTAAAAAAAGTTAAAGTTTCCTAATTAAATTAAGTGAAAGACAACTGGATTAATAAACTTCGGTTGTCTTTTTTATTACATAAAAATTGTAATAGTGAGTGTTTTCCTTTAAAAAGGCTATAATTTACGTATGTGGACGCCGTGGTTAATTCTCGCAGCTCTTATCCTAATTGGTGGATATTTCTTTTTAACTTTTTCAACCTTCAAAATACTGTTTGGAAGACCAATAAAAGTGCCTAAAGTTTATACAAAACCACTGTTTGGTAAAAAATTTAATGATCACGTCCCTGAAATTAGGAAAAATCAGCTCTTTTACCGTGAACTAGTGGGTGAAAAGGTCACAATTCAAAACGATAAAATTAAATTAAGCGGAATATTTTATGAGAATAAAGAAAGTAAGAAAATTATTGTTTTCGTTCATGGCTTTTATTCCTATGGTTTATTTGATATCGGCTATGTCGGCAAACTTCATCAAGATCTCGGGGTTTCACTTTTAATTATTGATCAACGCGCATGTGGAGAAAGTGGCGGTAAATTTAGTTCACTTGGGATTTTAGAACGCTATGATGTTCGGGCGTGGCTAAGTTACTTAGACAATAGGTTTAATAGTGAAAAAGATCTTTATTTACACGGTGTTAGTATGGGGGCTGCGACAAGCTTAATGGTTACTGCTTTAAGTGATTTACCACAAAGTTTTAAAGGCGTTATTGCTGATTGTGGATATTCACGAACAAAAGGAGTTATGCTCTATGTTGGGAAAAAACTTCTTAAGGTGCGGCCCATTTTCACTTTTTGGGGAATAAATATTTACGCTCGCGCCCTTGGAAAATTTAATTTTAAAGAAACGAAGGTTAGTGATGAGTTAAAGAAAAATCACACTATTCCACTTTTATTTATTCATGGCGTAGATGATAATTTTGTCCCTTTTAATATGTCAGTTAAGAATTTTAAAAAAGCGGCAGTCGCTAAGAAGAAATTAGTTTCCTTTGCTGGCGGAGAACATTGTGGGAGCTATTTAAAAGACCGGGAACTTTATTTTAAAGAGGTTAGAGATTTTATTAATGAATGAGAGAAGATATGAGCGAATCACGCAAATAGTTGATAAAGAAGACTTTTATAAAGTTACTAAAAGTCGAATAATTATTTTTGGTGTCGGTGGAGTTGGGGGCCAAGCTTTAGAAAGCCTGGTTCGTTCAGGGTTTCGCAATATTACAATTGTTGATCGTGATGTTATCGATGAATCAAATTTAAATCGACAACTAATTGCAACTTCCAAAAACATT
>CAYJDS010000015.1:0-16802 GCA_964369015.1 uncultured Staphylococcaceae bacterium | reverse complement strand
AATATAAAAAAAAAAAATATTCTTGTAAAAAAATGCACCAAAAAAAAAAAAAAAAAAGAGTTTCCCATCTTCTTTTAGTAAATTTTTAATTAATTATTCGTCAATATCGTCGATTTCATCAAGCAAATCACCAAAATCATCGCCGAGATTCTTTTTGGTTTTTGCGTATTCCTCTTCACTTAACACTTGATAATTAGCGCCGCTTTCTGGTCTTTGGGCGCCTGGCTTAATAACTTTCAGCGGAATATAACTTAAAATCAGGGCATAAAGATAAGGATCTAAGTCAATGAAGGGTCCTTTTTCATAAAAGATATCATCACTATCGGCTTCAATATTAGGATTTTTATAATTAAAGACTAAGACTTCGTCTAAATCGATAATGTGCTCAAAATGTTCCAAAGTATAAGCACATTCTAAAACTAAGACAACTTGAGCTTTAAGTTCAACTTCAACCTCTTCTTCAAACGTTTCAAAATAAGCTTGAAGCGTAAAAGGTTTAATTCCTTTTAAGGAATAATTCGCACTCAAGTCGGCCTCACTTAAATCAACAATCCCTTCGACTAGCACCCGACCATGGAGCCCATCAGATATTTTTATTTCCATTAACTTCGTACCTCAACTTTTAGTTTACTTACTAAACTTTCAATAATTTTATCAACCGTTTCTTTAATTGTTTTGTCCACTAGCGTGGCATTTTCGTCTTCAAGAATAATTCCAAGCGCGACACTTTTTAAATCTGGTTTATCTTTTAAGTCGTAATAGACATCAAAAACAAATGCATCTTTAACTAGTTTTCCGCCTACCTTTTTAACAAGATTTAAGAGACTACTAACTTCTGTTTCGCGCCCAACAAGCAGCGCTAAGTCACGCCGAACTGAGGGAAAACGTGATGGAACATTTACCTTTTTAGCGCTGACTTTAATATCAAGTAGGGCCCCAAAATTAATTTCGCCCGCTATGACACTGTCCTTAAAGCCATACTCTTTTAGAACATGAGGATGGAGTTTACCAAAGACGCCCACAACTTGCCCGCCAATTTCTAAAACGGCACTTTGAGCCGGGTGAAAGTAATTATGTTCATTACCTAGCGCTTTAATTTTAGCGCGTGAAGGGGCAATTGCTAAATAATCAAGCAAGGCTTCAATAATGCCTTTGGCACTATAAAAGTCATATGGTTTTTTAACTAACTCACCGTTATACTTTTCACTACCGGTAAGGGCAAAAGCTAAATGCTCTTCACTATGGTTAAGACTATATACATTACTTACTTCAAAAACACCAAAATCATTGACTTGGCGACTAAGGTTGTAACTGACGGTTTCCAGTAAACTTGGCAAAATATTTAAGCGCATAAAAGTGCGTAACGGCGTTAAAGGATGTTCTAATTTTAAAGCCGTACCTTGATGTAAATAAGGAAATGAAGCATTTTGCGCTTCACTAGTTAAGGTGTAATTAAGCGTTTCGTAGATTCCAAGATTACTGAGTAAATGGCGCAGTTGAAGTCGTAGTTTTTGTTTCGGGCTTAATTCGCCAAGACTTGTGGCCATCGTTGGTAAAACACTTGCCACATGTTCAAAGCCAAGCAGGCGAATAATTTCTTCAGCAATATCATTAATTCCTTCAATAAAGAGGCGATGAGCAGGAATGTTAATCGTTAAATCTTGATTGATTGAAAAGGAAAGACGAGTTAACGCCTCCCGCATTTCTTCGTCACTAAACGAAGTTCCTAAAAGGCGATTAATATAAACTGGATCGTAAACAATCCGCGGTTGCCTAATTGCTTCTTTTTGATAACTAACTTTATTACTAACTTTAATCTCACTACTTACTTCCTTTAATAAATGAAGCGCTAAAAGGCGGGCTTCTTCTTCATTAAAGGGCGTAACTGTTTTCCCAAAACGACTACTTGCTTCGCTTGGTAAATTAAGTCTAGTCGAACTAATTCGAATTTGCGCCGGGTTAAAAAGGGCTACTTCAACCGCAATTCGCCGCGTTTTTGCGGTTATTTCGGAGACATGTGCGCCGTTAACACCGCCAAGGCAGAGCACTTTTTCCGTATCCCAAATGATTTGGTCACCATGAACGAGTTTATATTCTTTTTCGCCTAAGCCAATAAAATCAATTGCTAAGTCACTCCGCACTTCAAAGTATTCATTTTTAACATGATCAAGATCATACATATGAAGCGGACGGCCGGTTAAAAGCATAACGTAATTACCAACGTCGACAATATTATTAATTGGTCTAAACCCATGTTTTTCTAAAATGGTTTTAAGCCATAATGGCGATTCACCGACCTTTAAATTACTAACTTCAGTTAAAGAAAAGGCCTCGACTAGTGGTGTGGAAACTTTTAAAGTTAAGTTTGTTTTAAAAGAAGCAAAATCTTTATACGTTGGGATGGTGACAGGAAGCGAAAAAAGCGCGCCAAGTTCTCGCGCAATGTTATAAACACTTAACATGTCGCTGCGGTTAGCAAGCGGGCGAATTTCAAAAATAGTATCGTCTAAATTAAGTAATTTTAAGACGTCTTCGCGGCCAACTTCAGTCTCAGGCGGTAAAACAAAAATTCCTTCACTCGCCCCAACGAAGTCATTACTTACCCCAAGTTCCGCTAAAGAACAAATCATACCTGAGCTTTTAATTCCTTTAATCATTGTTTCTCTTATCGTAATACCAGGCAAAATTGCCCCAACAGTGGCAACAATAACTTTTTGACCGACTTCTACATTCGGCGCGCCACAAATAATTTGCGCAATGTTATCGTGACCAATTTTTACAGTTGTAAGCGAAAGATGGTCACTGTCAGGAACCCTAACTTTGGTTAAAACTTCACCCGTTACTAAGCCTGTGCCGGAAGCGAGTTTTTCAAATCCTTCAACCTCCACACCGGCAAAAGTTAATTTTTTGGCAATTGTTTCCTCAGCAATTCCCACTAAATTAACAAACTCATTTAATAAATTTCGTGATACTTTCATACTTTCCTCCTACCGCTTTGGGAACTCATTTAAAAACCGTAAATCGTTTTGATAAAAACGGCGAATATCGTCGATTCCAAACCGTAACATTGCCACTCGTTCAATCCCGATGCCAAAGGCAAACCCACTAAAGCGGGTTGCATCATAACCGTTCGCACTTAAAACTGCGGGATTAACCATCCCCGCTCCTAAAATTTCAATCCAGCCCGTTCCTTTACAAGTCGCGCAGCCTTTGCCGTTACATTCATGGCAACTAACATCAACTTCAACACTTGGTTCGGTAAATGGGAAATAACTACTGCGGAAACGAATTTCACGCGTTGGCCCAAACATCTTTTTAATAAATAAATCTAATGTCGCTTTTAAGTTTCCTAGCGATAAACCTTGATCAATCACCAGTCCTTCAATTTGACCGAATTGGTGACTATGAGTGTTATCATCATCATCGCGGCGATAAACTTTGCCCGGACTGATCATTTTAAGCGGTTCATTTTTATGTTGTTGCATGACTCGGGCTTGAACGGGGGAAGTATGCGTGCGTAACAAGAGATTTTTAGAGAAATAAAAGGAATCATGCATTGCCCGCGCTGGGTGGTCTTCAGGCATGTTTAAGAGCGTAAAGTTATAATAATCTTCTTCGACTTCGCTGCCTTCTTCAATACGATAACCCATCCCCAGAAAGATTTCATCAATTTCGTCTTTAATTAGGTGAAACGGGTGACGGGGGGCGCAATTTAGACTGCGGCCCGGCAAAGATAAATCAATAACTTCACGGTTAAGTTTCGCCGTTAAAGCAAGTTCTTCTAAGCTACTTTCTTTAGTTTTTAGGGCAGTTTCAATGACTTTTTTAGTTTCATTCACTCCTTGGCCGTAACTTCTTTTTTCTTCTTCATTTAAATTCCGTAAATTAGCCATCAGTGCCATAACACGACCTTTTTTACTTAAATAAAGATTATAGACTTCGCTCAGTTCACTTAAATTAGTGGCCTTTTCAATGGCTTTTAAGGCTTCAGTTTGTAAATCTCCAAATTGTTCATTCATATGATTCTCCTTCATTTAATAAAAAAGCGTTCCCATAGGAACGACTTTTCGTCGTGGTACCATCCTAATTTGATACTTTTAGTTTTAACTTTAACGTAGTTACCGGGTCATCAACCTGCTCAAAGGTGAATTCATGTTTCTTGTTTAGAGGTTCTTCCACTCTCAACCTTCGCTAACTAAACAAATTAAACATTACTACTTCTTTTCAACGCAACTTTATTATATACGAGTTTTCGCTTTAATTATCGTAAAAGATTGCTATTTAGATTATTTTGCAAACTTATAATTACGCGTCAAGATATTTAAGGCATTAACAACTTCATCTTTCGTTGGTTCGCGCACCCCCTTAAGCGGGTATTCTAAACCAAGCGCTTCCCATTTCCTAATCCCTTTGGTGTGATAAGGCAAAATTTCAATTTTAATAACATTATGAAGGGTATCAAGAAATTCGCGCATCTTTTTTAGCGCAGGTTCATCATCAGTAACTCCCGGCACTAAAACGTGACGGATAATCATTTTTATCTTGTGTTCATCTAAGAAACGGGCAAATTCAAGAATATGAGTATTACTTGTCCCCACAAGTTCTTTATGGACTTCGTTATCAATATGCTTAATATCAAGTAAGACTAAATCAGTATATTTTAAAAGTTCGAGATAGCTTTCTTTCCGCGCTAAGTTAAAAAGACCACCAGATGTATCAAGCGTATTATGGACTCCTTGAGCTTTAAAATACTTAAAAAGTTCCGTTAAGGCACCAAGTTGTAAAAGCGGTTCCCCACCACTGACGGTAAGTGCCGGAGGATTATAAAAATTAACGTATTTTTTAAAATCTTTCCAGACGTCCTCAACACTCATAATTTTATTTTCATCAGTCGACCATGAGTCACGGTTATGACAATATTTACATTTAAAAGGACAGCCTTGCAGAAAGAGGACGTAACGGACGCCAGGTCCGTCAAACATCCCCATTCGTTCAATGCTATAAACGTTTAACGTAGTTTTTTCATTAGATAGATTCATGGAAGGTGCGTGAAACGACATCGCGTTTTTGTTCTTCAGTTAAAAGCGCAAAGTTGACCGCATATCCGCTGACACGGATCGTAAGGTTAGGATAAAGTGAGGGATTAGCAATTGCGTCGAGTAATTTTTCACGGAGTAACACGTTAACATTTAAGTGGTGACCATGACTTAAGAAGTAGCCGTCAATTAATGAGACTAAGTTTTCTGCTTTCGTATCAGCAACAATTGCGTTATCAAAGGAATAAAGTTCGTCGGTCCCTAAAGCCCGCGGCACAATCGTAAAGGTGTTACTAATTCCGTCGGCGCAACAAGCAAACGGAAGTTTAGCAACGGAAAGCAGTGAATTTAAGGCGCCACTATTATCACGGCCGTGCATTGGGTTTGCCCCAGGCGCAAACGGCATTCCGGCTTTACGCCCATCAGGAGTGTTACCAGTCTTTTTGCCGTAAACAACGTTACTTGTGATTGTTAAAACAGACATCGTAATTTCACTATTCCGATATGGAGTGTGTTTACGAAGTTTTTTAATAAACATTTCGGTTAATTCAACCGCAATATCATCAACGCGGTCATCATTATTACCGTAAGCCGGGAAGTCACCTTCAGTTTCAAAGTTAACAATTAAGCCCCGTTCATCATAAATTGGTTTAACTTTAGCGTATTTAATTGCGCTTAAAGAGTCGGCAACAACACTAAGGCCAGCAATACCGGTTGCAAAGTTACGTTTCACTTTAACGTCATGTAACGCCATTTCAAGGGCTTCATAAGCGTATTTATCATGCATATAGTGAATGATATTTAAGGCACTAACGTAAACTTTTGCTAACCAATCAAGGGTTGCTTCAAAGCGCTTCATAACTTCTTCGTAACTTAAGACATCGGCCTTAAGAACTGCAGTTTCCGGCGCAACTTGGTTGCCGCTTATTTCGTCGCGACCACCATTAAGTGAGTAAAGTAAGGCTTTGGCTAAATTAGCGCGTGCTCCAAAGAATTGCATTTCTTTGCCAACTGCCATTGGGCTAACACAGCAGGCAATCGCGTAGTCATCGCCATGTTTAACCCGCATTAAATCATCATTTTCAAATTGAATTGAACTTGTGTCAATACTAACTTGCGCTGCAAACTCTTTAAAGCTTTCCGGCAATTTATTACTATATAAAACAGTCAGATTAGGTTCGGCACTTGTCCCTAAATTGTAAAGGGTATGTAAGTAACGGAAACTTGATTTGGTAACGTAACTATGGCGTCCATCAAGGCGCATCCCGCCGAGTGATTCAGTAACCCAAGTTGGGTCACCAGTGAATAAATCATTATAATCTGGGGTTCGAGCAAAGCGAATCATCCGTAATTTTAAAATGAAATGATCAACAATTTCTTGAACTTCTGATTCTGTAAATGTTCCCTCTTCTAAATCGCGATCAAAATAAATATCAAGGAAGGTACTAGTTCTTCCTAAACTCATCGCCGCGCCGTTTTGTTCTTTAACCGCGGCTAGATAAGCAAGATATAACCATTGGGTCGCTTCTTGACCATTTTCAGCCGGACGACGGAGGTCAAAGCCATAAATATCACCGAGATTAATTAAGCGTTGTAATGATTTAATTTGTTCGCTAATTTCTTCGCGTTGGCGAATAACTTCTTCGGTAAACGGATAAGTGAGGGATTTTTTATCATTTTTGCGTTCAGCAATTAAGAAATCAATCCCGTAGAGGGCAACCCGGCGATAATCGCCAATTATCCGTCCGCGACCATAAGCATCTGGTAAGCCAGTAATAACGCCTGAATGGCGGGCTCTTTTAATTTCATCATCATAAACATCAAAAACACCATCATTATGGGTTTTACGATATTTTGTAAAAATTTCTTCGTATTTTTCGTTAATGGTAAAGCCATAACTCTTCGCAGCGTTAATCGCTACTCTAATTCCCCCAAAAGGATGGAAGCCACGTTTAAGTGGTTCGTCAGTTTGTAAACCAACAATTTTCTCTAAACTTTTATCTAAGTAACCGGGCCCATGACTATCAACACTGCTTACTATTTCCGTATCAATGCTAATGACACCGCCATTTTCCCGTTCTTGTTTTAACAGGTTGTTGAATTCTTCGTTTAACGCCGTTGTGGCTTTGGTTGGCCCAACTAAGAAATCACCTGACCCAGTATATTCTTTATAATTTTGCAAGATAAATTTATGGACATCAACATTCTTTTGCCATGATGTGCCCTTAAATTTTCGCCATGCTCTATCACTCATAATCTTCCTCCTCTAGCGTGGTATCTTTACCACTCGTCATAATATTACAAAAAAGCCGTAAATGCAACGATAAAGCCTTACATTTTAATTGTATTAAAAGAGCGGAAAAAAGTAGGAAAAATTAACGCGTTTTTCGCAAAATTTATTAATTTTTTTCGCGTTTTTGGAAGAAAGAAGGGAGTAATTCGCGCGATTTGTAATTCCGTGCCTGCTCAATTCGATCAAAGATATCTTGGATAATAATTTCGTATAATTTTTGCCCTAAGCGGAGGTCTTCAACGCCATGGTCAACACTTGGATTGTCATTTACTTCAATGACATAATAGCTGCCGTTATGCTCTTTTATATCAACCCCATAGAGGCCTTCGCCCATTAAATTTGCCGCTTTAAGCGCTAAAGAGACGACTTTTTGGGGCGCTTCACTAACGAGAAAAGTGTCAACATTACCAGTAAGGAAGGCATTACCTTTTTTCCATTTAAAGATTTGCCAATGATTTTTAGCCATGTAATATTTAGAAACAAAAATCGCTTTGCCGTTTAATATTCCAACTCGCCAATCAAAACTACTTTGCAAAAATTTTTGCGCAACAATAATTGCACTATCAACAAACATTTCAGCAACTTTTAACTTCATTTCCGCAAGATTATTCACTTTAAATACCCCTTTTGATGAACTCGAGTCAGGGCGTTTTAACACTAAGGGGAAATTTAAGAAATTACCGATTGTCACCAAATCACTTTCGGGAGTCACAAATAAGGTTGGTGGTGTTTTAATATTATGGGTCTTCATGCTTTCATGAAAATAAACTTTATTAGCGCAGCGCAGAATTGACCACGGGTCATCAATGACAATTAAACCTTCAGCGTAAGCAAGACGCGAAAATTTATACGTATAATCTTGCGGATTGGTGGTCGCACGAATAAAGAGGGCATCAAACTGATTTAAACGGTGATAATCTTCGCGGTGAATGATTTCGGTGTAAAACCCAATTTTTTGGGCAGCTTTAACAAACCGTTTAATCGCTTGTTTATTAGAGGGGCCAACCTTATCTTCTTCATCGACTAAAATCGCTAAGTCATACTTATAATTACGGAATCTTGTATTCATAAATTTCTTCGAACTAAAAAACTCTTGGGCGGCAACTTTAATAAACTCTTCGTCTAGATGAGGGGGAATAAAGGGATCAACACTCGTTAAAAGCCAAGTTTTTTCACGAGTAAAGGTAAAGCGTAAAAAAGTTGCGGGAAATAATTTAAAAAGTTTATAAGCGAGCGAAGAAAACTTTTCGGTCCGCGTTTTACCAAAGATGACTTCAAGTTCAAAAGTAGTTCCGGGCACATTTTTAAAAGTTTGTTTAATCGCGTCCCCTATTTCTTCGCTAATTGAGTCAACAATGGCTATTTCCGTAAAGTCTTCAATTGTGGCAATACTGGGAATAATTCGAAATTGGCGCGCAGCCGCAAAAAGTGAGACATAATAGCCTACAGTTTGGTAAGTATAAGTTTCACACATATTAAAAACCCGATAATTGCCATTATGATACCGCGGGTCATTAATAAAAGTTGCGGGATTAATGACGAAAATGCCGGGAATTTCTTCGATAAACGGTAAATTTAAGTCGGTAACTACAACATTAATTAGGCGTTTGTTTTCGGTAAAAAAAAGAATTTCCATCTTAATGCCATCATCATTTTCGCCGTAATAATTAGCTAAAACTCGGACGTCAGTAAAGCCAAACTTCTCGTAAAACTTCCGAGCTTTAAGGTTAGTTTCATGTACTTCTAAAGTTAAACGTTGAAGTGCACTTTTTTGGGCTTCTTGAATAATATGAAAGAGGAGACTTCCTCCTAGATGCATGTTTTGAAAAGCGGGTAAAATAGCAATTGAATAAAGGCGCCATACCTTTAAATAATGCCAAACAATGGCGGCACCAGCAGGTGTATCGTTTTTGTAAATAATATAGGTTGACTGCTTTTTACTACTAAGACTACGCTTTAAATTAGCGGCGCGGAAGCGGTCGTTTTCCGCAAAACTAGATTTTTCAAGTTGGACTAAGAAAGAAAGGTCGTCAAGCGTGGCAAGTTTAATCGTTACCATAAATTCCCTCAGACGTTGTGTCTACTTAAATTATAGATTATTATTTTTTTTCTTAGCAATAATTGTTGTTATTTTTGCGACATTATTGGCGAATTAATTCATACATTAAAATCGAGCCCGCGATTGCCACATTTAAGGAATCAATATGTTTAATTGGAATATTAACTCTGTAATCAGCAAGTTCATTAATTTCTTGACTAACACCACGAGTTTCATTACCTAAAATAAGAATAACTTTTGCCGTTTTAAGTGAATTAATCTCCACTCCTGCTTTAACGTCAGTCGTCACTAAATCATAACCGTTATGCTTAAACTTAATTAATTCACTAGAATCAATAGTCTTAACCGGAAGTAAGAAATGCGCTCCTTGGCCACTACTTAAGACTTTCGGGTTATAAGCCGAAACACTGCCTGGACTTAAAAGTACGCCTCCAAAATCAAAGGCAAGGGCACTGCGTAATATTGTCCCAAGATTACCTGGATCATTAATTTCGTCCAAGTATAAAAGATGTTTATTTAAATCTAATGGTAAATTTGGTTTTTTAATTAAAGCAAAAACGCCTTCGGGTGTGACTTTATCACTTAATTTAAGGGCGATATCTTTACTAATTAAAACCGTTTCCGCCGGATACTTAAAATCTTCAGTACTTAAAATTGTATTAACCAAATTAGCGCCAAGCGCCATCGCCACTAAGTGGTGACCTTCAATAAGTAAGACCTCAGAGGGTTTACTTTTTATTTTAAGAACTTCTTTAATAAATGGATTTTGGCGACTATTAATAATTTTCATAGTTATGCTCCTTTAATTTTTTGTCCATTAAGCGATATCCTGGGTAATATTTTTCACACAGCGCATAAAAATCACGTTGATGGCCGCCTACATAATGATGCGCTAATTCATGAACTATTAGTGCTTTAATTATTTCTTGGTCATAATGAATTAACTTCGTATTAAAAGTTAGGATGCGTTTTTTTACATTATTCGTTGCCCAGCGTGAAGTCATATTACGAAGTCTAATTTTGTATTCTTCTTTAATATCCATTTGGGAACGATAATTATTTACTTCCTCAGTCAAGAACTTCAATAGCTCTTTCCGACTCTTACTATAATAATCTTCTAAACTAGTAATTTCTTTTCTTAGTTTAAGAAGCGCACTAATTTCATTAACCGGTAAAAGTTTTCCAAAAAAGTAGGTTTCTTCACTAAAATGGGGTAGTTCGGCTTTTTTACTTAAACTTAAGATTTTGGGATAGTTTTTCTTAAAAAAAGCTTCAACTTGGTTAAGCGGATAATGAAGTGGGAGCGAAACTCGAAATTTTGTAGCTTCACCCGGAACAGCGCGAAATATAAGACTTCTAATTCGTTTGTAAGTTAAGAAAAATGTGTAATCAACTCCTAAGTAATTAATTTCTAGTTCACGCTCTTTGTTTGCCATTATTACATTTTAACAAGTTAAGCGCGAAATTGATAAATAGATATTAAAAAAACGGACATATTGTAATACATCCGTTTTTTGTAAGTTTTTATTCGTATTTTGTTGCTTTAAGTTTGCCAAGAACTTTGCTGTCAAGTCCTTTAATAACTTCAACGAGTAAGTCAATTGCAGCTTCAACGTCATCACTATGGACGAGCGAGACGTGACTATGGAAATACCGGCATGGTAAGGAGATTGTCATATTGACAACGCCATCATATTGTTTGTGAATTTCACCACTATCAGTGCCCCCAGCGGTTAATAAGTCGTAAGTATATTTAATACCTTTGGCCTTGGCCACGCTTTCGACGTGATCAAAGAGTCCACGGTGGGCAATTACACTGCCGTCCATGACACTAAGTGCAACGCCTGCCCCAAGTTTAGTATCCATTGCGGGAGACCCGGGTAAGTCGTAACTCATCGTAACGTCAATGGCAAAAGCAACGTCGGGCTTAATGAGATAGGAACTAGTTTTTGCGCCTCGTAATCCTACTTCTTCTTGCACTGTTGCCGCAAGGCTGACCGTTGGAACATGGCCTTCACTTTTAAGTCTTCGTAACACTTCAATTCCAACCGCGAGACTAACACGGTCGTCCCAGGCTTTACCTAATAATGTTTTGCCATTATTTAAGACCCGGAAACTTTGAAGTGGGGTAACAGTGTCACCAACTTTAATGCCTAATTTTTTAATATCTTCATCACTATCAACGCCCATATCTAAGTAGACGTCTTTAATTTCCATGACCCGATTTCTTTGTTCAGGCGGCATACCGTGCGGCGGTTGAGCACCGGTTACACCAATATATTCTTTGCCGTCACGGGTTGTAACGGTCCATTCTTGGGCAAGTACAACATGTCCCCACCAGCCACCAACGTTATGAAGCCGTAAAAAGCCACCTTTTTCAATTTGTTTAACTAAGAAACCAACTTCATCCATATGCGCTGAAAGCATTACTTTTGGTTCGCCTTCGTGCCCGTTAAGTGTCGCGACAAGTGAGCCTAAATTATCAAATTCAATGCTATCGACGACTGGTTCTAATTCTCCTTTGACTAGCTTAGCAACGTTACGTTCAGCGCCACTGACGCCTTTTACTTCACTAAGTCTTTTGAGAAGATCAAGTCTTTGTTTATCCATTCTTTTTTTCCTTCTTTCTAATACTTTGTATCTTGACGTTTATAGTTTACCACCAATTTATCTTGATAAGCGTTAACGATGTCTTGGGTGGTAAATGATAAAGCGCTACCAAGAGATAAAAAGGTCGTGAGAGCATTAAAATAATGCTCCTTATCTTCATTAAGCATTAACTCATTAATGGTTAAATAGACACTTTTGAAGAGCGCTATTATTTCTTGTTTGCTTTCGCCACTAATAGGATAATTTACTTCACCTACCTCAAGTTTAAAGACTAAGGCAAGGGAGAGGAAGAAATGCAGACCATCGGCATATTCATCCAGTAATCTAGTGCGTTCTTCAGCCGGTTTTAATGACCAATACTTAAAAACGCGGGTCGCGTTGGCAAGTTCGCCAATTTCAACTAACAATGCTAAAAATCGTTCATCTTTCGTGCTAACATGCGTGACATGATGTTCACTATTAATCCGCGCATCTAACTGCGCTTGTTTTGCTAAAAGAGGTGCTAAATTAATTTCCATTGGTTGCCTTATCGATGTGCCAAATATCATCAATATATTGGCAAATTGTCCGATCACTACTAAAATAACCGCTTTTTGCAATGTTTACGAGCGCACTTTCGGCCCATTTACTCTTATCACGGTAATAGGTAATTATGTCGTCACTCCGCCGGACATATGCAGGTAAATCTTTTAAAATTAAATATTCGTCACCTTTATTCATAACTTCATCAAAAATACTTCTAAACTTATGAGGGTTTCCATCACTCCATGTCCCGTCATTTAAGCTATCAAGGACACGGCGAATTTCGGCGTCATTGTGGTAAATATCCCACGGATTATAGCCGTTTTCATCTTTAATTTTCTTGACTTCAGGTTCGGTTAAACCAAAGATAAAGGAGTGCTCATCGCCCACACGTTCGTGAATTTCAACGTTTGCGCCGTCAAGCGTTCCAAGCGTTAATGCCCCGTTCATCATAAATTTCATATTACCAGTACCACTTGCCTCTTTTCCAGCCGTACTTATTTGTTCACTAATGTCAGCAGCGGGGAATAAGAGTTCACCCGTCCGTACACCATAATTTTCGATGAAGACAACCTTCATGAATTTACTGACATATGGATCGTTGTTCACAACATCGGCCACTCCATTAATAAGTTCGATAACTTTTTTGGCAAAGTAGTAACTTGGGGCAGCTTTCGCCCCAAAGATAAAGGTCGTCGGATGAATATTGAAATTCCGGTCATTACGCAGTGCAAAATAAAGAATCATAATTCGGAAAACATTCATTAACTGCCGTTTATAAGCGTGGAGCCGTTTAATTTGAATGTCGAAGATTGAAGTCGGATCAACCACCACCCCATTAGCTTTTAAAATATAAGCGGCGAGTTGTTCTTTTTTAGTTTTTTTAATACTCAAAAATTTCTTTTGCGCGACTGGGTCTTTGGCAAAAGGCAGTAATTTTTCAAACTGACAAGGCATCGTTAAGTAATCTTCACCAATTAAGCTCGTCATAAAACTACTAAGTTCAGGGTTAGAAGCTAAAAGCCAGCGTCGATGCGTAATGCCATTCGTTTTGTTTTGGAATTTTTCCGGATAAATTTTATAAAACTCTTTGAAAGTTTGGGTTTTAAGAATTTCTGTATGAATGGCCGCGACTCCGTTAACCGCGAAAGAAACATAAAGGGCGAGATTTGTCATTTGGATCATGCCGTCGCGAATAATTGCCATCGCAAAACGGTCACTTTCACTGACACCCATTTTCACGAATTCGCGTTGACTGCGGCGGTGAATTTCTTCAATAATCATGTAATTGCGTGGCACGAGTTGTTGGACATAACTAATCGGCCAACGTTCAAGCGCTTCAACCATGACGGTATGGTTAGTGTAGGCAAAAGTACGGGTAACAATATCCCAGGCTTCATCCCAACTATATTCATAGTCATCGAGTAAGAGCCGCATTAATTCAGGAATAGCTAAGATTGGATGCGTGTCAT
This sequence comes from uncultured Staphylococcaceae bacterium, assembly GCA_964369015.1. Lineage (GTDB taxonomy): Bacteria > Bacillota_I > Bacilli_A > RFN20 > CAG-826 > UBA1361. The sequence continues at coordinate 2,810 of CAYJDS010000015.1, read as the reverse complement.
TTAATTGAAAGACATATTTTTCATGGAAATTAGTTAAGGTATTAAAATGACGGAAATGACCGCGGATTGCGCTTTGTAAACCGGCACTGACCAGAAAATATTGTTGACGTAATCGCAAGATTTTCCCTTTTTCAGTTGAATCATCCGGATAAAGACCATGGTTTAATTCTTGAAGTGTTGCTAAATATTGTTCAAATGGTTGGTCGGTTGGTAAATTTTCATTACTTGGTTCTGCACTCCAAAGGCGGAGGGTATTGGCCACTCCGTTATGGTAACCAACTACACTCATATCATAAGGGACCGCTTTAACAATCGTTGGATTCACAGTCCGAATCCCAAAGTTACCGTCGGCTTTTTGATATGTTTCGGCGTGACCATAAAACTTAACATCAACCGCGTGTTTTGGTTTTCTTACTTCCCAAACATTGCCATTTACGAGCCATTGATCAGGTAATTCAACTTGGCGACCATCAATGATTTTTTGGCGAAAAAAACCGTATTCATAGCGGATTGTATGCCCGTTACCGGCATAGCCTAAACTTGCAATTGAATCCATGAAACAAGCCGCAAGCCGGCCTAAACCACCATTGCCAAGTCCGGCATCACTTTCAACTTCTTCAAGGGCATGGAGATCAATACCAGCTTCTTCTAATCCTTTATTAACAACATCATAAATATCAAGATTAATTAAATTGTTCGTTAATAAACGGCCAATTAAAAATTCCATTGAGAAATAAATCAATTGCTTTTTTTCTTTCTTATTAACATTATTACGACTCCGCCGCCAGTTCGCGCTTGCATAATCGCGGACCATCGTGCCGAGAATATCGTATTGTTCACTAATGTGACTTTCGGGCAAACTGACGCCATACTTTGCAATGAGGCGTGTTTTAAATTCTGCAATAAAGTTTTTTTTCGTTTTAAACATATTTTCTCCGTTATCTGTCTATTTAATTTTTTTTAGGATTAGCGAGGCAAAAGAGCCAAGTTTAAGCGTAAGCCGGTAAGGTTTTAATTCTGGACCTGGACCAGGAAGAGTTTTAAGTGGTAAGCCGTTATATTGGTTATAGCCGCCATAAACATCTTTATCACTATTGAAAATTTCTTCATAAGTGCCTTCATCAAACACCCCAATGTCATAATTTTCATAAAAATTACTCGTCATATTAAAAACAAAGATTAGTTTTTCATTCTTATACGTACGCATAAAGGCAAAAACACTTTGTTCGCTATTATTAACTAAAAGCCACGTAAAGTTTCGACTATCATATTCACCGACATACATTGCTTTTTCACTATGATAAATAAGATTTAAATCGCGAATTAAACGCGTGATTGAATCGTGTTTTGGATAACTTAAAAGTGACCACGGAAGACTCTTTTTTTCGTCCCACTCGTCGAAACTTGCCATTTCGTTACCCATAAAGGTTAACTTTTTACCAGGGTGAGCATATTGATAAGTATAAAGATTGCGCACTAAGGCAAATTTTTGGTCATAATTACCAAACATTTTATTAATGATTGTCCCTTTGCCGTGAACAACTTCATCGTGACTCAGTGGCAAAATAAAGTTTTCACTAAAGAAATAATGCATGGAGAAAGTAAAAAGATTATGATCATATTTTTTGTAAATTGGATCTTTACTGTAATATCGAAGCGTATCGTTCATCCAGCCTAAATCCCATTTGTAATCAAAGCCAAGCCCGCCATGTTCTAAGTTGCGGGTAATGCCTGAGAATGAAGTTGAATCTTCGGCAATCATCATCACACTTGGATATTCATAATGGACTTTGCCGTTAAGACGTTTAAGAAATTCAATTCCTCCGCCGTTTTCTCCTCGTCCACTATTACCGTGCCAATAAACAATATTACTAACCGCGTCAATTCTAATCCCGTCAATATGGAAATACTCTAAGAAATAGAAAACACTGCCGACTAAGAAACTACGCACTGGATCTTTACCTAAATCAAATTGTGGTGAACCCCATTGACTAAAGGTGTGTTCACTATCTTCATATTCATACATCTTCGTCCCATCAAAATTAATTAAACCATAATGATCAATTGCAAAGTGAACGGCGACAAAGTCAAGAATGACGCCAAGTCCGGCTTGATGCATCCGGTCGACAAATGACATCAATTGATGCGGATTACCATAGCGACTATCGACACTATAAAAGCCCGTTGCTTGGTAGCCCCAACTGCCGTCAAACGGATATTGGGTAATTGGCATAATTTCGGCATGGGTAAAGCCTTTATCCTTCATATAAGGAATGAGATAATCAGCAATTTCTTCATAACTTAAAGTCCGGCCATTTTCGCGCCCTTTCCAACTTCCTAAATGAACCTCATAAATACTAATTGGTTCGTCATGGCCGCGGGTGCGTTTGGTTAGCCATTCATCATCGTGCCAAATAAAATGTTCATAATCAAAGAGCCGCGAAGCACTGCCAGGCGCGGTTTCACTAAAAAACGCATAGGGGTCAGCCTTATCAACATACTTCCCTTCTGCGTTTTTGAATCTAAATTTATAATTTTGATAATTGTCTAAGCCAGGGATTATTAATTCCCAAATCCCCCGATAATCAATCTTATTCATTTTGTGGGTACTTGGGTCCCAAGCATTGAAATCACCAATTACACTGACGTCTGTAGCCGCTGGGGCATAAAGCCGAAAAGTGACACTTTTATTCTTCTTACTTTTTGATTTATTAAAATGAGCCCCAAAAAACTTGTGGGCTTCAGTTGTAAATCCGTAGAGAAACTCATCAATAAAGTTCATACGACCTCCAATCGTTTATTATTATAAT
>CAYJDS010000014.1:0-19102 GCA_964369015.1 uncultured Staphylococcaceae bacterium | reverse complement strand
GTTCCTTGCGAAATGTTTTACGAGGAGTGTATATGAAAAACTTAACAAGTAATGAAATTCGAACCTTATGGCTATCTTTTTTTAAAGAAAAAAAACACGCAGTCTTGCCAGGGGCAAGTTTAATTCCGCAAAATGATAAGACATTACTTTGGATTAATTCTGGGGTTGCTGCCTTAAAACAATATTTTGACGGTTCAAAAGTGACTAGCGAGCGGCGCATTACCAATGTCCAAAAAAGTATTCGCACGAATGATATTGAACATGTTGGAAAAACTAATCGGCATCATACTTTTTTTGAAATGCTCGGTAACTTTTCAATTGGTGACTATTTCCGAAAAGAAGCAATCACTTGGGGGTTTGAATTTTTAACATCTCCTAAATGGCTCGGTTTGCCGCTTGAAAAACTTTATTTTACTTATCATCCGACTGACCTAGAAACTAAAAAATATTGGATCGACTGCGGTGTTTTAGAAAATCACATTATCGCTAACGAAGATAATTTTTGGGAAATTGGCGAAGGACCATGTGGACCTAACACAGAAATATTTTTTGATTTAGGAGAAGTAGGGGACAGCGAAAGCGAAGCGGCGCGTCTTTTAGGGGAAGACGTTGATAATGACCGCTTTTTGGAAATTTGGAATATTGTTTTTAGTCAATATAACGCAAAAGCGGGCTTAAAACGTTCCGAATACGAAGAATTACCGAGTAAAAATATCGATACGGGCGCAGGACTTGAACGGATTGCTAGTGTTTTACAACAAGTTGAAAGTAATTTTGAAATCGATGTCTTTGTCCCGATTATTAAAAAGATTAGTGAAATTTCTAAGAAAGATTATGAAAGTAATAAAGTAAGTTTTCGGGTCATTAGTGATCATTTACGGTCAACCGTCTTTGCCCTTAGTGACGGAGCGCGCTTTAGTAATGAAGGGCGGGGTTATGTTTTACGTCGCCTTTTACGACGGGCGATTCGTTATGGGCGAAAACTTGGTATAACTGGTGAATTTATGCCTCTATTAGTTCCGGCAGTTGTTAATGTCATGAAAGACTTTTATCCTGATTTAGTCAAAACACAAGAACGAGTTATTGCCCAAATTAGTGCCGAAGAAAAACGCTTTAATTCTACTTTACTACATGGGGAAGAATTACTTCGGCTTGCTTTAGAAGATAATAAGGAAGTTTCGGGCGAAGTTGCGTTTAAGTTATATGATACTTTTGGTTTTCCGCTTGAGATAACAATTGAAATTGCCGAAGAAGAAGGGGCTAAAGTTGATCTTGATAAATTTAAGATGCTCCTTGAAGAACAACGGGAAAAGGCCCGTAGTTCGCGCAAAAATGACCCGTCAATGAACATTCAAAGTAAGGCTTTACTGGCTTTTGATCAAGAAAGTAAATTTGTTAGTGATCCGACAACGCTTAAAGCAAAAGTAATTGGCTTATTTAAAGACGGAGAAGCAGTGGAAAATGCTGATAGTGAAGTCAGTGCAATTTTTGATGTTACACCCTTTTATAGTGAAAGTGGTGGGCAAGTAAGTGATGTTGGTGTCGTTGAAGGTAAAGATTTTCGAGCTGAAGTTGTCGCGATGAGTAAAGCGCCGCATGGCCAACATCTCCATCATTTAAATATCGATTTTGGTCAAGTGAAGGTCGGAGACGAATTGACCCTTATTGTTAATAGCGATCTTCGTCATAAAATCGTTTTAAACCATAGTGCGACCCACTTATTACATCGTGCCCTTAATGATGTCCTCGGTCCTGAAGTAAGTCAAGCAGGCAGCTATGTTGGTCCTGATTACTTACGATTTGATTTTAATTATGGGGCACGAATTACGAGTAGTGAATTACAAGAAATTGAAATGATTGTTAATCAATATGTTAATGCTAATTTAGGATTGACTATTGAATTTACCACGGTTGAAGAAGCGAAGAAACGTGGCGCCAAAGCACAATTTATGGAAAAATACGGTGATTTAGTTCGCGTTGTTTCTTTTGGGGACATTTCGGTGGAACTTTGTGGTGGAATTCATGTTAATAAAACAAGTGAAATCGGTGCTTTTGTGATTGTTAGTGAAGGCAGTGTGGCAAGTGGAATTAGACGGATTACCGCCGTGTCAGGACAAAGTGCTTATGAATACTTAAAAGAATATCAACATAGCATTAATAAGTTAAGTGAAATCTTCCATGTTAATGAACGGAAAGATGTATTAATTAGCGCCGCTAATATCATCGCTGAAAATAAAGATTTAAAAGAACGCGCCGCTGCGCAACGAAAAGATGAACTTGAACGGATTGCCCTTTCAATTACTGCTCTTTCTTATCAAGATATTAATTGTTACTTTTATGTTGGTGATGATTTAAGCCGTGAAAACTTAACAACGATTAATGACAAAATTAAAAGTATTGATCCTTCTGCCCTCATTATTTTAATTGGTAAAAACGTTGATAGTAATGCCCTTTTGGTTAGTGTAAACACGAAAATTAAAGCACTTGTAGACGCTAATAAATTAATGCGTGACTTAACGAATGAATTTGGGGGCCGCGGGGGCGGACGGAGTGATTTTGCTAATGGAGTTATTGAAAGCCTGCCAAGCGCCGCGGAAATATCGCGTTTTATTAAAAGGTAACAATGGGCAAAGTTTTAGGATTAGATTTAGGGACAAAATCGCTTGGAATTGCGATTAGCGACCAAGCGGAAAGAATCGCGCTTAGTTATGAAAACTTTGTTTTCCCGCTTAATTATTATAAACTTGCGCGCGCCCATGTGCTGGAAGTTTGTCAACGTGAAAACATTACCCATATTGTCCTTGGCTATCCGCTTAATACTGACAGCAGTGTTGGGGAAAGAGCAAAATCTGCCGAAAGATTTAAAGCCGATTTACTGGCGGAAGGTTCGCCACCAATAACGCTCGTTAATGAAGCCTATACAACACTTGAAGCACTAGAAGAGTTACGAATGCTAGGTTACAAAAAAGATGCTATTAAACGAAAAAAAGATGAAGTAGCGGCGAAATATATTTTAGAAACATACTTAAATAATAAGGAGAAAAACGATGGAACGCGATGAAATAATTACAATTACTGATGAAGATGGGAAAGAAGAGTCGTTTGTTATCCTTTTTACGTATAACAATGAAAAGCGGGGCGCTGATTACGTCTTTTTCTATCCTGAGGGAAATGATGAAGAAGTAATGTTTGCGCGTTACTTTGCGGATAATTCTCTTGAATTTGTCGAAGATGAAGCCGAAATTGAAGAAATTAAAGAAGTTTTCGCGGCTTTTCAGGATGATTTAGAAGATTTGGACTAATTATTGGTTTATTTATTAAAAAAGATAGCCGTCTGCGTGCTATAATTATAGGCGCTTACGAGAAGATAGGGAGGTAGTATGGCTGATATGTATACATTAACCCAAGAAGGGGTTGAAAGTTTAGAAACTGAATTAAGTAATTTAATTAACGTTGAACGTCCGACTGTTTTACGCGAAATCGAAGAAGCGCGCGGATATGGTGATTTAAGTGAAAACGCCGATTATGACGCAGCGCGGAACAAACAAGGAAAAATTGAAAGTCGGATTATCGAAATTGAACGTATCTTAGCAAATAAGAGCGTTGTCGAACATTCACGAACAAGTAAAACGGTTAATGTTGGTAATTTTGTCCAAGTGCATGATCTGACGAACAACGAAACATTTTCTTTTCAAATTCTTGGCCAATTTGAAGGCAAGCCATTAAGTGGAACTGTCTCTTATGATGCGCCAATTGCCGAAGCTATTTTAGGTCGTAAGGTTGGTGATCGCGTCTTAATTAAAGCAGTTAATCCTTACGAAGTGCAAATTTTGAACATTTCGCTTGAACCAATTGAATAATTTTTAACTTTTTTGAACTAATTTTGAAAATCGCTTCCTATTTATAAGTAGGAGGCTTTTTAAATGTTAAAACTAATGATTGGAGTTGTCATTGCGACGGTAATAATTGTATTTGCATTTACAATTATTAATAATAATTCGAGTCCTAATATTGGTTCGAATTCGATTACTATTACGAGTGAAGATGCTTATCTTTCACTAACGATTACGGGACAAGTAACGCGTCCTGGGACGTATGTTGCTAAGGCTGATGAAACAATTGGTGACTTAATTATGGCTGCGGGTGGGCCCACTAGTAACGCTGACGCGCGGGCCTATATTGAAGAAACTTTACTTCAAAAAGGGGTTAATTATTACATTGCACCAATTAATGACTTAGATGATTACTGTGGCGATAAAGCGTTAGCAAAAGTAAATATTAACGCCGATAACCGCGATACGTTGATGGAAGTTAATGGCATTGGCGGGACGATAGCGAGCGATATTATTGCTTATCGCGCTGAACACGGGCAGTTCACTTATCTTGAAGAACTTCTGAAAGTTCGAGGAATCGGCAACGCGACTTTTGAAAAAATTAAAAACTTTGTTGTTTTACGATGAATCTTTTCTTTCTGCTTCTACCGCTGATTAGCGGCTTGCTAGCGTTCAAGAGTCCACTTTTCTTATTGCTTCTTATTTTCCCTCTAGTTCGTTTTGCAAAAAGTAAGAAATTAATTTTAGCTTGTTTAATCATCTTTCTATTTGCCTTTGCCTACCTTAACCTAAAGATTTATCTGGCCCAGCTTCCGTTTAAAGAAGGAGTTGGAATAGTAACTAAAAGTAGCGCAAATAGTTTTATCCTACGCGTCATGGGGCGAAGTGTTTATGTCGCTATTAAAAATAATCCGTATCAAGTTGGCGATGTAATTAGGATAAAGGAAGCCGAAAGTAGTAAAGTTTACTTTGCGAGTTTAGAAGGGGATTTCAATTATCAAGATTATTTAGTTAATAAAGGGGTTTATTTAAATGTTAGTAGTAAATATTTGAACCTAATCATTGCTTCACCGCTTCGTTTACTTACTAAACTTCATAACTTAGGTCCGACTTATCCGGCACATTTAGTCGGTTTAAAAGATTTACTATTAACAAATTCACTAGATTACCAAAACGACTTTTTAATCGACCTGCAGCGGAACGATTTGCTATATTTAATTAGTCTGACTGGGGCGCACCTCACCTTTCTGCGCCGAGTATTTCAAAATATTCTAAATAAATTCACTGACGAAAAAAGGGCCGAACGAGTAAGCTTAATTCTTCTATTACCGTTATTTTTGTTACAAATAACGAAGTTTGTCTTTTATCGGATCTTATTTGGTTATCTTTTTAAAATAATTAACCAAGGAATTTTAAAATCTTTCTTTTCGCGGCTTGAATTAAATGTTTTACTGGCTACAGTTTTCTTGCTCGTAAATCCGTTTTTAATTTTTAATGCTTCGTTTTACCTTGCTTTTCTTTTAATCATTATCTTTGTCCTAGTTCCTTCACTTAAAGGCTTTAAAGGGAAACTAACTAGTTTTGCGCTGATTTTAATAATTGTCGTGCCCTATAAAATAATCGTCAGTGGAAGAATTAATGTTTTTAGTCTCCTCTTATCCTTTATCACCGTCCCAGTCGTTGGATTGTGGTTCATTACGTATTTTTTAACTTTTTTCATTCCGGTTTTCAATAATATTCCCATCACGGTTTTAAATGTCTTGTATAGCTTTACGAAATTTGTTGATTCGGCGTCGGTGACTTTTTATTTTGCTAAGCCTAATCCACTGGTGATAATCTTAATAATAAGTGGCGCATTTCTTTGTTTATATGCCGTAAGTAGTCGTAATAAACTAATGCAAAAGCAATTAAGTATTATTTCTGTTACTGCCTTAATTATTAGTTTTTTACCGCTTGTGAATCAATTTAGGGTTGCCGTTACCTTTATCAATATTGGTCAAGGCGACTCAATTCTTTTAGAAGTTAAAGGCAAAAACATCCTTGTTGATACCGGGGGATTACGCTCTAAAGATATTGGCCAAGATATTTTGATTCCGTTTTTCTATAAAAAAAACATTTATGCGCTCGACTACTTAATCATCACCCATAATGATTTTGATCATAATGGGGCGCAAGATACTTTAATTAAAAATTTTAATGTTAAAAACCTAATTACTGATCGAAGTGCTTTTCCATTGAACGTCAATGGGATAATTTTGAATAATTTAAATCACCAGTTCTATAATGATGATAATTTAAACTCATTAATAATTCATACCGTTTTACCAAGTTTTACACTACTTTTAATGGGGGATGCTGGGATTGATAATGAGCAACAATTATTGAAGTCTTTCCCTGATTTAGTAGTTGATGTCCTCAAAATTGGCCACCACGGTTCTAACACAAGCACTAGTGAAGAGTTTATTGCCCATTACTTACCAAAAAAAGCCATTATTAGTGTTGGCTATAATAATTTTTATGGTCATCCGCATGAAAGCGTGCTTGCAACACTTAGTAAATATAAAGTCGAAGTGTTACGGACAGATATATCGGGGTCAATTTGCTTAAAGTCTAGTATAATGTAAGCATGTTATATCTATTTGCGGCGAATGAATATGCTTTAGTGGAAAAAGCCATTAATAAAACTGTTGACTCAATTTTACCAAGTCGAACCCCATTTAATTATGTTCGCTATGACTTTCGGGAAATACCTTTTGTGGATATTTTAAACGACGCCGCAACATTTTCTTTTGATAATGAAATTCGCGTCTTTATTATTGATCACGCGTCCGTTATGACTGCTTCAAAAGAAAAAAGTGTTAATAAAGAAATTAGTAAAGATAATCTTAAACTTTTAGATGCTTTAAAAGACGAAGTGCATTTTATTTTTATTGTCCGCGCCGCTTCGGTTAATCGAAAAAACGAATTATTCCAATTCATTGAAAAAAATGGGACGGTCAACATTGAAAAAGAAGTTGACAAAAATGATTGGTACCGGTTTGTGACTTCTTTCTTTAAGCGTGAAAACTTGAAAATTACCCCCGAAGCAATAAGTGAATTAGTAAATCGAATTAGTGATTTAGGATCATTCCTCAATGAAGCCGAAAAACTCGCGCTTTATGGGGAAGACGTTACGCTTCCACTGGTTAAAGAACTTGTTACACCATTAATTGAAGAAAAAAGTTATATGCTCGTTAATGCCTTTATTGCAGGCGACAAAGGCTTAGCGCTGCAAATTTATGAAGATTTTAAAGTTCAAAATCAAGAACCAACAATCTTCATCGCTCAAGTGGGCAATCAATTCCGTCTCTATGCTCAAGTTTATATTTATCATGAGTTGGGATTAACCAATGAAGAAATTGCGCAAACTTTAAAAGTGAATAGTTATCGGGTCAAGTTAGCAATGGATCAAAGACGGAAAACGAGTTTACAAGAAGTGTTTAAAATTCTTGAAGCCTTGGCGGATTTAGATTACAAAATAAAAAGCGGGCAGATTGACCGCTTCTATGGTTTTGAAATATTTCTTTTAAATTATTAAGCTTTTAAGCTATTAATATCACGAGCTAAGTCGCTTTTATGACGGGCAACTTTGTTCGCATGGAAAACACCACGTTGCACAGCTTTATCTAAAAGTGAGACCGCGACACGGTATTCTTTTTCCGCTAATTCGACGTCTTTGGCACTAATGGCTAAACGAACTTTTTTTAATTGCGTCCGCACCATTGATTTAAAATTAGCGTTACGATTACGAGCCTTGTCGTTTGTCTTTACTCGTTTAATTTGCGATTTAATATTTGGCATAATTCACCTCTTTCAACATATCCTTATTATTATATAAACATTTACGGAAATTAGCAACTAATTTCTCCCAAAAACTTAATGATTTGTGTTCGACAATTAAGGGTCAAATAATGTTATTTTTTTAAGTTTTGTATATAATAAATTACGTATGAATATTAAAGAATTAAGAATCATTTACATGGGCACGCCCGACTTTAGTGCTTTACTCTTAGAAAAGCTTATTAGTGCTGGTTATAACATAGTTGGTGTAGTAACGCGAGAAGACGCTTTAGTGGGCCGTAAAAGAGTTTTAACGGTCAGTCCAGTTAAAGCTATTGCTATTAAACACAATCTACCAATTTTTACTCCGCACCGTATTAGAGAAGATTTCAATTTTGTTCTTGAAATGAACCCTGACCTAATTATTACCTTTGCTTATGGGCAAATTGTTCCCAGTGAAGTTTTAAATGCGCCGCGTTTTGCCTGCCTTAATCTCCATGGTTCAATCTTGCCGAAGTATCGTGGTGCTTCCCCGATTCAGATGGCACTAATTAATCGTGACCAAGAAACTGGTGTTTCGTTAATGGCGATGATTGACAAAATGGATGCGGGGGTCGTTTACGGGATTGGTAAATTCGCCCTTAATGAGGAAAGTAACTTTAAAACCGTTAGTGAAAAAATGGTTGAAGTGTCGGTTAAATTATTAGAAGAATACTTGCCGAGTATCGTTGAGGGCTCTAACAATGGAGTTGCACAAAATGAAAGCGAAGTAACTTTTGCGCCTCGCCTTAAACGAAATGATGAATTTATTGATTTTGTCCGTGATGATATTGATCGGACTTTGGGGAAATTACAAGCTTTCACTCCGGAGCCGGGCCTTAGTGTTATTTATCGTGGCGCGCCGCTTAAGATTTTTAGTGCCGCAATATTTAATCATGAAGTGGAGCATGAAATAGGTAAAATGTTTGTTAAGGAAGATAAATTACTGCTTCAACTCCAAGGCGGACAACTTGCCCTTACTAAGATTCAAAAAAGTGGCAAAAATGTCGTTGACGCGCGCAGTTTTCTAAATGGCGAGCAAAATAATTTGCCCCTTATTTTAACGAGTGAGTCACTTAATGACTAGATTAACCTTAAGTGTTCATGAATTAGTTGATTTCGTCTTACGAACTGGTGACATTGATAACCGCGTTTTTAATTTAGAAACGATGAGTCGGGGGACGCAAATTCATAGTTATTACCAGGCGAAACAAAATGATAAATATTTAGCCGAGCAACCCGTAAAATACGAATTTACTTTTAAAGATTTTTTAATCGTCCTTCACGGTCGAGTTGATGGCATTATAGTGAACGGCGATAAGGTAACAATTGAAGAAATTAAATCGACAAACATTGAATTAGAAAAGTTCTTTATGGCGAATGAAGCGTGGCATTTAGGGCAAGCCGAGTGTTATGCCCTAATTTATGCTTTAACGAACAATTTAGCAACAATTAATGTGCAATTAACGTATATTTCGCAAGTTGATGACACAAAAATGATCAAACAGTACGAATATGATTTAAAAACACTGCAAACGAAGATTAATGGCTATTTTGCCGAGTATTTTGCGTTTTTTGAAGAAATTGAACAATATAAAATTGATCGAGCTCGTAGTCTAGAAACACTTACTTTTCCTTTTAGGAATATTCGCGACGGGCAACAAGAAATGATGTCCCAAATTGAACAATCATTCTTAACTCGCGAATCGATATTCTTTAATGCGCCGACGGGCAGTGGAAAAACACTGGCCGCGCTTTTTCCAAGTTTAAAATATCTTGCCACGAAGCACGATTTAAAAGTATTTTATTTAACGGCAAAAGGAAGTGGCAAATTACAAGCTGAAGAAGGAATGCGTCTTTTAAGTAAAGCGGCGCGCATTAAATCAATTACCTTAAGTGCAAAAGAAAAAATGTGTCTTAATGAAAAAGTTGCCTGTAACCCCGAACAATGTCCGTTTGCGCGAAATTATTATGGGAAAGTAAAGAACGCACTGTTTGATATTTACGCAAATTACGATGAATTTACGCCGGAACAAATTACTAAGATTGCAATCAAACATGAACTTTGTCCTTTTGAATTTCAACTAGATTTAAGTTTATATTGTGATGTTATTATTGCCGATTACAACTATCTTTTTGATCCGTTCGTCTACCTTAGGCGGTTTTTTGAAACTAAAACTGGCGAATATATTGTCCTAGTGGATGAGGCCCACAACTTGCCTCGCCGGGTTAGTGATAATTATACTAAAACATTAGATTTTGGCTCTTTTTATACTTTTAAAAAAGCACTACGCGGGCCTGAACATAAAAGTGTCAGAACCCACATTAATCGGATTGTAAAATATCTGGATGAATATAAGCAAAGTATCGGTCTTGATTTTGAACCGATAACTTCTTTTCCACAAGAATTACAAGAATTATTAGAAAAGTTTATGCCGGTTGCGAGTAATTACATGCAAGAAATGGGTGAGAAACTACTTGACACTTTTAGTGATTTTTATTTTGAAGTTAATAAATTTCTAAAAATACTTTCTTTCCTTAATAATGATTTTGTTGTTTATACAGAAATTGATAGTGAGCGGATGTTTTTTCCAAAATTTACAATTAAGTGTTTAAACGGAGTTCAATTTATCGAAGAAAAATTACGTCTTGTTGAACATTCGGTTTTGTTTAGCGCCACGCTTGCTCCAGAATCTTACTTTACAACGATGTTAGGCGTTAAAGGCGAAATTATGAACATTCCTTCCCCGTTTGCGCCTGAACAACTTTTAATTTTAGTCGACAAAACTGTTTCTCTTTATTACAAGGATCGTGACAAAACACTTGATGAAGTTGTCCAAAAAATATTGTCAGCGATCAGTATTAAGCAAGGTAATTACATGGTATATACCCCGAGTTTTGAATATTTGCGGCTTTTAGAACAAAAATTTAAGGCGATGAACTACACAAATATCGTTGTTCAAGAACAAATAATGAATGACTATTCAAAAAGCCAATTTTTAAATAGTTTTAAACCAGATCCACAAACAACCCAACTTGGCCTTGCCGTTTTAGGTGGTTCTTTTAGTGAAGGAGTAGATTTAGTAAGCGATCGCTTGAGCGGGGTCATTATTCTTGGGGTCGGATATCCGCCACCTTCTTTTGAAAAAGAATTAGAAAAGGATTACTTTGAGGATAATTTTCATGAAGGAATAAATTTTAGTTACATCTATCCGGCTTTAAACAAAATTTTGCAAACAATGGGTCGGGTTATCCGCAGTGAAAAAGACCGAGGGTTTGTTCTTTTGATTGATAAACGGTATAACTATGAACCATATCGCCAACATTTAAAAGCCTATAATGGTGATCTTCATTTTGTAAATAATCCTGCGGCAATTTTAGATAAACTCTCCGCGTTTTTCTTAAGTTGAGATGTGTCGGTTACTTTGTTAGTTTTTCTCAAAGCCAAAATGAGATAATTCGGTAAATATTAATAATTTGCATAGCAAAGGCTGAGAAATAATAATGGCTATGTTTGACTTTGAAAATATTTTCAAGTAAAATATCAGTGTAAAAAAGAGGTATTTAAGTATGAATGACACTTATAAAAATCGCGTAACAATCTATGAAGTGGCTTCCGTTGCCGGCGTTTCGCTTGCCACCGTTTCCCGCGTTATTAACAACCACCCTAATGTTACTGAATCAACTAAAATTAAAGTCGAAAATGCTATTAAAAAACTTGGATATCGACCCAGCGCACTTGCGCAAGCACTTGCGACTAGTAAGACAACAAATATCGGACTGATTATTCCTAGTAAAAACTACATTTTCATTGCTAATCTTGTCAATGGGGTCATTAACACTGCGAAGAAGTTAGGTTACTTAACAACGGTTTTTGTGACCGGCCAAAATAAGGAAGACGCCCGGATTGCGATGAATAACTTAATTACATCCCATGTTGATGGGGCGATTGTCTTTGATGATTTGTTTGAAGAAGAAGAAATTAGTCAAATTACTAATTATCAAGTTCCAGTCGTCGTTGTTAATAATCGAATTGATCAAGGTGATCAAGTTGCTTGTATTACTTTTGGTTATGAATCGACTTTGCGCGAAAATATTATTCGTCAACATTTACGAACTAGTGCCAAGAAAATGTATTTTCTATCCCTCCCTGGGAACGGACGGTTACTTGAAAGATTACAACGAAGTTTTGAAAAGACTCATGAAGAGGAAAAGCGCAGTTATGAAATACTCTCTCCCGAAGACGGCTATGAAAGCTATTATAGTTTCTTTAAAGACTATTTCACGAAAGTAAAATCAGGTTTCTTTGTGGCTTACCGCGATTCGCTTGCTAATGCAATCACGAACGCGGCGATAGAAGCCGGACTTAAGATTCCCGAAGATATTGAAGTATTAAGTTTAATTGGGACGCGTTACGCAACTCAACACCGCCCCCGAATTTCAAGTATGATTCTTGATATGGAAGATGTCGGCGCTAAATCTTTAGAACTTTTAGTGGAAATTATGAATCGCAAACCATTTATGAGTCGTCAAAAAGTTGTTGCTAACTATGTAAAATTAGATACTACGAAGTAAAAGAAGGTAAAAAGAAGTATGAATTTATTTAAAGACCTCGAATACCGCGGATTAATTAAAGATTATTCAAACGCGGCCGCAATTGAAGAACTATTAAATACTCCGCAGACAATATATTGTGGTTTTGACCCGAGTGCTGCCAGTATGCACATGGGTAATTTTGTCATGGTTATGACTTTAATGCGTTTTCAACGGGCTGGTCATCGAGTACTTGCGATTGTTGGCGGAGCAACGGGAATGGTTGGCGATCCCGGCGGTCGGAAAAGTGAACGAATGCTCCTTGATAAAGCCGCACTTAATCATAATACGCGCCAAATTCATGATCAACTAGCTAAATATATTGATTTAGATGACCCAAAACGGGGCAAACTTATTAATAACTTTGATTGGCTTGGCAAAATATCCCACTTAGAATTTCTTCGGGACTATGGTAAATATTTTACTGTTAACTATATGCTCGCTAAAGATACAGTTGCAAGACGGCTGGCTGACGGTATCAGTTACACTGAATTTAGTTATATGCTTTTACAAGCAGTAGATTTTCTCCACCTTTATGAAAATGAAGGCTGCACAATGCAAATTGGCGGGAGTGACCAATGGGGTAACTTAGTTACTGGACTCGATTTAATCAAAAAAGTTAAAGGTAGTGACGCGAAAGTTGAAGTAATGACGGCTCATTTATTAACGAATAGTGAAGGAGAAAAATTTGGAAAGAGTGTTGATGGGGCAATGTTTATTGATCCCGAAAAGTTTAGTCCTTATAAACTCTACCAATATTTTATTAATGTTAGTGATGAAAGTGCCTATAAATATTTAAAGGTTCTCACCTTTATGGATAAAGCCGAAATTGAAAGTCTTTATAGCGAACACTTAAAAGCCCCACATCTCCGCTTGGCGCAAAAACGGTTAGCTGAAGAAGTCGTAGTAACCGTTCATAGTAGTTCTGCTTTAGCGCAAGCGCTGAAAATGAGCGAGGCGCTATTTAGTGGTGAAGTTAAGTCACTTAACGAAAAAGAAATTGAAACGCTTTTCGCTGATGTAATGGTTCCACTTGCTAAAGATATCTTCCTTGAAGATGCTTTATTAGTCTTAAACGCCGCGAAAAGTAAACGTGAAGCCCGCGAATTTATTAGCGGTAATTCAATCAGCGTTAACGGCGAAAAAGTCAGCGACTTAAAAGCAACGCTTTCGAGTGCGAGTTTTCTCTTTAATAAGTATGTCATTATCAGACGCGGAAAAAAACTGTATTTTGTCGGCAAATTAGCCTGAAATTGTAATTAGTTAAATAAAAAAACGCCCGTCGGGATTTATTAATCTGGCGGGCGTTTTCATTTGTCTTAGAGTTTACGGTTGTAGAATTCGATGATTAATGCTTCTTGAATTTCTTGGACAACTTCAGTCCGTTCGGGTAAACGGTCGAATGTGCCTTTAAGATTAGCAACATCAAGAGTCATGAATGGAACAGTGCTATTAACTTTTTCTAAATTATACTTGATAATTTTTAAGTCACGGCTGTTTTCATGAACACTGATGGTAGAACCAAGTGGGACAATGAAGCTAGGAATATCGACTTTTTTACCATCCACTAAAATGTGACCATGGTTGACAAGTTGCCGAGCTTGAGGACGGGTGTTAGCGAGTCCTAAGCGGAAGACAAGATTATCAAGGCGTGATTCAAGAATTTGAATGAATGCTAAACCAGTAACGACTTCTTTATTCTTTTTCGCGATTAAGAATAAGCGGGTAAATTGCCGTTCGTTGACACCATAAGTGTGACGAAGTTTTTGTTTTTCGCTTAATTGCTTACCGTATTCGCTTTGTTTGCGGCGACGGTTGTTACCATGTTGGCCTGGGCCATATGGACGACGAGCAATTTCTTTACCAGTTTCGGAAAGTGAATAACCAAGACGTCGGGATTTTTTCCAATTTGAACTTGTATCTCTCATGTATTTTTCCTCCTTTTTATATTTGCACTATAAACAAAAGGTGCAAACTCCTCGCTTCTGGATGTTTATTTTTCATCGTTTTCACCTTGTAGCTTTGGTTACTGCGATCATAAGTATGAATAAACATTAGACAAGCGGTGTTTACATGCTGCTTACATGCTCTAATATAATATCGTATGGTCGAGTTTTAGTCAATGAAAAGGTCGTTAAATATAGGTTATTTTTTCTGAATTTATTGATATTTGCTTATCTTATTTCAAAACGTTCAGAAAAGGGGGTTAAACTGCTTAGTTTTTCGACAAAAAGGAGAGAACATTGTATAATATACAAGAGGTCGGAGTTAAATATGAATATTAACCTATTATTAGACGCAATTGATATTACTTTAATCGTAATTGGCTCTGTTTTGGTTTTGGCATTAATCGTTATTATTTTGTCGCGTTTTGCTTTTCGCGGGACAAAGAATAAGAAAATCTTAAAATCTTTGTCAATGAAGTATTCTTATGTGCGCGGACTCTTACTTGGTGAAAACATTCAGTATGTGAAGCGAATTGAAGCCATTAGTGACACGAATTTATTAATGCGACCCGCTTATGAAGAATTTTTTGCCCGTTTAGAAGAGTTGCGGACAGTTGATGACCGCAAAGCTTCTCGCTCTATTCAAGTGTTAAACGAAGCACTCGCCGCCGGTAACAAAGAATTTAAAGCCGCCTTAAGTGTGGAACGGCAAGTAATCCTCGACTATGAACGAAAAGTTACAGCCTTAAGTAAAGACTTAACAAACATGATTAAACCAGAATCAGAAATTCGCGAAGAAAGTGTTTATGACAAAGAAAAACTACGCTTAATTAAAAATAAGTATCGTGATAATAAAGATGATTTAGAGATAGTTGTCCCAAGTTTTGAAAAAATATTTGGTCAAATCGAATTATTATTTAAAGAATATGATACGGCGCTTAATGGTGCATATTACGATGAAGCACGGACTTACTTATTAAAGATTCGGCAGTTTAATGATCAACTTGATAAAGTGCTCCAAGTTTTACCGCTTTTAGTCGTTAAAACAACGGCTTTAATTCCTGAGAAAATTGAAATGCTCAAAGCGCGTTACGAAGAATCAACGGCGACAAATGTTCCATTACACCACCTTCGGGTCGCTCAAGAAATTGAAAACTTCAATAACGAATTAGAAGCGATAAAAAAACAATTAATTAAATTTGATACGCGCAACGTTGAACAAAAATTAAATCGGATTGCCGATACAATTGATGAGTTAATTAATAATTTCACGTTAGAAATTGAAAAACAACGTGAATTCGCTGCTCGTTATGATAAAACCTATATGCATGTTAACGAACTCGAACAACGCTATATTCGGCTCGTTAACCGGATGCCACAGATTAAGGAATATTATCAAATTAATCCAGTTTATGAAAAGAAATTAGATGAAGCAAATAGTAATGTTAATACAATGATGATGGTTAAGCGCAGTTTAGATGCCTTTATCCATAGTGCCACGAAACAACCTTATAGCGTTCTTGTGGAAAAAGTTGGGCAACTAGAAACTGAAAGTCAAAAAGTTGATGTCATTGTCCGTGAATTCCAAAACTATATTGAATCACTACGGGTTATTGTTGAAGATGGTTTTTCAATTTGTAAAATTTTATTTCTCCGCTTCAAGGAATTAGAAATAATGTTGCGGCACTTAAACGTTCCGGCCTATACCCAAAATTTTGAACAAGATTTTAATAGTGGTTACGCAATGATTAGTGACATTAGTGCAATTATTCGCCATCGACCAATTGATGTTGATCAAGTTGAGCTTCTCACAAATGAGTTAAGAGTGCTCGCAACACGGCTTGAAGACGCGATTGTTAATGACGTAAAATACGCTCAAAGCGCTGAAGAAGTAATTGTGAGCTTAAATGCTTTCCGTCTCCAATTTAGTGATTTACATACCAAATTACGTGATGAAGAACAAAGATTTTTTAATGGTTTATTCAAAAACACTTATGAAAATTCTATTGAACAACTTAAAAAATATCAAAACCGCAAACAATGATATATCTTGATAACGCTAGTACGACTAATCTTAACCCAGAACTTTTAAGTACATATAATAATTTACTTACAAAGTATTTTGCTAATTCGAGCGCGCTGCATACGCTTGGTCGCGAAGTTGCTGCTTTAGAAAACTCGGCCCGAATTGAAATTCTTAAAACGTTTAATTTTAATGATGGTAAGGTTATTTTTACCAGTAGTGCGACAGAAGCAAATAACTTAACTTTGATTGGCTTATTTTTAAATTATTCAAAACGCGGCAACGAAATTATTATTAGTGATTTTGAACATCCTAGTGTCCTGGAAAGTGTTAAATATCTTGAAGAAGAGCATGGCGCGAAGGTAACTACTATTCCCTGTATTGAAGGAAAAGTTTCGCTTAAAGCTTTAAAAGAAGCACTTACCGAACAAACAGTTCTAGTTTCAATTATGGCAGTTAATAACGAGGTTGGAACAATAACTTCGTTAGAAGAAGTGCGCGCAATATTAAAAGCTTATCCGAAAGTTATTTTTCATAGTGATGTAACTCAGGGGGTAGGAAAAATTAATGTTGAATTTCGGGCTGCTGATGTTTTAACATGCAGTGCCCATAAAATTCACGGCCTAAAAGGCAGTGGAGTTATTGTTGCCAAAAACAAGTTAAATTTCACTTCGTTAATTCACGGTGGCAAGCAAGAGTTTGGCTTTCGGGCGGGTACTAGTAACGCCCCGACCAATATATTGTTTGCGAAAACACTTCGTATAGCACTGAGCAACCAAAGGAGTAATTTAGACTATGTGCGAACATTAGCTAAAAAACTAACTGCTTTATTAAGTAATGATCCGCAGTTATTTAGAATAAATTCTAGTTTAGATAATCCTTATATCGTTAATTTTTCGCTTCTTTTGGGACAAGCTTCTCATGTTCTTAATGGTTTAGAAGCTAAAAAAATATTTATTGGAACGACTAGTTCATGCAGCGCTAAACTTGACCAGATAAGTAGGAGTGTGTTTGCGCTTACGGGGAGTGAAGAATTAGCCCGTAATGCACTGCGGATTAGTTTTAGTCCTGAAAACACAATTGCGGAAGTAGAAGCCTTTTATCAAGCAATGATTGAAGTAATTAAGGGGGAATAACTATGGTAAGCAAACTTATGATACATTTTGGTGAATTATATACTAAAGGGAAGAATAGACGTGATTTTATCCGCAAATTGCGGGATAATCTTGCCTTTTCACTTAAACCATATTCAATAATATTAGAAACAAAACACGATCATATTTATATTAGTAAGATAAAAGAAGTTGACTATGAAAATATCATTAAATTGCTGCAAAACACGAGCGGAATTCATGCCATTAGTGTTATTTCCGTCTTCCCAGTCGATTTAAAAGTAGTTAAAGAATATGCGCTCGATCTTGCACTGCATGAGGGAATTAAAACCTTTAAAGTTATTACGAAACGAAAGGATAAAAACTACCCACTTATTAGTGATGCGATTAATCGAGATGTTGCCGCACACATTTTACGTAACAGTGATTTAAAAGTTGATGTTCATAGACCTGACTTAGCAATTCAACTCGAAATCGATTTTAATGCAATTAACGTAATTGGTAAACGCTATCCTGGCTTAGGTGGTTACCCGCTTGGTTCAACTGGAAAAGGTTTAGTACTCCTTAGTGGAGGGATTGATTCTCCGGTTGCCGCTTATTTAACAATTCGGCGGGGAATTAAAATATCGGCAATTCACTTCGCGGCCCCGCCATATACCTCGGAAGAAGTAATTAAAAAATTAGAACGAATCAGTCATAAGTTAAATGCTTATCAACCAGCAATCCGGCTTTATGTTGTCCCCTTTACGAAACTGCAACTTGCAATTTATGAAAACGTACCGACGAGTTACGCAATTACAATCATGCGACGAATGATGCTTCGTATCGCCCAAATTGTTGCTAAGCGCCACGGCTGTAAGATTATGGTAACCGGTGAATCACTTGGACAAGTCGCCAGTCAAACCCTTGATTCACTCGTTGTTATTAACGAAGTAAGTAATTATCCTATTATTCGACCACTTGCGACTACTGATAAAAATGAAATTATTAAAATCGCTAAAGACATTGGTACTTACGAAATTTCAATTATGCCTTTTGAAGATTGTTGCACAATTTTTGCTAACCCGAATCCGGTAACTAGTCCGCATTTAGAGCAAGTCCGAGCTTATGAATCGAGTTTTGACTTTGCGCCGCTTATTAGTGAAGCAATCCAAAATATCGAAAAACTTAATTTTTCCTTAACCGACGATAACGAAGATATTTTTTAGTAAAGAAAAAAGGGTTGAATTTTTTATCAGCCCTTTTTAGTTTATTAATTTTTACTTCGCTAATGCTTTTTTTGCGTTATCAGTTAAGCCTTTAAAAGCTTCAAAGTCATGAATTGCAAGTTCGCTTAACATTTTACGGTTAACGTTAATGTTAGCGAGTTTTAACCCATGCATGAATTGGCTATAACTAATTTCGCACATCCGGCAACCAGCGTTAATCCGTTTAATCCAAAGCTTACGATATTCGCTTTTAACTTTGCGTCGATCATTATAAGCGTATTGGAGGGAGTGCATTACTTGTTCTTTAGCAGTTTTAAATAATAAGTGCTTGGAACCGAAATATCCTTTAGCTTGTTTTAAGACTTTTTTCCGCCGCGCTCTTGTCACTGGCGAATTTTTTACACGTGCCATTTCTTTCTCCTCCTAGTTTTGAATTAAGTACTTAATACGTTTGTAATCACTTGGATGAACCGATTGTGATTTCCGTAAATGTCTTTTTTGTTTGGTTGTTTTGCGTGGTGCTAAGTGT
>CAYJDS010000013.1:0-19771 GCA_964369015.1 uncultured Staphylococcaceae bacterium | reverse complement strand
GGTATAAATTCAAAAAAGAAATCTAATATATTCATAATTTACGTTAAAAGTTTGCGCATTCCTTGAAGATAAAACTTTTTAAATTCTTCATCTTTAAACGAGGCAATTCCTTCCTTTTTTCCTTGGATTAATTCTAGTAACATCGGTACGACCCCGCTGACAAAGAAAATCATGTAACGCGCGGCAATTTCTTTTGGGTTTGGGCTGCCAATAACAACCGAAAGTTGTTTGTAAATAGCATTCGTAAAGTCATTATTACTAAAAAAGGCCTCCAATATTTCCCGCGCCGCATCTTTTTGACTATCAAGTGTAATAAATAGATAGCGGAACATTTGGGCGTTTTCAACCGTATAGTCGTATAAAATATTAATGATTTGGTCAATAAAAGTCTCGACATCAACAATTGGCGCGACTTCAAAAATATAAAATGATAAAACTTTTTTGAGATTAACAATTAAGTCTTCAATAATAATTCGCGATAAATTTTCTTTTGAACCAAAATGGTAGTTAACACTCGCAATATTCGTGTTAGTCGCGGCAGTTAATTCTTTAATAGTAAAACTGCCTTGTTCTTTAATCAAATCACGCGCGGCTTTAATAATAGTTGCTTTAACGTCTTTATGGGCCATGTTCACTCCTTAGTCAAGACATTTTGCCATAAAAAACCGGATTTGTAAATGAACATTTCAAATTCAAGTTTAAATTGCAGTTTATTGTTCGTTTTTGCTCTTCGCAATTAGTTTATTGGCAACAGTTTTAAAAATAAGCGGATCATAAAATTCATTAACATGAGGCGCTAAAATATCTAAAGTTTCTTTTGTAGTCATTCTTTTACGTAATTTTAACAGCACGTAATCGCCGACAAAGCGGACAATTCGGGCTTTTAAAGGAATTTCTTTACCCTGCAGTCCGCGTGGTGTCCCGCTACCATTATAATTTTCAAAGATTGAAACAACATCAAACGAAACGGGATTATAAAGTTCGCTTGTTAAAATGAGCCGACTAACCACAATTAAGCGTTTATGTAAAATCGCTGTTTCTTCCGCTGATAAGTCGGTCGCAAAATAAGGACAACGGTCCGCGGGATAAATACAAGCCACTGGGTGAAGTTTAACGACTTCTTTGAGTAGGTCCATTGAAACAGCGGTTAAGCCGAGATCCTTGCCCACTAAAAGCGAAAGATCATGAATTTCTTGTTCGATTGCCCCTAAGTTATGGTCCTTGGCAATTTTGGCTAGCAGGACATCCACGACATTTTTATGTTGGGTATTAACACTATTTAATTTATCATAGTACATTCTATATTCGGCATCTTGCTGTGCTTTAAGGACATGAGCGCCACTTGGGGCGGAAGCAACACCAAAGGAGACGGAAACAAGTAAATACGAGACAATTGTTTCTTGGAATTCTTGTTGAATCCGTTTAATCTTTTTTTGAATATTTTCTAATTCGCCGGTCCGTAAGACAATCACAATTTCGTCGCCGCCAATCCGGGCAATCATTTCGTTTTTGAATTCGTTCTTTAGTTTACCAGTAACGGCAAGTAGAAGTTCGTCCCCCGCTGCATGACCAAATAAGTCATTAGTGATTTTTAATCCATTAATATCAGCGTAAACGACACATATTGGTCCTTTGTAATCGCGTAACTTAAGGGCATAATTATCAAAATAGCGGCGGTTATATAACCCCGTCCCTTGGTCATGATAACTAAAGTATTTAATTTGTTCTTCGCGTTTAACCCGTTCACTAAGTTCGGAAATATATATTGTTGCGCCAATTATTGCCCCATTTTGATCTTTAATTGGGGCATAAGACTCTTGAAAAGAGAATCCTTGCTTGACTGCTAACTGAATTTCGACTTCAAAGGCTTCACCACTTAAGGCCCGTGAAAGATTAGCTTCAACACGGCGCCGGTCAATGGGATTATCAACCGCGGTCAAAATACTTTGACCAACAACTGCCTTAGTTTTATACAATTTAGAAAGTAAACGATCATGTTGTTCATTAAAACTCAAATAATTATAATCAAGGTCAACGGCAATAATTTGGATATTGTACGAGGAGGTTAAAAGTGACTTCAGGAGCGTTTCTTGACTTATAACAATTTCATGCTCAATTAAGAAATTGCTATTGCTATTAAGGAGGGCAACAATTCCGACGCCAAAAATTGGCACAATTAACATCAAAATAAAAAGCGACAAAAGTATAATCGGCGTTGTTGGGTCAAGAAGGGCAGTCGTGAGAAAAAGCGAAATCGAATTAAGGAGCAAGGCAATAAAGACAAAAGCGTAAAAAATCTTTTTGCTTTGCTTTTTCTGGACTTGATTGCCAATAAAAACAATAATCACACCAACAAGATATGGAACCAAGCGCAAGAAAATATTATCAGTGCTCTTGAGAACACTAAGACCAACAGCAGCAATAATAGTCACGATACTAACAACATTACCAAAAATCGCCATTGCAATCATTAAAAAGATTGATGAGAAATCAAAAGCAACAATTGGACCGAGTTTAATCGGGAAGAAGATTAATAAAGCAAGAAGCGGAATAATGGAAAAGATTGAAAAGATAAAATGAAGGATTGGTTTTTTCCGTTTGTTGCGAATTAAGAAAATAAAATGTGGAAAAATAAACAAAATTAGCGTTTGCAAAGCGAGAGACAGAAAAAAATCTTGGGTCAATAAACTGCGGATGAAGATTGTTATTACTGACATTTTATCAATTTAACTCCAATTTCCGATAGATATCAAGACTATCTTTAATATTAACACTATAGGCGTGGGCGCCATATTGTTTTGCAAGTTTAAAACTCGGTTTAACTCCATAGCCAAAATAAGCTAAATAGGCTAGGTAGTAGGAGGCTTGATCATTTTCAGGTACTAAATTTAATAGTTCGTGGACCAAGTCATATTGTGGTTTTTCTTCTTGGAGTAATTTTTTGACAACTTGAACAATTTCGTCACCCTGCTCATCTTTACAAGCCCGAAAGTAATCAAGGGCGATATTTTGATCTTTAGTCACTAAATTACCATTTAAATAAAATTTTCCAAGCATTAAGGAACAATAACTATTACCTTCAGCACTTTTTTGGCGGAGCATATCTAAATAAACTAGCGCGGGATCTTTTTCAACATAACCGTTATAAAATGCTTTATTGGCTTTGGCAATATTGAAATTATTAGCAATTAAGCCCAAAGGCATATATAAAAGATTAATCATAAAATTGGTCAAAATTTCAAATGGTAAAAGCGCAACAATGATTGGCGCATGCAGCCGATTACCAAGTAGCGGAAATAATGGATAAAGGGGATTAGAGAAAAAGCCCGCGCGTAAAAATTTTTGGTCGCTTTGCGAGAGAAACGGAAAAGTGTTAAGACTATGACAATGCGGGCAATACCGGTTGATCATTAATTTTTTTCCAGGATAAAAGGAAGGATTAGTAATTGGAAAATCACAAAATTTGCAATTGAATGCAAGCTTTTCCGCATAAAGATTTGCTACTTTACTCCTGCGTTGCATAAGCCACCCCTTAATAATTAGGATAATAAATATTATATAATTTTTTGATAAAATTCAACGCTATTTCTATAAAATTGTAGTATTAGTAACTATATTTTGTCGCCAAATCTTCAAAAAACAGTGAATTTGTCGGTAAATAGTTGCAATTAAGTTACTTTCGGGCAATTTTAACCGTTAATCTTACGAATCTTGTTTGACCAACATTGGTGACATTTTGACGGGTATAAGTAAGAGTGGATATTTTGCCACTTGGCGCGATGGTAATCCAATCACCCCCAACATCGACCGCTAAATTTGTAGTATCAAAATCACCTTGTTCACTAAAACGAAGCGCATAACCACTAGCGGCTAAAATTTTAATTTCCGAAATATAAAAGCGATTATCAACTTGAAAATTGACAATATTACCGGCGTAAATATGTAAAGGATTCGTTAATTGATTGTAATTTGTATTGCCTACTGGATAACCAGCACTGCCCCGTGAGACGGAGAAAGTTACGGGATGGACTTCCCATTTGACCCGACTTGTCGATTTCTTAACAACCGCGCTTTGATCAAAAAAATCAAATAGGGCAACATTATCAACTGCGACGAGACCTTTAGGAATATATTCGTCCCCATCATAAAAATCAAAGATTACTTCATAAAAATTGTTCAGTACTTCAACATAAAGGTTTAACTTAACTTCGCCATAAAAAGACTCACCATAAGTATCACCATATTCGTCAATTTGGAACGAAAAATCATAATCGTCTTCAAGAATCAATTGATAAGCAGCAAACGCATCCGCCTTTCTTACTCTCGTCACAACTCGATAAAACAGTCCATAACCTTCATATAAACCATGGTGAAAACTAGTTTCAGTTTTTAATTCAGGCATTACAAAATTTGCAGTATAAGTTAGAAAATTATTAAGGTCCGCACTTGGCCATTCTTCACTTCTTACTAATCCAGAAATAGCCGGGTCATCAATTGGTGGTAATTCTTCACTGCTACTACTTTCACTATTTGATTCGCTACTCGAACCGTCAATGATGGTCGTTTGCGAGGAACTACTGCCGTTATCAACGGGTAGAGAGGAATCATCAGATTTATTATTCTCACAGCCGGCCAAAAGTAAAATAGCAAGTAATAAAAAGACATTTAGTTTTTGTTTCATAATTTAAACCTCATATTTTCATATGATAGCGTATAATGAGGTATTTTTACACCTAAAATGATAAAAATCCCCGCTTTTTGCAAAGTTTAACAGTCGCCGTCATCCCCACAATATTCGCCAGTTGCGGTCGCACTACTATGATCATTAATGATCAGCGACTTTTTATTAGCTAAATATTCTAAAGTTTGTTTTAAAGTGCGCGTAAAGACTTCATCTTCTTCCGCTCCGGCAATTCCATAGCGGTTACCAAAAACAAAGAACGGAACACCGCGCACCTCAAGTTGCCGTGCTTCAAATTTTTCATATTTTACTTCGTCAAGAAAAGCTTCACTGTTTAATACTTCAAGTGCTTCTTCCTTATTTAAACCTAATTTATCGACGAAACTTAAGAGCGTGTCGTTATTACTGAGGTCCGCACCTAATCGAAAATAGCCGTCCATCATTAATTCGGTTAATTCATTTTCCATTTTTTTGGTTCGCGCCCATTTCGCTAAACGATGTGCCTTAAGCGTATTTATTTGCGGTAATTTTTCCGTGTTATATGTTAAGCCGTAGTGGGATGCTCGCTCTGTTATTTGACGGTATAAATTACTAGCTTTTTCAATCGTTGTTCCTTTAGACGCCGCTAAAGCTTCCGCACCACGTCCACTAGGGGTGAGGGCGGCATTGGGGTTTAGTTCGTAACTTTTATAAACGACTTCAACCTTATCACCATAGTCTAATTCCTTAATCGCTTGCTCAAGTTTTCGTTTGCCAATATAACAAAACGGACAAACAAAGTCACTCCATACTTCAATCTTCATTTTTTCCATAACATACCTCCTTAAAAGTTTACAACCCTTAAAATATAAAGGTATATTTAAAAAAGTAAAATCAAGTGCACTCTTTTTTGAGCGTCACACGGAAAACCAGTAATAAATGAGTAAAAATTTTGCCTAATAATAACGTGAACTATCGTCACGCGGAAACTCTTTGATACTTAAAAAAGTTAAAACGTCTTCTAACGAATTAAAACTACCAAGTAATTCGCCTTTTTCGTCTTTTAATTGATAAACAACGGCATTTGAGTAACGATTATAACTAATAACACTAAACAAAAGATAAGTCTTGCCGTAAATAGTGAATTGACGGATTGGTTTGTTGTTATTTTTATGCGCCTTAAGCGTTGAATAAATAACAAACGCAAAAATTCCGATAAAAATAAGAAAGAATACTGATATAAAAACTCCAAAGAATTCTGGCATAGAATGTCCTCCTTCATTATTATCAATTAACAAGTAACTTAATACAAGTTATCATCTCAATTTATTAAAAAAAGTATGCTTGCACATACCTTAATAACTAATGGCATCCCGGGAGCGATTCGAACGCCCGACCCACAGCTTAGAAGGCTGTTGCTCTATCCGACTGAGCTACCGGGACATGCATGTATAATAATAGACTAAGCGCAGATTTTATTCAATAATCTTTATTCTAAAACTTCATTTAAATGGTTTAAAAGTCGTTTTGCAACGTCAAGCGGAATAAATTGGGCTAGTTCGTCACTACTTACTTGGCGAATTGCTTCAACCGTGCCGTAAGTCTTAAGGAGTAATGCCCGGCGCTTTTCCCCGAGCCCTTTAACACCATCAAAAACACTGATATAACTACTTTTAATTCGTTTATGGCGATGACTTAAAATTGCGTAGCGGTGGACTTCTTCTTGCATTCCCGCTAGAAAGTTTAAAATCGGGCGCGGGACACTTATTTCTTCATTTTCATTCAGTACACCGCGAGTGCGGTGTTTATCATTCTTTACGAGACCAAAAATCGGAAAAGTAAGTTTTAGGGCTCTGCGGACATCAAGCGCAACATTAAGTTGCCCGAGGCCGCCATCAACCAGGAGTAAATCGGGTAAGTTTTTTCCTTCGGCAAGCTTTCGTTCATAGTGGCGAGTTAATACTTCGTGCATACTTAGGTAATCGTCACTTTTATTGAGACTAGTAATATTGTATTTGCGATATAACTTCTTAAACGGATGACCGTTAATAAAAGTTGTCACAACCCCAAGTGCGTCTTGACCACTAAGATGGGCAATATCAACTAGATCAATTTGCCGTGGGTAATCAATGTTAGCAAGTGCGGCAAAACTAGTTAGTAATTCATTTTGATCACTACTTTGTTGATGGAAAAGTAAATGTTTACTTAAGGCTTCACTTGCGTTTTGGTAGGCACGATTGAGAATATCTAAATTCTTACCCTGCTTCGGAACAATGACTTTAAGTGGATAAAGAAGCGCTAGTTCGCTTCCAATGTAGGAAGAACCAATAAAAATCATTTTCGGGACAAGATTGGTTTTATAATACTGACCCAGTAATGTTAAAACTTGTTCATTACTTTCACCAAAAAGACTAACGGCTTCAAACTTCTCGGCTAAAAGGACCCCTTTGCGGTAACTAACGATATTTAACCCTAACGAATCGCCATTTGTCGTATAGGCGATAACATCAACGTCAATCTTTTGCTCAAGTTCAACATTTTGCTTAACATAAATATGTTTAATCGCACTGACGAGAGTTTTATATTCGAGCGCTTTTTCAAAATCAAGCGCGGCACTGCTTTGTTTCATCAGTGATTCATAATGCTTGAGGGTTTTTTGATCACGGCCATCAAGGAAATTTAAGACATCAGTGCGGACGCCTGCTTTTTCTTCTTCAGTTACTTCATTAAAACAATAACCAAGACATTGGCCGAGATGATAATAAAAGCACGGTTCATGATGATGACCTTTACATTTTTTGGTTTTAAATAACTTGTTAACGAGATCGACTATTTGGTAGGCTTTTTGGCTCGCGGGGAAGGGGCCATAATAATAATTATTAGGATTATTTGCTTTTCGTTCGATCTTTACGACTGGATCACCAGTTTTACTAACCGCGATATAAGGGTAATGACTATCATCCTTGAGCATAACGTTATAACGGGGATAATGAGTTTGAATTAGCTTTAATTCTAAGATAAAGGCTTCTTTTTCACTATTTGTTACGATTGTTGAAAATTTAACAACACGTTCAACCATTGCTTTAACTTTGCCGACTTGTTCCCGTTCAAAATATTGACTAACGCGTTTTTTTAAGTTTTTTGCTTTCCCAATATAAATAATCTTGCCGTTTTTATCTTCCATTAAGTAAACACCAGGATCACTAGTTAAGTTTGTGACTAAAAAGGCAATTGTTTCATTTTTGATCATAAGCTAACAACCGTTGCCCCACCTTGACCTTCAAACTGTCCACCGAGGGCAAATGACTTAACATAAGGCAAAGTTTTCAAGTATTCGTGGACCGCGCGGCGTAAGGCGCCACTGCCGTAACCATGAATTATCGTTACTTTCGAATAATGTTTTAAAAGCGCTTTATCTAAATACGCCTCTAAAACTGATAGTGCTTCATCAACCCGTAAACCGATGAGGTTAATTTCTGGACGAATAACCGTTTGTTCGTTTTTATATTCAGTCTTAACCACCGGCGTAACAACTTTCTTACTTGGACGTTTGGTTTTAGTGACATCAGTAATGTTAACTTTAAGAATTTTTCCACTGCTTAACTTAACACTTAACTGGTCATTATTAATTTTAACGACTTCTCCACTTACTAATAAGGACTTAATTTCAACAAAGTCACCATTTTCAATTGCTACATTATCAATTTCTTCTTCCTCAGCTTGCTCGTTAGTAGTTTCTTGAATTTCCCTGCGCAAAGCAATAATTTCATGGGCTTTCCCGCCACTAGTTAAGGCTTCTTTAACAAGTAAATCAAGTTTTTCTAAAGTTGTTTCTACTTCCGCTTTTAAGATTTTATTTTTTTCAAGACGAAAAATTTCAAGTTCTTCTTTTAAACGGCTTAACTCTTTAGTAACAGCTTGTTCTTTTTTAGAAAGTTCACGCGTAGCTTGTTCTAAATCAACTTTAAGTTTTTCGTTCGTGTGAATTTCAGCCCGTAATCGGCCAATTGTCATTTCAAAGTCATAGACGCCTTCATTAAGTAAACTTTCGGCTTCTTTGATAATCGCTGCGGGGATACCAAACCTTTTCGCCACTACTAACCCGTATGAGCGGCCCGGAACATTTTCGTGAAAAGCGTAAAGTGGAGCAAGTTTTGTTTCGTCAAACGCCATCGAAGCATTAATAATGCCAGGATGATCAAAGGCAAATTGTTTAAGGCGACTATAATGACTACTAATAACCGCGCTAATATGATTTCTTTGCAAGTGGCTAGTTACGGCAAGGGCAAGAGCTTCCCCTTCTTCAGGACTTGTTCCGGTTCCTAGTTCATCAAGCAAAACAAAGTCCTTATTCGTCGCAACATGCAATATTTCCCCGATTCGTTGGGCGTGACTGCTAAAGGTTGAAAGGTTAGCGGTTAAACTTTGTTCGTCGCCAATTGTGGCGTAAACATTTTCAAAAAAGAAAAGACTTGGTTCTTGACTTACCGGCAGCATCAACCCGCTTTTAGCCATTAAAACGAATAAACCCATTGTTTTAAGCGCGACTGTTTTCCCGCCTGCATTTGGCCCACTAATAATAATGATAAAGCGGTCTTTATTAATATGAAAAGAGTTTGCAACCAGCGTATCTACTTTTAGAAGTGGATGACGCGCATCAACAAAATTTAACCCTACTTCATCAATGAAGTGGGGGATGAAACCATTAATTTTTAAACCGTACTCCCCTTTTGCAAAAATTAAATCAATCGTACTTAACAAAATATTATTATTAATTATAGCTGTTTCGTAATTTAGTACTTCACTCGTTAAAGACCGCAAAATGCGATTGATTTCAACAATTTCGTCGTTTTGATAACTTACGAGCGTATTGTTGAGCGTCGCTATTTCGCTAGGTTCAATAAAGATTGTTTGCCCGGAATTAGAAATGTCATAAATTATCCCATTAATTTTGTTTTTATGGACAGTCTTAATTGGAATAACAAAGTGACCATCTCGTTTAGTAAGAACTTCTTCAGCCAAGATACTACTATATTTACTAAGTAGCGAATTAGCCAACTTTGCCAAACGATCTTCACTAAGACGAATGTTTTTTCGAATCCGCGCTAATTCATGCGTCGCATTATCCTTAATGGTTAAGTTCGGCGTAATAACTTTATTAATTTCAACATCTAAAACATGTAAATCCACTTGTTTAGTTAATAATTCTTTTAGTAAAGGAGCACGATCAAGCTTGTCACTTAAAAAACTCTTTAGTGAAAGCAGATTTAAAATATCAGCGCTTATTAAATAAAAATCATGGAGTGTTAAATTATTTCCGCTTCTGGCACTTTCAAGAATTAACGCTAAGTTATGACTTTGCGTTAAAGGAAGTGAACCAAACCGCACAAGTATTGAACTAGCCTCGTCAAGGAGTGTTAATTCATGGCGTGCTTCTTCAACCGAAGAAAAAGGCTTAATTAATAGTGCATTTTCTCGCGCAAGTTCACTTTTCGTAAAAGCTTGTACTTTGCACAGCACCTCATCAAAACCAAGTAATTCAAAAATATCCATAGCCTAATTTTATCACGCACACTAAAAATTAGAGATTATAAAGAATATAACTACTTGTGCTACAATTTGTGTAATGAAAACTTACCGCTTAAAAATTCCCCGAGATGACTTAAAAGCCATTCTAAAAGCCACTGATTTACCGCCTCAAAGTAATGAAGGCGCCTATATCTTAGCCTACTTTCGCCGTGGGGATGAAGAATTTATCGTTTACGACAATACCAAAGAAACGCCCTATAAAGCGATTTATCGCACTAAGGTTTTACCATCTTTTTTAAAACCTTTTATCGTTGATTATGAAGAAGACAAAACCGCAGAAGTTAAAAAAATAACGGTTTTACCGCAAATTGGCAGCGATGAGGTTGGTTTTGGGGACTTTTTTGGCCCACTCGTGGTTGTTAGCAGTTATATTAGTGAAGAGAATTATCCACGAGTTAAGAATCTTGGTGTAACGGACTCGAAAAAACTTCAAGACGAGCAAATTATTGTGATTGCAAACGAATTAATCAAATTTGTCCCTTACAAACGCAACATTGTTAGCAATGACAAATACAACTCACTCATCAGTGAGGGTTATAACATGAATAAAATGAAAGCAATGCTCCACCACAATGTTTTAAGCTTATTAGCAACGAGTCAAAATTACCAAGGTTCACTCTATCTTGATGCTTTTACGAGTGAAGACAAATTTAATGAATATACTGCTAAAATGAAAAACATTCCGATTGTTCAAGTTAAGTCTGGCGAAGAAAATGCGATTAGCATTGCAACCGCGAGTGTTTTAGCGCGTTACTTCTTCCTTCTTGAAATAGGAAAACTAAACACTTTATACCAAACGAATATTCCGCTCGGCGCGGGTAAAAAGGTTGACGAATTTGCCCAAAAATTTTTAAGAGAAAAGGGAATTTCTTCCCTAAAAAATATTACTAAACACAATTTCCGTAATTTTAAAGATTTGTCCGAAGTTTTGTAAGTATTTTATTAAAATAATCCGGAATTGGGGCAGTAATTACAAGTTTTTCCCCAGTATATGGATGAATAAAAGACAACTCTCCGGCGTGCAAAAGCTGGCCATTTTTATAAAGTTCGCGGTTATTTTTACCATAGAGTTCGTCGCCCACAACTGGAGTATTAATGTATTCCATATGCGCCCGAATTTGATGAGTCCGTCCGGTTTTAAGTTCTACTTCTAAGAGCATATAGTTATTAAACCGTTCTTTGACACTAAAATTTGAGATTGCGAGTTTTCCTTCACTTGGGTTATTTTCCATTTTTTGATAATTATTTTTACTTCTTTTTAAGTAAGTCGTAATTTTTCCGGCATTTTCACTTAAATGACCCTTAACGAGTGCGGTGTAGCGGCGGACGACTTCGTGGTCTTTAATAAGTTTAGCCATTTTATTATGAACTTCATTATTTTTACAAACGATTAGTAACCCACTTGTGTCTTTATCAAGGCGGTGGACAATTCCAGGTCGAAAAGCGCCGCCAACGTCACTTAAAGCCGTGTTACGGGCCACAAGCGCGTTAACTAACGTATCATCATTATGGCCAAAGGCAGGATGAACCACGAGCCCCGCAGGTTTATTAATAACAAGTAAGTAATCGTCT
The DNA here is from genome assembly GCA_964369015.1 of uncultured Staphylococcaceae bacterium. Lineage (GTDB taxonomy): Bacteria > Bacillota_I > Bacilli_A > RFN20 > CAG-826 > UBA1361. Next base: position 7,950 of record CAYJDS010000013.1, on the reverse strand, counting down.
TCATAAGCAATATCAAGTTTAAAAGAATATGGTGCTATGTCGTTTTCTGGCTCTACTTCAGTAACACTTATAACTTCACCGCTTCTGACTTTGTAACTTGCTTTTAACACTACGCCCGCAAGAGTAACATTGCCATCTTTAATGAGCCGTTGCACTTGTGCGCGTGGCATATCTAAATGCCCAGCAAGAAAAACATCAAGCCGCAAATTGTTATTGTTTTCTTCAACAATTATTTCATGCTTGATCATTGTTTTCCTCATTGATTTCATGATCATTTTGCTCGTTTACTACGGCAATTTGACCTTCCTTTTTTGTTTTGAGGTAATCTTCAACGAATACTAAAACCGCGTAACTAATAATGCCAACGGTTACACAGATGTCGGCAACATTAAAAATTGGGAAGTAATAGGACCCAAATTGAAAGGAAATAAAATCAACCACTCCTTCACTCCCAAGGATTAGTTTATAAAACGCACGATCGATAAAGTTGCCCCACGTTCCGGCAAGGATTACGGCAATCAATACTTTTTTAAGCGCCGTCAAATTCTTCCGATACATAATGCGATAAACAATTAAGGCGATTCCAACAACGGCACTGATGATTGCTAAAAGCCACATTTTACCATCAAGAATACTCCAGGCAGCGCCAGTATTACGTGTCGTATGTAAGTAAAGAAAACCTTCAATCAAGGTAATATTCCAGTTAGCGTTAAAAGCCGCTATTTTTGTGACTTGATCAATAAAAAGTAGTAGGATTGTTAGCCACACAAAGGAGAAGAAAAAGGTTTTCAAAAGAGCTTTAAAATTAATCTTCATAATCTTTTAAAACCTCAGCGCAACGTTCACAAACGTGATGTTCGCCACTTTTAACTAAGTGGTCATGATAATTCCAGCAACGGGGACACTTTTCGCCATGATGTTTTTCGGCTTTCAGTTCGTCACTAAATGTGACTTCACTAACAATATAAATGCGTGCTAATTCTTCACTTGTGAAGGCTTTGGCCAAGAATTCATTTGCAGGTAATGTTAACTTAACTTCTTGGCTACTACCAATAACGCCATTCTTGCGTAGTTCTTCAATTTGTAAATAAGCCGCACTTCGACTAAGCAGCACGGTATTTAAATTTTGTAAAGCAAGTTCATCAACCTTAAATTTTTCGGGAAAGGAAAGTAAGTGAACACTTTTTTGCCGATAAACTACCGGTAGAAACGAATAAATTTCTTCCGCGGTAAAGGCAAGGACTGGCGCAATCAGTGGTAAGAGCGTGTTAACGATGAAAAACAAGGTGTTCACAACACTTTTACGGCGCGGACTATTAACACTTTCACAATAGAGAATATCTTTAACAATATCAAGATAAAAACTACTAAGTTCATTAGTAATGAAGTTTAAAAGCAATGTAAAAGCACTACTAAATTCATAGTTATTGTACGCGTTAATCATTTTGTTACTAACTTCTTTAGTTTTATTAACAATCATTGCGTCAAGATCAAAAGTAGGTTCGGCACTTAAAGAGGCAATAACGGCGGGTGAAGTCTCTTTATTAGGTAAGTTACCAAGCATAAATTTGAAGGTATTACGAATTTTACGGTACGACTCACTCGTTTGTTTTAAAAGTCCCGTACCAAGGCGCACATCTTCTTGGAAGTCAATAGTGGCACTCCAAAGGCGAAGAATATCAGCGCCAAATTCATTAGCTAGCTTCATTGGTTCAAGGCCATTACCTTTAGATTTTGACATCTTTTCTTTTTCTTCGTCGAGGACAAACCCATGCGTTAAAACACTTTTATATGGGGCTTGACCTTCACTCGCGACGGCGACCGTAAGTGAACTATTAAACCAACCGCGATATTGGTCGTTTCCTTCAAGATAGAGATCAGCCGGGAATTTTAAATGATGTTTATTAAAGACATGGAGCGCACTGGTGCCGCTATCAAACCAAACATCCATAATGTCTTTTTCTTTGGTTAACTTATGGTTTGGGGAAAGCGGACTAGTGTAACCGGTGGGCAGAAAATATTCCGCTTCTTTTAAAAACCAAATATTACTCCCATGCTTTTTTACTTCTTCAATTATCTTATCAAAGACTGCTTCTTCAATAATCGGTGACCCATCTTCATGATAAATTATTGGGAGGGGAACACCCCAAGCTCGTTGCCGACTAATCGTCCAATCACCGCGATCTTTAATCATATTAACCATTCTTGTTTCGCCCCAACTTGGGTACCACGTAACGTGATGAACTGCATCTAATAACTGTTCACGAATTGGTTCAATTGAAGCAAACCATTGCGGTGTAGCCCGAAAAATAAGTGGTTTATTCGTCCGCCAGTCATGCGGATAACTGTGCGTAATCTTTTTACTACTAACTAAAACACCGTTGGCTTTTAAGTCCTCTAAAATAATCGGATTAGCTTTTTCGTAAAATAATCCAGCGTACTTTCCGCCTTCACCAGTAAAGAAACCACGACCGTCAACTGGACATAAAATATCTAACCCGTATTTTTGTCCAACAATATAGTCGTCCATCCCATGTCCTGGAGCCGTATGGACCGCGCCAGTTCCCGCTTCACGAGTGACGTGTTCACCTAAAATGACGACTGAGGTGCGATCAAAAAGTGGATGTTTAGTTTTAATTCCTTCGAGCACTTTGCCAGGAAAAGTTTTAGTAAGTTTAAATTCAATTTCAGTTTCTTTACTTACTTCTTCGGCGAGCGAAACTAAAAGAACTACTTTACCAAGCACCGAATCATAAAGTCCATATTCAAATGTTGGATGAACACTAATTGCTAAGTTTGCCGGGAGGGTCCATGGGGTCGTTGTCCAAATCATGAACTTTGTCCCCTTCGTAATTGTTTCGTTTCCTTCGACAACTTCAAAAGTTACGTAAATTGCGTCACTTGTCACGTCTTTATATTCAATTTCGGCTTCAGCGAGGGCGGTTTCGCTACTTGGTGACCAAGAAACGGGTTTTAGACCACGATAAATATAACCTTTTAAGGCCATCTTTTTAAACACTTCAAGTTCACTTGCTTCGTAATCAGGCGTTAAGGTTAAATAAGCTTCTTCAAAGTCGCCAACAACACCAAGGCGTTTAATTTGTTCTTTTTGGCGCGCTACTTGACTGTAGGCATATTTTTCACAAAGTTCGCGGAACGCCGCAACACTTAATTCCTTGCGGTTTACACCACTTTTTGTGACTTGATTTTCAATTGGTAAGCCGTGTGTGTCCCAGCCGAAAATAAAGGGAGTGGCGTAGCCTTGCATTGCCTTCATCCGCACGACAATATCTTTTAAATTACGATTAAGCATATGACCAGCGTGCATATCCCCATTAGCGTAAGGCGGGCCGTCATGGAGAATAAAGGTCGGTTTCCCGGCGTTTTTTTCTAAAATTAATTTATATAAATCCTGTTCTTGCCATGCTTTCAAAATAATCGGTTCTTTGACGCCTAAATTACCCCGCATTTCAAAATCAGTTTTTGGCATTAAGAGACTATCCTTTAAGTTCATACTTTCCTCCTTAAAATAAAAAAGATAGGGACAGGACGTAATTTTACGCGGTACCACCTATCTTCTAGAATATTCTAGCACTTGGTCCTTATAACGGAAGGTTTACCCGAGAAAGGTTACTTTTTTCACCAATCCACTCAGAAGTGATAATAAGTAAGGCTTGGCAAGAACTTTCACCACATCGTTCTCTTCGCTTGCGCCAACACTAATTACTTACCGTGTCTTCGTCCGTTTTCTACTCTATTATACACGAAGTATAATATTATTCGCCGTCTTCTTCCTCAAGTTCCTTTAAAAAATCAGGCAAGAAACTATCATTATCGTCTTCTTCTTCCTCTAAACGACTATTTAAGTCACTCCCCGCCACTTGTTTAATAATCGGCGACTGCGTACTTGTAAAATCGTAACTCTCTTCAAAGTCACTCGCAATAACACTGACAATAATGGCGTCTTCAATGAGTTCGTTTAAAGCAACCCCAAACTTAACGTCAAGGTTAGAACCTGATGTCTCAACAATTTCATTAACGGTTTCTTGGGCTTCAAAAAGCGAAACATTCGTCCCACAAGTGACGGCAATAATCGCTTTTCTGGCCCCTTGAAGACTCGCTTCAAGCAGTGGCGAATTAATCGCGGTCTGGGCAGCGTCTTTGGCTTTATTTTTTCCGCGTCCCGTACCAAAACCGATCAGGGCAATGCCGCTATTACTGAGTGTATTGCGAACATCGGCAAAATCAAGATTAATAACAGCCGGCACTAAAATTAAGTCAACGACAGTTTTCACACTTTGCGCTAAAACTTTGTCACTTTCGCTAAAGGCTTGGGCAATCGGGAGATTTCCACCAGTAATTAAGAGTTTATCGTTACTCACTACAATAATTGAATCAACAATTTCTTTTAAGTTATTAAGGCCTTCAACACTATTAGCAATCCGTCGTTTGCCTTCAAAGGTAAAAGGACGGGTCACAATCGCAATTGTTAAGGCTCCCGATTCTTTGGCAATAGCAGCGATGATTGGCGAAGCGCCAGTTCCAGTGCCCCCACCCATTCCCGCGGCAATAAAAACAAGATCAGCGCCTTGGACTATTTGTTCAATTTGTTTGCGGCTTGCTTCGGCAGCTTTGCGACCAACACTCGGTTCGCCCCCCGCGCCTAAGCCATGGGTAAATTCTTCACCTAAGACGACACGGTTTTTCGCTTTACTCGTCGCTAGAGCTTGTTTATCAGTATTAGCGACCCAAAATGAAACGCTATCGATTTGGTCATCAATCATCCGGTTAACCGCGTTATTACCCGCGCCACCGACCCCAATTACAACAATTTTTGCGACTGGTTCAAAGTTGTCTAAATCTTGTGGTCCATTCATAGTTTAACTCCTTGTAAGTGTTCCAACACTAGTTCGTTCATCGCCAATATCTTGGACATAACGAGTATATGCTTTAATTAAGCCTAAATTAACCGCATAAACTAAGTCTCGTGCGCCAATTGTATCAAGTTTAACGATAAATTTATTGGGAAAAGTCCGGTCACTGCCAATAACTTCTTCATAATTATAAATATTAGATCCACCGCCAACAAAAAGCAGCGGATATTTATTCAAATTCGGCATATTTTGCGTTTGTCCGACAATTTTAATTTCATTAATAATTTTCTTTAAGTGATCAGTAAGAAAATCATGACACGTTTTATAAATATCAGTTAAGCCGACCTTAAGCTCTTCGCCGGCTTCATTAATTCCACTTGCTAACGGGTAATTAATACTAACATTACGATGGTCGAGGCCATAATCTTTTTTAAGTCGTTCCGCAACCATTAATTCAAGCCCAAATTTCTTCGCAAGAAGATAAGTTAAATCAAGACTGCCTTCATTAATCATGCGCGAAAAATAAATATTGTCATTAGAGATAAAAGTAATCGAGGTCGTACTCGCGCCAAAATCAACTAAAAAATAAGTACTTGTTGCACTAGTCGGATTATTAAGTAATTCGGTTAAGGCGTGACGATCAGCGTAAACTTTACTAACCTTTAACCCTGCTTTAGTTACGACTTCAATATAGGCATTATAAATCCAGAGGGGTAAAACATGAAGAAAAGCTTCAACGGTTAAGGTGTTACTAACTTCTCCCAGCGGCAGTTGCCGATAAACTTGATCGCCGTCGGTCTTAAATGTTTGTGGCAAAATCGCGACAATAACTTTATTAGGATCAACGCGGTTTTTCCGAAAAAGCGCCATAATATTTTTAATATCAATTCGGTCAATTTTGTTTGAGAGCGTATTCGTCGTTTGCGTGCCGCGGAAGACTTCAAAGTCAATCGAAGGAAGCGCTAGGACAACTTCAATAATTTCAAGATCAAGATTAAGCCGCGCGTCATTAACAAGTTTTTTGATTGCATTAATAACTTGGTCAGGTTGAACAATTTCGCCGGCGGAAACCGCTTGTACGATATTAACTTTTTCAGCATAAAGGACGTAAGGTTGTCCGTCTAATTCGTAGCCAACCACTAATTTTACGGCACTAGTGGAGATTTCCAGCGTGTTAATCGTTTTTTCCATTTCTTAACTCCATATTGTTATTATTTTATAATAAACTGCAATATTTCACAACGTCCAGCCATTAAATTTCTTGATTTTCAGCCAAAGTGAAATATAAAACTAAAAAGCCTTAGTGAAATTAAGGGGAAAGTTCACTAAGGCCTGGGGGGAAACTCGCAAATTTAAAAATCGCCAACGACTTCTTCGACAAGCGGAACATCAACTTCAGGAGTGCGTTCGGCTTGATAGGCATTGATAGCCTTGACAACATATTGATAAGGAAGAGTTAAAGCACCACCAACAATAGTTAAAATGGTTAAAGCAACTAAAGCAGCACGGAAACGATAGAATCCGACCTTTTTGTTAGTTTTATATAATTTGTCTTTCATTACACATTCCTCCTTTTCGTAATGATGCGAAGTTTAGCGCTAGCGGCGCGCGGGTTAAGGGCAAGTTCTTCGCGACTTGCAATAATTGGTTTTCTCGTTAAGGCAATGAATTTTGCCTCATCTTCTTTTGTACGTATCGCTAAGGGATGAAGATTTGGTAGTGGCGAAGTTAAGGTTTTAAATGCTTGTTTGACAAGTCGGTCTTCGAGACTATGGAAGGTGATAAAGGCTATTTTCCCGCCTTCATTTACTAAACTTGGTAACTCTTCTAAGACTTTGGTTAACACGCCGAGTTCATCATTTGTCGCAATGCGGAGCGCTTGGAAGATTGTTTTAGCGGGGTGACCTTTTTTAGCAAGAATCTTGGCCGGTAAGGCGTCTTTAATAATCTTTACCAAGTCACCAGTCGTAACAAGTGGGTTTTGCAAGCGTTCAGTGACAATTTGATGAGCAATTTTGCCACTAAATGGATGTTCACTATAAGCGTAGAAGATTCGTCTTAACTCACTTTCACTATAAGTATTGACAATGATTTGGGCGGTCAATTGGTTTTTTTCTTGATCCATCCGCATATCGAGGGGCGCGTCATAGCGGTAACTAAATCCTCGCTCTCCTTCATCAAACTGCGGACTACTAACACCGAGGTCGGCATAGATTAAGTCAACTTTACTAACGCCGCGTTTTGCTAACTCTTGGTGCACATCTTTGAAGTTAGCGTGAATCAGGGTATAATTCTTTCCGACTTGACGTAAGACTTCGTCGGCTTCTTCTAAAGCAGTTTTATCTTGATCGAAGGCGTAGAGATGACCTTTCGGGATTCGCGCTAAGATTTCACTAGCGTGTCCCGCTCGTCCAAGCGTTAAGTCAACGACAACGTCACTTTCTTGCGGATCAAGATTCTTAATTACTTCACTTAGGAGAACCGGCTTATGTTCACTCATGGTGGCCTCGACTTAAGCCTTCGGCTAAGTTTTCGAGATTAGCCCGCGCATTAGTGTCATATTCTTCAAACTTTTGGCTATCCCACACTTCAAGGTGGTCACCAACACCAATAACCGTAACACTACTATTAATGGCGTATTTTTTTAAGATGCGACTATTAAGATTAATTCGTCCCGCATTATCGACTTCAAGAAGTTCAATACTTGAATACATCAATCGACTATAAGCTCGCGCCTCGCTGCTTTTATAATCAAGACTTTCAAGGTAGGCTAATTCTTTTTGGTAAGCCGATTCAGGATAAATACTAATCGCACCATCAAAGCCGTGCAGTAAGTAGAGTGTTTTTAATTCTTTGAGTTCCTCCCGAAACGTTGCAGGAACGACAAGTCGTCCTTTAGCGTCTAAGTTATGGTAATAAGTCCCAAAAAATTTCATCTCCCACTTTCTCCCACTTTTGATAACTCAATTATACATAAAGAAAATATTCTTGTAAAGAAATTGAAAAAAAAAAATAAAAAAAGAGAGTTTCCCATCTTCTTTTAGTAAATTTTTAATTAATTATTCGTCAATATCGT